>JBGVTE010000037.1:0-22386 GCA_041862375.1 Candidatus Aminicenantaceae bacterium
CACATATTAAGAAGAAAAGTTAATAACAGCCCTTCTCAGCCTCTTCTTGAAGATGTCATCTCCTTTGAAATTATCTATGGAGGAACCTTACATACAATAAATCTAAGCCTTGCTCTTAAATCTGAAAAGGAGACCAGGTATGAAATGTCTGTATTCCCTAAAAATGTTGCCTTGGCATTTATTCATGCCCCATAACTCAAGCCTCAAGAAAAAAGCCAGGAAAGGTGCTATGAGTCTAATTTCAATTTTTGTCTTTTTTCTCTTCTCTGCACTGGGATTAAGTCTTCTCTATCTTTCTCAGATTCATCTTAGGATCAGCTTTTTTAAGAAGCAGTCTACTTTCCTAGAGTATACTTCTGAAAACGGAATAAAACAGGGATTCGACAACCTTGTCAACCTGATCACTCAAGCATCTTCGCCTTCCATTCTCACCTCAGAACAATTAGAACAGCTCAGGGAAGATGTTCGAAGTAATGGTTCAAAGATAATTGAATTAATTTTAGATGTTAAATTACCTCTAGTAATATCAGAGACATGGGGAAAACAGAACTGGGAAAGCAGAACTGATTGTTCTCTTGACCAGCTTTTTGAGGGAAATAACTATTTCATTGCCCTGTATAAAACATCTATCAATTCCGTGGGAACCATGGACTATTTCAAGCAGAAATGCAGGTCTACCCTTCTGTCGTCTCTGAGAGTTCATGCTGGTCATCTTCCCCTGTCCTCCTTCCCCTTTCTCATAGACAAAATTCTAAAGCCAGGGGAAGAAGAGATTTTCACTGAAAAAAACAATGTTTCTATCACTCCCTCAAGGAGTAGCTGTGTTCAGCCACGAATCATCTTCTCTGAAAAAGAACTTATTCCTCAAGAAGCACCATCAGAACTCAGCAAGGCCTTAAAAATAAATATTTTCTATCCTCAGGATCTTTCTACAGCACAACTCAGGACTGCACTCGGTCTCGATGAATCAGAAGAGCCTGTTCCTGATGGAGTCTATTTAATCAAGGATGATTTAGGTTTGGGGGGCATCTATGTCCAAGGAGATGTGGACGAAATGGTACTTGCCATCGATGAAGACTTCCAGGTTATATCTTTTCGGATAAGCCAGGCAGAATGGATTCTGAAGTACAGCCCTTCAAGAAGCAGGACGTACTTTTTTTCCTCCCTGGAAACACTCTCTTATGACTTAATTCCCCTTGGCATAATCATAGTTAATGGAAAAATACAATCTCTCGGAGGGGGAATTCTCGACTCTTCTGGAAAAGTAACGATAGTTAAGGATAGAGAAATTCCATCTGTTCTTGAGGGAATTCAATTAACAGTTATCTCTTCAGATAAAATAACAATATCCTCTAACCTTATCCTTCAAGGTGTAAAATGGCAGGAAGGAGTTCCATACGCCAAGGATTCAAAATCTCACTTAGCTATTTTTTCCACCGGAAAAAACTTCTGGGATGAAATTACAACAACAGGAGGAATTACAATTGATAAAACCACTCAGAGTAGGATAAAAGTTCATGCAGCTCTGGCAGCTTCAGGAGAGGGTTTTGTTATTGAAGGAGAAGGAAGAGAAGTTGAAATCCTGGGAGGAATTCAGGCATCTGATTTTATCTCAGAGCGTAACACTTTAAAAATCACTTTCGATGACAGGCCGCTAGAAGGAGACAATCTTGACATGCATGTACCACATACAACAAGACCAGTACTCTTTATCTCTTCATTTAGAGTAGAGGAGTGGGAGGATTTTTAGTTGAAGAAAGGATTTTCGCTGATTGAAGTCACTGTTTCTCTCTCAATCTTAGCTGTCTTGGTATACATGGCATCTTCATCATTCCTTGCTCTTGCGCCGAAATATCGTCTTCAAAAGTGTGTGTGGGAAATAAATTCACGTTTGAATTTTGCCAAACACAAGGCAATATTTGAGGGAGTGAATGTGAGAATAAAATTTAATTCAACAGGATACCAAATAGAAATATACGATCAAGATGAGAAAAAATGGAATTTAGAAGAAAAGCATTTCCTTGAAGGAGTAAAAATTGAGGCTAACAATAGTCCTGCCTTTTATCCTCAAGGGACTGTTTCTAATTTAGCATCTATCTACATCTCCAACTCATGGGGAAAATACAAGATAACTATTGCTATAACAGGAAGAATAAAAATTGTAAGACTCTAGGCTCTGATTTCTTTATTTTTTCTCAAATATGATTTTTCCATCGATGATGGTGTAGATAACCTCTGTTTTCAGTATTTCATCTTCCGGGATGTCGATCAAGTTACGGTCAAAAATTGTGATGTCTGCAAGCTTCCCCTCTTCCAATGAGCCTCGAATATTATCTTCAAAGGCGGCATAAGCATTATTTATGGTATAAGCTTTAATCGCGTCTTCGACTGATATCCGCTGCTCTGGAAACCAGCCCCCTTCAGGAGTTCCCTTGAGTGTTTTTCGTGTCACAGCCGCATATATTAAATACTTAGGATGCATATGGTAGAGAGCAGCGCTCGTTCCGGGCCAGTCGGAGCCAAAACTGAGCAATGCTCCGTTATCGAGCAAAGATTTGAAGGCATAAGCTCCTTTGCATCGTTCATTACCGATTCTCTCCTCCATCCAGCGCATGTCGTCTGAGATATGATAGGGATTGACTTCAGCGATTACACCTAGAGCTTTAAATCGGGGAAAATCCTGTGGTCTTATTACCTGGGCGTGGATAATCCTGAATCCTTTTAAGTCTATACCATCATCTTTAAGCCTCTCGTAGAGGTCAAGCATCTCAGCCACGCCTCTTGTTCCGATGGCGTGAACATTGGGTACAAAGCCTGCTTCCCGGCCTATTTTAACCAGGTTGTACATCTTCTCCATGTTTCTAACCTGGTATTCAGGATCGTCAGATGTATGGCGGCGCCAGTGCCCGTAGTTGTCAGGCTGGTCGTCGTAAGGCTCAAAAAAGAGGGCACCATGAGTTCCCATGATGCCATCGATGTAACCTTTCAGAGCGCCGTAGCGGAGCCACATATCCTTCTTTTTTGACTTGGGGTGAATCCCCATAATAAATCCCTTCTCACTCAGCTCAGCTCCTCGTGAAAGGTCGGGCCTCAGCCAGACCCGGCAGGTAAGTTCACCTTTCTCCTGAAGCTCTATGAACCGTTCGGTCTGCTGTGGATTGGCAATATCGTGAATCTCCACAATTCCAGATTCACTGAGGGCTTTAAGTGCAACGCGGTTCTCGTCGAGGAGTCTCTCATGAGATTTTGGCTTTCGAGCCTCATACAGCTTGCTGAAGGCGGGGGAAGGTCTGTGGATAATTCCTGTTGGGCGGCCGTGTTCGTCGACTTCCATCCCCTCGATAACTTCTTTATCTAAACCTGCGGCTTGCAGGGCAGCGGTGTTTGCCAGCCACATATTTCTGTCATAACGGTTAAGAAGACAGGGGTTGGTTGGGGTTATGTCATCTATCATCCATCGGTTCGGCTTCCACGGCTCCTTCTTTTCTGACAGTTTCTCGCCAGCATCACCCAGTGCCCACTGTTCATAAGCTCCCCAAAGTCCTCCAGTAATCCACTCTCCATCATCGAGGATTGAAGCGACTCTTTCTATTTCCTTTTTAAGCCCTTCCTCGTCTGAAACAGTCATCAGGTTGGCATTGTTAATCAGTGATCCAGCGCTGTTGAAGTGAACATGAGCATCAATAATTCCAGGCAGGACAAATTTTCCTTTTAAATCAATGACCTTTGTTTCTTTTCCGATGTATTGTTCAGCTTCCTTATTCTCCTTACATACTGCCACTATTCTATTCCTGCTTACAACCAGAGCTTTCGCTGTAGAATTATCTGGATTTACTGTGTAAATATCCCCGTTGAGTAAAACCAGGTCTGCTGGAGGAAGTTTATTCTGAGAACAGCTTGAAAAAATCAGAGAAAGAAAAGTGATAAGAGTTACGATAAAAAACTTTATTCTTGGTGTATTACCCATGAGACCTCCTCAAAACTATTGTATTCATTTCCTGTCCAAACTCCAGATCATAATAAGGCCCGTTCGGAATTTGAGAGAAGATTATATCCTACTCCATTCTAAAAAAATAAGGAGTATGATACAAAAATTGTCCAATAGAAGCATAAATTGGAAGCATTTCATTTTCCGTGATGAAAATTAAATAGTCATTGAGCGATAGGCATACGGCTTGAAGGCACGCTCGCTTTGCCCCAGCGAGCCAAAGCGGCTCGATTCAGGCTTCGCTCTTCTCTCGGGGTCAGGCTTTGTCATTATGGTTAGCATTGGAATAGATTTTATGCTTTGGGCATCTCTTCGTAATAAAGCCTGACTCCACATGCCCGCTCAGCCTTTATACGACCTTCTTCACCGTATACCCACGCTTTTTTTCCTTATCACGGAAAAAAAGATGCTTACGGATTTGAAATTGAGCTCATAATTAGATATAAAATATGATTAAGCAAAAAAGAAGATTTAACAAAATAAGGAGGAGTTTTGATGAGAAAAAATGCTTTATTTTTTTCCCTAATTTCTGTTTTTTTGCTAACTACCGTACTCTTTACTCAAGAACCATATAAACTTCCATCACAAGCAATAGTAGATATTGTTGATGCACCTCCACTCCCTCGAGCACTTATGAGCCCAACAGGGAATGTAACACTTCTGGTAGAATATGAATCAATGCCTTCAATTGCCTACATGGCTCAGCCACTGCTCAGGCTTGCTGGTATGAGGATTACTCCCAAATACAACAGCCGTCAGCAGACAACTTTCTACACTGGACTAATTCTAAAGTTTATAAAAACAGGGGATACTAAGCATATTGCTATTCCAGAGGGAGCAAAACTTGGCTTACCTCGATGGTCTAACGATGGCAACTGGTTGGCTTTTACCCGGTATGTTGATGATGGTGTCGAGCTTTGGGTGGCTGATGTAGAAGCAGGAAAAGCCAAGGCTCTTACAAAACCGATAATCAATGCAACTTTGAACTCTGGATTTACATGGCTTCCGGACAACCGCCATCTTCTCATTTACACTATTTTAGAAAATCGGGGAGATCCTCCGAAGAAACCCGAAGTTCCTGTTGGTCCTAACATCCAGGAGTCATCAGGAAAATTTGCCAAGGTCTGGACTTACCAGGACCTGCTGAAAAATCCTTATGATGAGAAACTGTTCGAATACTACACCACATCCCAAATCATGGAAATCGATGTTATTTCGGGAAACAGCAGAGATATTGGAACCCCTGGAATATATCGTTTCGCAGAGTCATCTCCAGACGAAAATATGCTTCTCGTCTACAATATAAAAAAACCTTTTTCTTACAGTGTTCCTTACTACTATTTCACACATACTCTAGAAATATGGGATAGGGAGGGAAATCTTGTCCATCTGCTGGCAGATCTCCCTCTTGCTGATGAGGTTCCAATGAGGGGAGTTCCCACGGGACCGAGATCTGTTGAATGGCGGCCGCTTAAACCTGCCGCGCTCATCTGGGTGGAAGCATTGGACGATGGTGATCCAGAAAAAAAAGTTCCACACAGGGACAAACTCATGACTATTTCTTCGCCCTTTAAAGATAATGCTAAGGAAGTGATGAAGATTCAGCACCGGTATTCAGGAATGTTTTGGCTAAGACCGGTAGGGAAAGCCATGGTTTTAGAATACGACTGGAAGAAAAGGTGGAGGACTACGTATCTTGTGAATGTTGATGACCGGAGCGAAACTCCAAAGAAAATATTCGACCTCAGCATCCACGACCGATACAACGATCCCGGTTCCCCTGTATTTACAATCACAAAATCTGGAGAATGGATTCTTCTTCAGGATAAGGACTGGATATACCTTTCCGGAAGAGGGGCCTCCCCAAAAGGTGACATGCCATTCCTGGATACAGTAAATTTGAAAACGATGGAAAAGAAACGACTGTTCCAGTGCGGGGAAGAAAGCTATGAGGAATTCATTGATTTTGCAGGAAAATCAAGAGACCTAATCATCACCAGGTACGAATCAAAGTCCGAGCCCCCTAACTACTTCATTGTAGATTTGAAGAATAAAAAGCGGAAAGCAATAACGGATTTTAAAGATCCTGCTCCGCAACTTACAGGCATGAAGAAGCAACTGATAAAATACACGAGGAAAGACGGCGTTGAGCTATCCGGGACTCTATATTTGCCTCCAGATTATAAGGAAGGAGAGAGGTTGCCGCTCGTGATGTGGGCATATCCTCGCGAATACACCGATCCAAAGGTCGCTGGACAGGTAAGAGGCTCACCCCATCGTTTTACCTTTTTCAGGGGAACTTCCCAGCTTTTCTTTGTAACACAAGGATACGCAGTTCTCGATGGAGCCCAAATGCCAGTTGTGGGAGATCCAGAAACTATGAACGATACTTTTGTTGAACAGATTGTCAGCAGTGCAAAAGCAGCCATCGATAAACTGGATTCTATGGGCATCGTCGATCCTAAACGAGTTGGAGTTGGAGGGCACAGCTACGGAGCATTCATGACTGCCAACTTGCTGGCACACTGCGACCTCTTTGCAGCAGGGATTGCGCGGAGCGGAGCCTTTAACAGAACCCTGACACCTTTTGGGTTTCAAAATGAACGGAGGACTCTCTGGGAGGCTCCGGAAGTTTATTTCAGAGTTTCTCCTTTTATGCATGCCCACAAGATCAATGAGCCTATTCTTCTCATTCATGGAGAGGCAGACAATAATTCTGGGACGTACCCTCTTCAATCCCGAAGACTTTTTCATGCTCTAAAGGGCTATGGGGCCACAGTTCGACTCGTTATGCTTCCTAATGAAAGCCATGGATACAGAGCTAGAGAATCAGGCCTACATGTACTGGCAGAGATGTTTGAATGGTTTGACAAACATGTAAGAGGGAAAAAATAGTTAAAAAAAGTATAACTGCAAAAAATAAGGTAGTTACTCTTTGAAGTATTTTGTGAATAGGAAAGGGAAATAATAAAACAAGAATTAAAAAGTCACTTTAGGAGGTAAAAGTGAAAAAAACAACAGCTATGACTCTTATATTCTTTCTAATTTCCTCTTTTACACTAATCCTGAGCTTCCAGGAAAAAACATCGGAGACGATCACTGTATCTGTTAAAGAAGTTGCACCATTTACTTACTGCTGTATTACCCATAAAGGTCCTTTTTCAGATATTGAAACTGTAATCGGCAGATTAATACAAGAGATAAAGGGGCAAAACCTCTTTCCTAGAGGACCCATGATTGGCATCTATTATAACAGCCCAGAAGAGGTGAAGCCTGAAGAATTAAAGTGGGAAATAGGATTTCCCATAACCCCACAAAGTCTTGTTCTGGCGCCTTTAGTGAAAAAACAGTGGAGCTTTACAACTGTTGCCGCTGCGATTCACACCGGATCTTATGAGAGTGTAGGCCAGACATATCCCAAGATATTCAAATGGATGCAGATGAACCATTACATGCCGGCTGGACCTATTGCAGAAAGCTACCTGGATCAGGATCCATCAAAAGTCAAACCCGAGGAACTTCGAACAGAAATTTGGATTCCCTGTAAAAAAATCAAGGAATAAGTATTGGTTTTTCTTTGATTTTCTCGAGAGAAGATCATACAAAAAACACTATAATTTATCCATAAGAATACCCTTAAAATAATAATTGCCTATAACTCGAAAATATCAAGATTAACTATAAGGGGTGAGTTGAGTCCCCCCCTTTTTTACTTGTAAGACATAAATAAATCCCTCCTGAAAATCACCGAACAAGGCGATTTACTTATTTCTTAGATTGACTTAATTTCTTTAAGAAAAGGATTGTGTAGAATTTTAGGAATAATATGTCATTGATAACACAAGATAAAAGATGTGCAGTCAAATCAGGCTCGGTTGTGCCTGATCCGTTCAATAATAAGAACAACTCTAAAGAATCCTTGGAAATGCTTCATTGGCTTATCAATTATTCTCCTGATGTTATTTTTACAATCGATTTGAACGGCAATTTTTTATCTGTTAACAGGTTTACTGAAAAGTTAACAGGAATTCCCCTTTCTGAGCTATTGAAAGGCAGCCTATGGAAATTTGTGGCTCCAGAATATCATAAGTACTTAAAAAAACTGCTCGCTCAAGTTTATGATAAAAAGCGTATTCCTCCCTTTGAAGTGGAGGTTATTACCTCCGATAAAAAACGAATCACCTTGGAAGTCCACACAAATAAAATAAAAGATAAGGGAAATAATATCGTAGCTGTTTGCGGAATTGCTAGGGATATCACTAACCGCAAAAAAGCTGAGAAAGACAAGATAGAAAACCTTTCTGTGCTGGATACAGCCATAGAATCTACAACTGAAGGCATTATAATCACTGACCTTGAGCAAAATATAACTGTTTTTAACCGCAGGTCTATTGAACTTTGGAGAATCCCCAAAGAGTTTCTAAACTCAAAGAATAATCACAAAGCAAAAACCTTTGTTTTCAGTCAGTTAAATGATCCTAACTGGTTTAAAAATAAGATTCGTGAAATGTATAACGCTCCACTGGCAGAAAGTTTTGAGGAGTTACATTTAAAAGATGGACGAGTTTTTATATGCATTTCTAAGCCGCAGATAGTCCACGGCAAACCAGCAGGAAGAGTGTGGAGCTTCCGCGATATCACTGAAAGTAAACAGACCATGAAAAAGCTACATAATGCTTACGAAGAGGCAGAAAGTGCTAAGAAAAAACTCAAAGCTATCATAGATAATGCACCTAATCTGGCTATTCAAGGATACAATAGTAAGGGAGAAGTAATTTTCTGGAACCAAGCCTCATCAACACTGTACGGGGTATCGGAGGAACAAGTAATCGGGAAAGGACTCGGCGGCATTATTTTATCCGAGTCCGCTGAAAAAAAGCATAAAAGGCTTATAAAAAAAGTGTTGACGCTGGGGAAACCAGTCTCCTTAAAGGAATGGAAGACATTCAACGAGAGAGGAAATGATCGATTCATCCTATCATCGCTTTTTCCTGTTTTCCTGCCAGGACAAGAACCCATTGCAGTATGCATGGACGTAGATATGACAGAAAGAAAGAAGGTAGAGGGGAGAATAGAGGAAAAAACTCAACAGATTGAAAAATTTGCAGAAATTACTGCTGACATTTTGTCAATCGAGGATGAAAAAGAACTCTTTGAAAGGATTTCTCGAGCAGTTGTAGATATTTCAGATTTTAACCGCGCTCTCATTTCTTATTTTAAGGAAGACCCGCCATACAGGGAGATTATAGGATATCAAGGAATTAAAAAGACAGATCTAGAAAGAGTGAAAAACATAGAGATGCCTCAGGAGAAGTATCTAAATTACTTTGAAAAATGCATAAAAGTTGGCAATCAATCATGCTATATTCCCCATTATTTAAAGCACATTCTCGACCAAGATGCTGTCATTTACGGGGAAAAATCATACCCAAAGAAGAAAGGTTGCTGGCATAGAGAAGACAATCTGCTTGTATCTATGAAAGATTCAAAAGGTCAACTGATTGGAATCATTTCTGTGGATGACTCCAAAAGTGGATCAATCCCCACTGATGAAATGGTGCGTCCGTTAGAAATTTTTGCTAACCTGATTTCAGAGCTCATTCAACGCCGAATACTCGCAAGAAAGATAAGAGAGTCTGAGGAAAAATACCGCGAATTAGTGAGCAACGTAAAAGTAGGGATTTTTAGAGCAACTCCCGAAGGCAAACTTCTAGAAGTTAATCCTACTGGTGTTGAGATGTTTGGCTATGGAGATTCAATGAAGTTTCTTTCTCTCAACGGAGATGATTTATATAAAACTCCAGAAGATAGGACAAAGTACGTAAGGGAAATGGAAGAAAATGGCATAGTTAAAAATAAGGAACTAAGTTTAAAAAGGAAAGACGGTACCACTTTCTGGGCATCTTTGACTTCAACAGCAATTAAGAACTCTAGAGGAAAGATAATCTATCATGATACAGTAATCGAAGATATCACAAAGAAAAAAAGGCTGGAAGAGAAGGTAAAAAGGCTTTCAATCACTGATGAACTCACAGGATTGTATAATAGAAGATACTTTAACCAGAATTTACCCAAGGAAATTAAAAGAGCTGAAAGATGGAAGAGTTGCTTGTCCTTTATCATGATAGACATAGATAATTTTAAAGATTATAACGACTTGTATCATCATCTAAAAGGCGATGAAATCCTGAAAGTAATTGCCCAAGTTATTTCCCAGAACATCAGAGAAGATGTTGACTGGGCTTCACGGTTTGGAGGAGAAGAGTTTGCAATTATACTTCCTGGAATTAGCTCCTATGAAGCGTATATTGTTGCAGAAAGAGTCAGAAATATCTTTCAGAATTTTAGATTTAAGCCAGAAAGAAAAATTGTGTATAAAACTATAAGTTCAGGGGTATCTCAATGCTTCAGTCGGGAAAGAGAAAACCAAAAAATTTATGGTAATAGGATAATTAAGCTAAACTATGAGAAAGTAGCCACCGAGCTTACAAGTCTTGCTGACCAGGCCATGTTCCAAGCCAAAAGAATGGGGAAAAATAGAGTTGTCATTTCGGAAAAAGCAATAGAGTTCCCTCCCTTTCTCCTTAAATAAAACATCCTTTTTCGCTCTTCCCTCTTCAATCTAATTTACCTTCTGCCCTCTTTCCTTGCATAAAGGGAGAAAAAGATGCTTGCATAGAATTCCTTTGCTTGACTGGATTTATCCAACTCTATAGAATAAACGGGTAAATTAATTCTTTTTTATTTCAGGCATCATGAAAATGGAAGCAGACTTTTATAAATTAGAAACAAAAATTATCCGTCTTAAAGAGCAAATAGACGAGCTTGAATACAGTGAAGACCCAAAAAAGAAAGAAAAAACTGCACTCCTCAGAAAAGAGATAGAAAAAGAATGGGACAAGATCAATCCTCGTCTGACAGCTTTGCACATTGTTCAGATAGCCCGCCATCCGAAGCGACCTTATACACTTGGTTATATTGATTATCTCACCGATGATTTTATGGAAATAAAAGGTGACCGCCGTGCAGGAGATGATTCCGCTATTGTGGCAGGACTCGGGTTTTATAAGGGTCGAACAACCGCTTTTATCGGCCACCAGAAGGGAAGATCGACAAAGGAAAGGATTGAGCGAAATTTTGGTCAGCCCAATCCAGAAGGCTACCGTAAGGCCTTGAGAGTAATGAAGCTGGCAGAGAAATTTAGGTTTCCAGTTGTAACATTAATCGATACTCCAGGGGCTTTTCCTGGTATCAAAGCAGAAGAAAGAGGCCAGGCTGAAGCTATTGCCTATAATTTAAGGGAGATATCAAAACTGAGGATTTCAATCGTCAATATTGTCATCGGCGAAGGAGGAAGTGGTGGAGCTTTAGCTATAGGGGTGGGGGATAAAATTCTCATGCTCAAGTATTCATTCTATTCTGTTATTTCTCCTGAGGGATGTGCAGCCATATTATGGAAGGACCAGAATGCTGCTAGTATAGCTGCTGAAAAAATGAGAATACAAGCAAAGGATTTATTAGAAATGGGGATAATTGATAAAATTATTGCTGAACCTCCTGGAGGTGCCCATATCAATCATGAACAAACCTTTAAAAATGTAGACAAAGAGCTTAGTCAAACGTTAAAAAAACTGGAGGAAATGTCCCCAGAAGAAAGGCTTAAAGCAAGATACCAAAAATTCAGAAAAATTGGAGTGTTTATCGAAAAATGAAAGACAGAACTCAAGGAGAAAAGCTGGTATCAGCCGTAAAAGGAACAAAAGACATACTCCCTCAAGAAGTAAAAAAGTGGCAGATAGTAGAGCAAGTTGCCAGGACAATTTTTGAACATTACGGATATAAAGAAATTAGGACTCCAGTGTTTGAAGCAACTGAGCTATTCGAGAGAGGAACAGGATTGACATCCGACATAGTTAATAAAGAAATGTATACATTTAAAGACAGAGCAGGTCGTTCTCTAACACTTCGTCCAGAGTACACACCTTCCGTAGTTCGTTCAATCATCGAAAACCGTCTCTACCTTAAAGCTAAACCTTTAAGGTTTTATTACATAGGATCCATGTTCCGCTACGACAAGCCTCAAAAGGGACGCTTCCGCCAGTTTCATCAGATGGATATCGAGGTTTTTGGAGAAAAAGATCCAGCTATTGATGCTGAGATTGTGGAAATGGCTGATTATCTTCTTAAAGAGCTGAAAGTCTTGGAGACTGAAACTTTAGTGAATTCCATAGGTTGTAAAAAATGTCACCCTCGCTATCTTCAAGATTTAAGAACCCGTGCTCAAAAGACCAGAGAATCGCTGTGTTCAGACTGTCAAAGAAAGACTGTGGCAAATCCGTTAAGGATCTTTGACTGCAAAAAAGAATCCTGCCAAGGAGCATCACAATCGTTTCCTTCGATAATTGATTATCTCTGTGAGGAATGTAAGGAGCATTTCCGCCAGTTCTGCTCTTACCTTGAGCTTTATGGAATAAAATATAAAATAGAACCCCGCCTGGTCAGAGGCCTGGATTATTATACTAAAACTGCTTTTGAGATTATCTCTTCCCGTCTGGGAGCTCAAAACGCTATCCTGGGAGGAGGAAGATATGATTATATGGTGGAAGAATTTGGAGGGCCTGAACTCTGTGGCATTGGTTTTGCTGTGGGAATGGAGCGGTTGATTTCTGTAGTTTCTTATAAAGAAGAGAAGTCAAAATTCCTTTATCTTGCATACTTAGGAGATGATGCAAAAAAAGAAACGATGGAATTAGCAAGGTTCCTCCGGAGAAAAGGCGTTGAATGCCTTGTAGAATACAAACAAAGAAACCTTAAAAGCCAGATGAGCAGGGCTAATAAACTAAGAGCTACTTGGGCTCTAATAATAGGGGAGGATGAGGTAAAAAAGGGGCGGTATCAGCTCAAAGACATGACAACTGGAATTCAAAAAGAAGGATCTAAGGAGGATATACTAAAAATCATTCTAAAGTCTTCTTAACCTTTCTGAGTGTAAGGATGAAGAACAAAAAAAGAGAAAAAAAACAGGAAGAATGGCGCAGGACAGCTTATTGTGGTGAACTTCGAAAAAAGCATGTAGGAAAGCAGGTGACACTTTTTGGCTGGGTTCAAAAACTTAGGGATATAGGAAATTTGGTATTCGTTGACCTCAGAGATAGAGAAGGATTAATTCAGGTTGTTTTTTCATCGAGCAAAGGAGATCTTCTTGAAGAAGCTAAGAAAATCAGGATGGAAAGTGTTGTGGGCATAAAGGGTGTTGTGAGGAAGAGAGAACAGAGTGCTCTGAATCCCCAGCTTCCTACAGGGGAAATAGAGATTGAGGCAGAAACTCTTGAAATTTTGAGCCCATCAAAAGTCCCTCCATTCGTCATCACAGATCCTCCTCAGGCCTCGGAGGAGCTCCGGTTCAAGTACAGGTTCCTGGATATGAGGCGTCCTTCTATGCAGCGGAATATGAGACTCAGGCATCACGCTGCGCTGTGTGTCCGTAATTTCCTGAGCGATAAGGGCTTTTTGGAAATAGAGACGCCTTTTCTGACCAAATCAACACCAGAAGGGGCCAGAGATTACCTTGTGCCCAGCCGTATTTACAAGGGCCGATTTTATGCTCTTCCCCAATCTCCTCAACTGTTTAAGCAGATGTTGATGATTGCAGGATTTGACCGCTATTTTCAGATTGTCCGCTGTTTTCGCGATGAAGATTTAAGGGCTGACCGCCAGCCTGAATTTACCCAGATTGATATAGAAATGAGTTTTACTGAGAGAGAGGAGCTTTTCGACTTGGTTGAAGACATGATGGCTTCTGTGTTTGCTCTTATCGATGCAAAAGTGAAACAACCTTTTCCCCGGTTAACATACAACGCTAGCTTAGAAAAATATGGGACAGATTCGCCTGATATCCGTTCCAGGATGGAAATAAAAGATTTATCAGAAGTAGCGCCAAAAATAGATTCAGTAATCATAAAGCAAAATATCTCTGATGGTGGAGCTTTAAAAGGACTGCTCCTTGAATCTGAGATTAACCTCTCCAGGCGTGAGCTTTCTGAGATTGACCAGAGAGCCAAGAGTCTTGGAGGAAAAGGAATAATCTGGATAAAAAAATTAGACGGGCTTAAGTCTTCCCTTAGAATTCCGGAAAAAGATTTAAACTTAATCTGGGAAAACCTTGATGGAGAAGAAAAAGGCTTAGCTTTGCTTATAGCTGATAAAAAAGAAATAGCACTAAAGATTTTAGGCGATATAAGAAGAGATTTAATCAACCAAAAGAAAACAAACGATACATTCCAATTTGCCTGGGTAACAGACTTTCCGCTTTTTGAATGGAGCGAGGAAGAGGGACGTCTTGTCTCAATGCATCATCCTTTCACGTCTCCCCACTCAGATGACCTTTCCCTGCTTGAAGAAGATCCTCTCAAGGTAAGGGCAGAATCGTACGATCTGATACTCAACGGAATTGAGATTGGTGGCGGGTCTCAGCGGATTCATGATGTATATCTTCAGAAGAAAATATTCAAAGCTCTAGGAATGAGCCAGAAAGAAACTGAAGATAAATTTGGATTTTTCTTGGAAGCCTTGAACTACGGTACTCCTCCTCACGGCGGCATCGCATTAGGATTTGACCGCCTGGTCATGATGGTGGCTGGTGAAGAATCCATCCGCGAGGTAATCCCTTTTCCCAAGACAACGAGCGCCCTGTGTTTACTAACAAGCTCCCCTTCGCAGATTGAGCTAAAGCAGCTCGAGGAATTAGGCCTGAGAAAAATCAAGAAATAGACCTGGGAACATTTTATTCATCATAAATATTCAAATATTCAGGCATATTTAGTATAATATCATAAATAAGTGGCTAACTACTTTGCTTTTGTACACAATATTTTAAATTATCTCACACTGATAAATTATAGAAAGGAGGTTTAAGTATGCATGTAAAGAAAAGAATTTACTACAAACTTGCTTTTTTCCTGATCATCATTTCAATCTGCGGCTTATCACTCCTGGCTCAAACTTTTGAATCCATTAAAAGTCAGGTGAAAGTTCACACGCTAAAAAACGGCATGAAATTCATTGTTCTCGAACGCCATGACGCTCCTGTTGTATCCTTCC
Organism: Candidatus Aminicenantaceae bacterium; assembly: GCA_041862375.1. Lineage (GTDB taxonomy): Bacteria > Acidobacteriota > Aminicenantia > Aminicenantales > Aminicenantaceae > WVZL01. The sequence continues at coordinate 15,089 of JBGVTE010000037.1, forward strand.
ACGTGTATGCTGATGTGGGGAGTGCCAATGAATCATATGGGATAACAGGTATTTCTCACCTGTTAGAACACATGGCATTCAAGGGCACAGAGATTGTGGGAACCAAAGATTTCAAAGAAGAAGCACAGGCACTCAAAGAATTGGACGCCCTTTATGAGCAGATTAAAATAGAAAAAGCCAAGCCTGAGCCTGACGCAGAGAAGATCAAAGCGATGGAAGAGAAATTCGAGATATTACGCAAGAAGGCCAAAGAATATGTTGTCACCAACGAATACTTTAATATGACGATGCGAGAAGGCGACCGGGGAGTTAATGCTTACACAAATTTTGATGCTACTCAATACATAAACAGTCTCCCGTCAAACAAACTCGAATTCTGGATGGCTATGACTTCGGACAGATTTCTCAATCCAATCTTCCGTGAATTCTACAAGGAGAGAGATGTTGTGATGGAAGAGAGAAGGCTCGGCCTGGAGACAAGGCCTATGGGACGATTGATTGAAGATTTTTTGGCCACTACTTTTAAAGCTCATCCTTATCATCATCATGTTATCGGCCATATGTCAGATTTACAGTCAATCACCCGCAAAGACGTTGAGGAATACTTTAAAACATTCTACGGACCAAGCAATTTAACGGCAGGTATTGTCGGTGATGTCAAGGCCGAGGAAGTGTTTAAATTGGCAGAGGAGTATTTTGGCAGGATTCCCAGCGGCCCCAAACCAGAACAAATCAGGACAAGAGAGCCCGAACAGTGGGGAGAGCGGCGGGTAACTGTGTCGACAATATCCCAGCCTGTAATAATTGTTGGCTATCACAGGCCCGGTGTCCGGCATAATGATAATGCTGCTCTGGAGGCTCTAGCTAATATCATCGGCCAGGGAAGGTCTTCAAGGCTCTACAGGGTTTTAGTTATAGAGAAAAAAGTTGCTGTCTTAACCGTTGGTCTCACTGGATTCCCGGGTCAAAAATTTCCCCATCTCATAGCTATCTATGCTGTCCCTTCGAGAGGCCATACTTCTGCTGAATGTCTTGAACTCATCAATGAGGAAATAGAGAAAATTAAAAAGGAATCGGTAACTCCTGATGAGTTGATAAAATTTAAGCGGAACGCAATTAAAAGCATCATGAACCAGATGAAGTCAAACGCTAGTATGGCGCGGCTGTTGACCTACGCTGAAGTAGTCTTAGGAGGCATAGATGATGCATTTGACAGGGTGAAAGAAATCGAAGCTGTTACAGCAGATGATGTCAAGAGGGTTGCCGAGAAATATCTGGTAAAGAAAAATAGGACAATCGGCGAGATTATTCCTGAAAAGTAAGTAAAAGAAAGGAAGAGACAATGAGAAAAACAAAAAAAACATTAAAAAACACACAGGCTTTGGTTCTTTTACTTGCAGTCCTTTTGTGCGTTAATTCAGTTTTTGCTCAAAAGAGCCCTAAGGATAAGTTTATTTTTCCTCCTCTTAATCCGATTAAAATGCCCACGATAGAAAAAGTCGAGCTTGCAAACGGTCTAAAGCTCTTTTTAGTGGAGGATCATGAGTATCCCACCATAGACATTCGGGCAATGGTTCACACGGGCTCTGTTTTTGAGCTGCCTTCAAAGATTGGATTAGCCTCCATTACCGGACAGGTACTCCGCACCGGCGGAACAACAACGATGACAGGGGACGAAATCGACAAAGAACTTGAGACCATGGCTGCAAGTATTGAAACAAGTATAGGCAGGGTTTCAGGCATGATTACAGTTTCTATTCTGAAGGAGGATGTAGACAGAGTCCTGGAGATCCTTGCAGATATATTGATGAACCCGGCATTTAGAGAGGATAAAATCAAGTTGGCCAAAGTCCTGGAGAATACAGCTATTTCCAGGCGAAATGACGATATAGGACAGATTGCATTCCGTGAGTTTGAAAAGTTAATCTACGGGAAAGATAGCCCCTATTCCAATCAGCCGGAGTACGCTACCGTTGATGCCATAACAAGGCAGGATATTGTTGATTTTTATAATACCTTTTTCTATCCAGACAATACCATAGTTGCTGTCTGGGGAGATTTCAACAGCAAAGAAATGGAGTCTAAGATAAAAACACATCTGGGGAAATGGGAACAAGCACAAGTCTCGATTCCACAGGCGGCCGAGGTTGCTTACGAATATAAATATACGGTCAACTTTATCAACAAGCCAGATGTAAACCAATCGCACATTCTTATCGGCCATATAGGAGGTTTGAGGAAAAATCCTGATTTCCCGGCTTTGAGTGTCATGAACAGGATTCTCTCTTTTGACAGAATGTTTAATAAAATCAGGACAGACGAAGGCCTTGCCTACAGTGTTTGGGGAAGCTACGGAGCTAATTACCAGGTTCCCGGAGTCTTCAGCTCCGGAGCTCAGACTAAATCCGAGTCTACTGTCTACGCCATAGAATTGATGCTTAAAGAAATGAAGCGGATTACTAAAGAAGAGGTTAGTGATGATGAGCTGGCGAAAGCTAAAGAGCAGGACCTTAATTCTTATGTCTTCAACTTTGACAGCCGGTCTAAGATTGTTAATCGTTTAATGACGTATGATTTCTTTGGTTACCCCATGAATTTTATGGAAAAAGTCAAGGAGGGAGTAGAAAAAGTAACCAAGGCAGATGTTCTACGTGTAGCAAAAAAGTACCTCCATCCGGATAAAGTCCAAATCTTAGTGGTTGGCAAAAAGGAAGATTTTGACAAACCCCTCTCTTCTCTTGGAACGGTGAATGTGATGGATATTTCAATTCCCCCGCCACCAAAGAAGGAGTAGCTGAGTAAGATTACAAGGAGCAGTAAAAGCCAACAACCTATTTTTTCTATGAAAGATTTTGCTTTTTCGATCTGATGCAGTTCATCAACCAGACCAATACTCCTAGGCACAAGCTTACAGAAAAAATCAAAAGAGAGATTACAGAAGCTCTTGACTCCATTTCCTTCCACGAACCCAGGGAACCCTCTGCCCAGAAGAAAACCCAGGCAAGCCAGAGGAACCATAGAATCCAGGTATACCATCGTCTCTTCCTGATTTTTACAGTAGAGTAGATTTTTTTATCTTCCATGACTTATCCTTTCCACTGAGTTGTATCAATTCCATATTCAGGGAGGTTTAGGTTCCACCATTTTGCTGCACTCTTCTGACTCCCATAGCCAAAGGCTTCATCCATCGATGTATAAAATCCATCAAGGAATAGCATCTTTGCGCTGGAGGCTTTGACTATAGAGTGGATTATTGTCTTGTCTTTCTTCGACCAGGGGCAGACAGCAATACAAATACTGCATCCTGATGTAGATTCCTGCCAGTAAGCCAGACATTTCGGTGCGTCCTCAAACCAAGCCTGATGACCAGGATTATTCCACTACTTGAGCTTTCCTTCCTGCGACCTTCTTTATTGCATAATCCCTTGCTTGTTTATCATTTATCATTAGAACAATTTACATATCCTATTAATTATAAAAAGCAGGTGTTCGATCTTACTTTTATGCCTGAAATGGAGATTATAGAAAGAGAATGGAGAAAGACTCTTTTTTAAAGACGATTAGATTCTAACTCACTTTTAAATTCGATATTAATAAGGTAAGATAGAAAAAATGAAAATCAAAAGTAAAATAATATCTTAAGCGAGGAAAGAAAAAATATGTTGGCCCAGCTATATATTGATTACTGTAGAAGACTTAAAGAAAATCGCCCGCCAGAAGATCGTGATGTTGTCTATTATTTTTAGGAAACATGGGAGGAAGGTGAAGAATGGAGCTTACATTTTGGGGTGTGAGGGGAACGATTCCCGTTTCCGGTAGAGATATCAATAAATATGGAGGTCAAACTCCTTGTGCTTCATTAGTTTCCTCCAAGGGGGAGATTATAATCATTGATGCAGGGACAGGGATAAGAAAGCTGGGTACTACCTTGATAAGGGAAATAAATAATAGGCCTCTTCAAATCCATATTCTTCTAACACACTTCCATATTGACCATATCATGGGGTTTCCTTTTTTTGCACCTCTCTATTTTCCCGAGTCAATAATAACCTTCTACGCTCCTGTCAGCCCTGAAGACATTCAAATATATCTAAGCGGTTTGATGGCCGGAAGATACTTTCCATTGGAATTCCGAGATACTAAATCCAAAAAAAAATTTGTAAAAATTCCTGAGGAAAGCTTCACTATTGGAGGAGTTCAAGTTTCTAACTGTCCTCTCAGTCATCCTCAAGGTTCTGTCGCTTATAATTTCCAGGAAAATGAGATAAATGTGATTTTTGCCACTGATACTGAACATCCTGAACAAGGAATAGATGAAAGGCTCGCTTCTTTTGTCTCAGGGGCCTATTTTCTTATCTATGATGGAACTTTTACTCCTGAAGAGTACAAGTCCGGAAAACAAGGCTGGGGACACAGCACCTGGCTCGAGGGGACAAAGATAGCTAAAGAGACTAAGACAACGAAGCTTTTTATCTCTCATTTTAATCCGGATCATCCTGACAGCCAGATTGATAAAATAATCTCTTTGGCCCAGAAAGAATTTCCACAAACAGAAGGAGCAAGAGAAGGATTGAAGGTTGTCTTTTAATTAGAGTACAATGATGCAGAAATTTGAGAAGACAGGTTCATTAGTAATCCATGCATGCAGTGTCTAATATGACAAGCTGACATGAAGCCAGAAACTAAAATATCAATTTTTATCCTACTTGTTTAATCAAAAGCAGCAGGGGATTTTAATTTTACTTTTCTCGTTTCGGCTACGAATGCACCTAATATGGCAACAATTGTAAATAGAAAGATTCGCCACAATGCTATCGGTACAATCCGACCTGCAAGCTGCAGAGATATGAACACTTCACTCCCTTCCTGTGCAAAAAAATTTGTTAGGAGTGTATTTGATACTGCATAGATAAGACCGATCAGGGCTCCGCACATTGCACCCATACTTATCCGCTTCAAGAGGACTGCCCCACCTGCCCAAGCAGTAACTGCTGCGGCTGCAAAAAAAGGAACCCATAATGCCAGCCACCAGATTTCTCCTAATTTAGGGATGAGTCCGGAAAGCTTAAAGCAAGTTACATCAGTCAGTGCGAGCAGTAAAGCTCCTGCAAGCGCGCATAAGATAACATGCCAGTACCTCGGCTCCAAGCTAGTGCGGAGGTCTCTGCGTTGCCGGATGCGTCTTCGTATGTTCAAGGGAAAGTTGTAAAAAAGGTCAAAAACGTAATGTTCCAGGAGCGCTCCTCTTTCTCCAAAAACAGGCACAATATGCACAGCTCCTGTTGCCCAGTGTCCAGCCATGAAGCGGGCGAAATCTGGATACCGGTAAGCCATCTGGATTGGGAAGGCCAGATAGCCGATATATTTAACGAAACTTAAAAAGAAAGCGATGTTATAGTCCTTGAAGTTGCGTTCACGCAAGATAAGAATGGATACGTACAGCCCTCGGACGATCGAGCCGGGGGAAATAGGGGTCACCTGGAAAAGCGCTAGAATTAGTCCTGCGGCCACCATTGCTTCTTCCCATGATAATTCGGGATGGAGCATGATGTAGATTAAAGCCACAGCGACCGAAACAATCTGTGTTACCGGAACTGTACAAACATGAACAGCAAGACTTTTCAAATACTTCTGAATGAATGGTTCCTTTATTTGGGAAATAATGTGATCTGCTTCTTCTCTATTCAGCATCCCGTTCTTTTGCCCCTGAGATATTATCTCGCGAAGCCACTTCTCCCTAATTTCGACTTTAAAGTACAGTCGTATGGGCCTGGCAAAAACATTATCTAATGATTTCAGGAAGAAACGCCGATCAGAGAAAAATAGGTGTATCTTTGCAGGAAAAATAGAGAGTGGCAAGTGTATAAAAAATCTTAATGGATGCTCACTCAGCTTCGCTGTTCGCTTCATATCGATACGTCCTGCCCGGTGCCAGCGGATAAGAGTTTCAGCAATACGGGCTCGGACCGCACGCGAGAAATATTTCGAGCTCGTAAACATACGCCCATAGTGTCGACGATAATCTTCTCTTCCCCATAGCTTACGCAGAAAATTTCCTAAAAAGGGAATGAGTCCTAGAAAGTAAAGAACTAAGGTGAGGAATCTTCTCTTAAGCAGCCGCTTCGAGGCTTTCTCATCGATGATGTTGCGAATTTTCCAGCTCTCTATGCTGCTCTTCAAGATCGACGACCAAAGCTCAGTGCTGTAAATTAATTTAAAGTGATGATGAGTTATATCCAGCAGGGAATTACGGTAAGACTTTTCGACCTGCTTAAGTTCCTCTACAGCCTCATGCATGCTGGCAAATATCTCAGAATTGGTATGGACAAAGCTCTTGAGCTTGTCCGTACTGCTGCGGTCGAATTGAACCAAGCTGCCTCGGGCAATCCCTTGAAGGATGAGTTTGAAATCGGCCGGGCACATCGGAAGAAAAGGAAGAAGAGCAAGACCAGCCTTAAAGTCTACTGCAACATGTCCTTTTGCAGGATCAGGATCGCTGGCGATCCGCTTGAGCACATTGGGTTGGCTTTTGCAAGTCCACCATTCGTATTGACGCGCTAACTCAAAAGCTCCCATCTCATGCATCAGTTGCACAAGGTGGGTCATAAAGGTCCGCTTTGCTCGGTACTCTGGAGAACCCAGTCCATCTCCAGGGCTTCCAACTTTCCATTTCAGTCTGGCATCCAAATTGTCATCAACTTCGAATCGCCACATCCGTCCATCAATCCACTCGCTTATTTCTCCGCAGCTTCCGAGTACAGGATCAACGAAGGTGGCCAAAATGTCGACAACTTTTTCCTCAGTGCCGAACTGCAATCCTGCACCACGCCTGATAAACTTCTGCCATAATGCTCCTGTACGTGCTGCTGCTGGATTGACTTGAGGAGAGAAAGCCCCTTGAAAGCTGATAGCATAGATCATGTTGCGGAACCACTTTGAAAATCCATTTGGAGGGATGAAAATCTTCATAGCATAGGAATGGCCGGCAAAAAATCCTTCAAGCGGTCCCTCAGCTGTTTTTATGTCCAAGGCTTTTACCTTGTAGACCTGTCCGGCATAACCGCCGCCAACAAACCTTTCCACCTCTAACTTTATCCTTCCTCTTCTTGCCGGAACCAAGCCTTTGATTTCGTAGTTAAGCTCAGTGCCCGGATCATATCGCTGAATGCGGATGGGACGAAGGATTTTTTGATTTCGGAAGATTTCCTCTAATTCGCGGCAGGTTTCAACCGAGTATTCAATTCCCATTCATAAAGCCTTTATCAAGACCTAAGTCATAGATTACTCTTTGTCTCCTT
>JBGVTE010000038.1:0-11307 GCA_041862375.1 Candidatus Aminicenantaceae bacterium
TACCTCGTGAAGATGAAATCTTAGCTACTGCGTCAAAGATAACATCATAGGTCTCACCGCTTTGGGTAAAATCCTCTTTTGTGTAATCAATCACTTTATCGGCTCCCAGAGATTTCACCATTTCTAAATTTGCTGTACTGCAAACCCCAGTCACCTCTGCTCCAAAATACTTGGCAAGCTGTACCGCGTTGGTACCTACACTTCCGGAAGCTCCATAAATCAGAACTTTTTGTCCACTCTGGATATTTGCCTTTCTAAGAACATTCAATGCTGTAATTCCCCCATTAGGCACTGCGGCGGCTTCCTCAAAGCTCATATTGGCCGGTTTTATTGCCACCCACCCTTTTTTTTCATCAGCCCCTTCTGCAGGCATACATTTGTACTCAGCATAAGCGCCAAAATCAAAACCGCAAGATGCAAAAACTTCGTCGCCTTTCTTGAACAGCTTCACGTCTTTGCCTACTGCTTCAATTTTCCCTGCTAGCTCCATCCCTAATATAGCCCTCTTTGGTTTTCTAAGACCTAAATATAATCGAAAGGGGAGCATTTGCCAGAAAGGGACCTTGAAACTTCGAACTCTCACATCCCCCACGTGTACTGTTGTAGCATAAACTCTTACCAGCACTTCATTGTCCTTGGGAGTCGGTTTTTCTACCTCTTTAAGCTGAAGAACTTCCGGTGGTCCGTATTTTGTGCATACAATTGCTTTCATAAGTATTCCTCCAAGATTACTTTGATTCTGTCATCTTCAATATAGTTCATGACAATACATCCTGCAAGCTATCAAAACCTAACAGTTGAGTTTATATGTATTGTTGTTGAAAAGAAAGTGGTGGGCGATACAGGGTTTGAACCTGTGACTTCTACCGTCCTCCTTCCTCATTGTCTTTATTGCTGTTACGATTCAAAACTCAAAATCAGTTTTTGAGTATCGAGTTTGGACTCATTCAGGTATCCATTCTTGCGAAGAACCAAAAATCCTTTTATGGATATTCAATCCTATCCGGCAGCAGTGGAAATATATGGATTTTCTTAATTCATGCGGCTGGGTTTACACTGTTGGAGGTAAGACTCCAATTTAAACTTAGCATCCTGAGAAAGTTTTTCATAAGAGGTAGTAATTTTGAATCTGGAAAAACAGGAATATGCTCTAGAATAATTTCCAATGTGCATATAAGCTAAGCCCAGGTAATAGAGCGATTGGTGAAGATCGGGATTAAGCTGCCAAGCCTTCTCCAGACAAGGGATTGCTTCTTCGTATTTTCCAGCCTCCACATGAGCAATACCCAGGTTTTTGTATGCAGTGCTATAGGAAGGATCAAGATCAACTGCCTTTTTTAGATTCGAGATTGCCTTCTCATAAGTTGCCAGATCTTTTGTTTTCATGAATTTTGTCAAATGGATACTGCCAAGGAAATAGTATGGAATTGGAAATTTCTTGCCGAATAAAATCGATTTTTCAAAAAATGCTTGTGCTGCTTCCACGTTCCCTCTTTCCCAGTAGCCAATTCCTATAATGTGGCAGATGTTTGGATCATAATTAACTTCCTGGAAATTTGTTTCTTCAAAGGCTTTCATTGCATCTTCTAGTCGGTCTGATTCATAAAGATAATCACAATATCTGGCGAAGATTTTGTAATTCAGCGGAATGAATTCACGCCCCATCTTTAGAACTTCTATAGCATTCTCCATCTGTCCCAGATCTTTGTAGATTTGGGAAAGATAGATGTAGGCTGTGCTTATGTTCGTTCTCTCTGTTATAACCTGCTTAAGGATTTCCATCCCTTCTTTTACGTACCCTTTTTCAGCCAGCTCAAGAGCCCTGGCTGACTTATTATGGTATGGGAGGAGAACTTTCACATCATCATCCGGCCCGAACTTATCTTTCTTTCTTCCCTGGTAGGTAGAGATATAACCAAGGCTTTCCAGTTTCTCAACCGTCTCTCTATCCATCCTCTTCTGGGCTTTGCCTTTTCCTTTGTAAGAGTGGGTGCGGAGGATAAGATCGAGCTGTTTACTGTACTCATCCACCTTCATCTGTTCTGCCAGATTTTGGTGTTCGGAAAAATCTTTCTTTAAGTCATAGAGCTCGGGAAGAGGCGAATCGATATACTTGTTTGTTCCGTGTATAAATCCTCTTATTGGTGCCCATCCTTTACCATAGTAGGGATGGAGAGATTCAAAATAGATATGTCTTTTGGGAAGCTTTTTTCCCTTCAAAAGAGGCAGAAGAGAAACACCAGAAAGGAACTCTGGTTTTTTGACGTGAAGAATTTCACACACGGTTGGAAAGATATCTATATGGGCAACATTCTGATCAATCCTTCTCGGTTTCATGCCTGGGACATAGATAAAGAAAGGTATCCAAATAGTCGAGTTGTAAGCAAGGTGACCGTGAGTTATTTCGCCGTGATCCCCTAGTGATTCTCCATGATCTCCAGTAAAAATGATTGATGTACTTTCGAAAAGGCCTTTCTCTTCCAGGTAGTTGATAAGCTTTCCCATGATGTAATCGATGTAAGCAACTTCTCCTTCATAAAGATGATCTGCAAATTGCGTCCTGAATGGTTCAGGTGGAGCATAGGGATCATGGGGATCCCAACAGTGGATCCACAGAAACCAGGGAGACCGAACTTTATTAATCCATGCTAATGCCCTGTCGATAACAATTTGTCCCTTCCTCTCCCCTGCTTCTTCCTTTCCAGAAAACGGCATACTAAAATCATCATCATACGTATCAAAACCCTGGGCAAGTCCGAATGCTGAATCAAGCAGAAAAGCTCCCACAAAAGCTCCTGTCGAGTAGCCATGGCTCTTCAAGAGCTCAGCCAGAGTCAGAAATTCATCTCTAACCACAAAATTATTATTATCATGAACTCCGTGGGAAAGAGGAGTAGTTCCAAGAAGAATATTGGTATGGGAGGGAAGGGTTGTTGAGGTATGGGCGAATGCTCTTGTGAATAATGCGCCTTTCTCAGTAAGGCTGTCAATATGAGGAGTATCTAGATGCGCTGAACTGTAACAACTCAGCCTGTCCGCCCTGAGAGTGTCTATAGTAATGAGGATAAGGTTGAGCTTTGAGCTCTGGCTTTTGGCCCCGGGATAAATTAGTGGTGGATTTGCTACCAGTAATAGGAAAAAAACAGCTAAAATTAGAAATAGTAAAGAGCGAATCTTTTCCATCTGAATCTCCTTTTATTTCTAAGATACACTGTCATATCTAGTTCTTTTATTAGACGGAAATTTTCATTTCTCTCACTTTTCAGCCTTTCCCTTGAGCTTCTATTCGCCCTCCTTTATTACTTCAATCCTGACTATCTCTTTTTGGTATTTAAGTTGAATAAGGATTTTTTTATGGATTGCTTTGAAGAATCTATTTACTACTCCTTATTTTGTTATTTAATTGAAATCCAAATCGTAAGCTAGCTGATCTTAGAATCGCTTCAAGCATTTCGGAGTAAGACATCTTTGCAATCTTCGACATTTTTGAAAGGTGACCATCCCAACACCAACCTGGATTTGGATTGACTTCAAGAAGTCGAGGTTCTTCTTTTGCATTCAACCTCCAATCAAATCGGCAATAATCCTTACATTCTAACCTCTCAAATAACTTTAAACACCACTCTATGATAAATCTCTCTGTCGCTTCTGGAAGTTCTGTCGGAATGGATTTGAGTTTCCAATATGGAGAGTCAGGAAGCCACTTGGCCTCATAGCCGCAGATTCTGGGTAGATCATCTGGAAGCTCTGTATAATCTTCTTCAATAATTGGAAGCACTGTATATTCTTCGGGAGGATTTCCTATTATTCCCACACTTAAGTCTCTTCCAGGAAGGAATTCTTCTACAAGAACCGGTTTATCATAACCAAATCTTTCTCTTATTTCTGAAATTGCGCTGACAAGTTCCTTTATATTGTTTGAGACACTTCTCTGGGTTATGCCAAAGCTGGAATCGCCAAAGTTAGGTTTAACAATAACAGGAAAGGCCAGGGAGAGTTCAAAAGCATTATCTTCTGGCTTTATAAAGAATGCATCAGGTACAGGCACTCCCATCTCCTTGGCAATTCCACGCACAAGAGATTTATCGTAACAGAATGCAAGACTTTGAGGCCCAGAACCTGTGTATGGCAGGCCGAGCATTTCAAGCAAACTTGGTATATGCAGTTCATTTCTGGCATCATTGTAATAGCCCTCATCACACAAGTTAAAAACTAGGCTAATTTTCCCTTTCAACTTCATCAAATCTTGGATCAAAGTATCATGATTTTCCAAATACAGAAAATGGAACCCTTCAATTTCCCTTAATGCTGATTTCAACTGGTCAATAGTGTAAAAATCGTCATCATCAAAAATCGAGAAAGGTTTTAAAGGATCTGGTTTACTCGGATCGCCAAGAATTACTGCTATGTTCTTTATCTCTTCTCTTGGTTTCTTTTTTAGGATAGTCCACTCTTTTCTTACAACAGCTGTCACGATCAAGCGCCTTTCCATCATACCTAAGTCCTGATTTCGCTCAGAATCTGGTGAAAACTCGTTATGAAAAATAATGTCATTAAATCCAGCGGTTTTTAAAAGTTGATGAAGGGAATCTCTAGAATATAATCTTTCTGCGTAGAATTGATCTGCAATCACTCCTTGTTCGACATTGGTGACAACCTCTCTTGAAATCAAGCGTTGCTCATCCAAAGAAAGGCTTCGTTCTCTGCAAACAAAAAGCTTTTTGTCTATCCATTCCCAAGAGCGCGGCTGAAAATTCTCTCTTAGATATCCCCCATCAGCAACATCTATGAGAAGCCTTCCCCAGGGTTTCAAAACTCTTAATACTTCCTCTAACACTCTTAGGTCATCTTCCATCGTCTCAAAATAGCCAAAGCTGTTGCCCAAGATCAAAACAATGTCAAAAGTATCGGGCAAATACGGAAGTTTTCTGGCATCTCCTTCTCTAAACCGAATATTAAAGTTCTCTTTTTTTGCCTGGTTTTTAGCTCTTTGGACTAAATAATGAGATCGATCTAGACCTTCAATGTATTTAAATCCTCTTCTTAACAACTCTAGAGAATGACGTCCTTGTCCACAACATAAATCCAGAATCCTATCTTCTGGTGAAATCTTAGCGATAGATAAAAATTGATCTACCTCTTCATTTGTTATTTTCTGGTCTTCTACTACATCTCCGTCGGTTTTTAGGTATAGAGAATTGAAAATATTCCGCCACCATGTGGGATTTACATGCTCTTCAAGATTCACCACAGGTCCTAATGTACTACTTAGAAATCTATTTTTTTTGCAATCTCTCAAGTAATTATTATTAGATGTATTTTTACCATCCATCTCTCCTCCTGTAGTCAAAACTTATATTATGCCGCTTGTTATTGAATCTAGAGATTGTTACATTCACACTTCTTTGATATATATACAAAAGTATTAACTCCTTTTCATTCGCTGACATTTTTTCTCTTTCTCCTATTTATTCATGCTCCTACACTCCTTCTTTTGGAAATGAAAAGTGATAATCAATCCAGGAAAGTTCTGATCCGAATTCATCCTTGCAAGTTTTGCATGAAGGACACAGCGAATATTTCGGATGTTGATTCTTTTTTACCCTAAATTTTTTCTTACACCGAAAGCATTTGGCTTGCTTTGTCATCTTTTACTCCTTTCAATAAAAATTAGCTGATTTTAGATAAGATTTCTTCCTCATGAATAATAACGTGTTCAATTCTTTCGATTTCTACTTCAGTCCCGCTGAATTTTCCAATAAGAACTTTATCTCCTTTCTTTACCTCATGTTCTTCAATTCTTCTAAGAAGAACCCGGTCACGTAAAGGCACTACTTTCACTTCATCCTCCTAAGTCAGATTTAAATAAGTCTATTCATTGAATGTTATTTATTCAAAAGCGAAAAATGTGCCAATTTTTACTTTATTTCTATTTCTTATGCAGGAGTTATCTACCCGTCACTAATTGATAATTTCCCGAAGAAAAAACTTGTTTTTGATAGTCAAGCCCTGTTCTCTACTCCGTAATAAGATAAAATTGGGATTGAGAAGATTGTTGAGAAACGGAACTATATGTTCCTAAATATTAAAATTTGGAACACGGATATCCTATTTTTTTATATTAAAAACATCTTTATAACTATTATTAATACGCTTTCAAGTATGAAAAGTAATTTTTCGAGTTTGTCCCAAAGTGACGGGATTAAAAGAAGTGTTCGAAAAAGGCAGTTCCATAGTCGAGAGATTCGACGAGGTTGTATTTTGAAAACAGTCTACGTATGAGCTTCACTGCTTTTTCCTAATATTGGATTTTATATTTTTATTATTCTACCTGACTCTTGATGCTCGTTATAAGATTTTGAAATTCTATATATAATTTTCTCTGTTCTGCCTCTAATTTCTCCAATTCTTCTTCCTTTTTTGCCAAAACTGACTCTAATTCCTTTATTCGCTTTTCCATTACTTCAATTTTCTTCTCTTCTTCTTTTATGTCCTTACCCTCATTTTTTTTTATAGCTGCATTATAATCATTTATAAGCTGACCATATTCATCATCGAACTTCCTGTATTTTTCCTGAACTTCCGTGAGTTTTCCGTTAATCCCGTATTTCTCGTTAAAGAAAAGATGCTGAGCTCTTGCCGTAGCTTTTTCAGACATTTTTTGGTTTCCCTCTTTTAAAAAGTGATGACCTGCCCTGACAAAGTACTCGATAGATATGTCTAACAATTTTTTATCGTTTTTTGATTTACTGAATTGAATAATAGCTATAGAATTGGCAATTTCACCTGTTTTCTTTCTTGAATAAGCTTTCTCAAAAACCTTCAAAGCGTCTTCTATCCTTTTGGTACGATAAAGCGAGAAGGCATAACATCTTAAGACGGCAAAATCATCTTTCATTGATCCATCTATCTTGTTTACAAGATCTATCACTTCCTCATACTGCTTATTTTCAAAAAGGGCTCTTATTTCTACAACTCCATTTTTATTGATCATATTATAAATGATGTTTTTCGCGTTGCTTGCCGCATTTGCCAATGTTGTGAAGCCTTGTGATTTTGAAAGATTTAAGGCTTTATCTGCATAGTTTAAGGCCTTATTAAAATCCTTAATCTCCTGGTGGGAAGCATAAGAGTTTGCTATAACTAAGAACATTTGCACCTTCCAATCAGGCTCTAAATCTTTATATTCAAGAGCTTTTTCAGCGTTAAATATGGCTTCCATATACTTTCCAAGCTGATTGCAGTTCAGAGCTAAATTAGCATATACATACTTATGGAATTTTGAATCACTGAATTTTTTGAGATATTCCTTAAACGCTTTTATCCTTTCTTCAGGAGATATCTTTGATACCGCAGATGCATATTCATCAGTCTGATCTAAACAAAATGCAAAGAGTGCAATAAGAAACAAAGCAAGCAAAAAAACAAATAATTTTCTCACTTCTTTCTCCTCTCAGCTAGGATTAAATTTGGTATTTTACTCATTGAGTTTCACCAATTTAACAGCGAAAAGTGTGCCAAAATTAGCCGCTGTATTTGTTCTCTTGAAAAGTATCTTTTAGAAAAAAATGACGTTTCCTAATCAGTACTAAAAGTTCCTAAAAATTAAAATTCGGAATGAAACTTCTTTTTTGTCTTTTCTGTTGATTTCAGACTATTGGGATCTTTTTTTGTGTTCTAAAAAATCAAAATGTTATTTTCCTGAGGAAAAACATTTATGGCTTGCTAGCTTGTAAGGAAAAGATCCTTGATAATTAAAAAAAAATCATTTTGGCACGTTTAATGCTCATTCAAATATCTTCTGTCATAATGATGAGAGTGAATCTAAGGAAATGATCGATCTAAAAAAAAATCAGCGGCTTATTACAATAAAAGGTATTGTTATTCCAGCGGATTGGGATCAAAAAGGCAATCCTGTTTCTGTTGCTATTGCAACTCATACAGAAGAGGAATATCTCGTCAGCAATGATTTAAACGGAAGAGAACTATTCAATCTTATTAAAAATGTAGTTGAAGTTACTGGTTTTGCTAGAGAAATTGCAGGAATAAAAATAATTAAAGTGAAAGATATAGCGAGATGTAAATTAAATAATCCTTTTGAACCGAATGACTTAAACAACAAGAAAAAAAAATAATATTTATTTAATATTGAGAATAAATTTCCACATCCTCAATCTCTGCTCTTGAAATTGACATCACTGTCATCAATCATAAATCTTTTCCCTTATAATAAAATAAATAGATGTGATATAATTTTTTTAATATAATTACCTAACGTTTAAATTGCAAAAATGAATTCCATTTTAATCATATCTAAATTACAAGACACCTTCCGGACATTCCATTCTTGCTTTAAATCGCAGTATAAGGTTGTCAAAGCACCAGATAAAGATTCCGCTTTAGAGATGCTCCAGAAGAAGCGTTACGATTTTATCTTTATTGACTTAGAAATTCTCAAAGAGTCAATTTCGGGAAATGAATATAAAACGTCTTTGCAGGTTTTCAGGAATTTGTTTCCCACTATAGAGATTATAATTATGTCATCTCAAGAAATGATCAGGGAAACTATAGCAGCAATAAAGGCAGGCGCCAGTGATTTTATTACTTATCCTATAAATCCGGAAGAACTGGAATATTTAGTTGAAAACATCCATAAATCTAAAATCATACACTCTGAGCTTGACTACCTCAGGGAGCAATTTTGGCAGTTAGATTCACTAGAAATTATTCAGACTAAAAATTCAGCAATGCAAAAAGTTTTCGATAAAATTCGGGCTGTCGCCCCCACTAAAAGTACGGTGCTTCTGACGGGTGAAACTGGGACTGGAAAAGGAGTATTGGCGAATCTGATCCACCAGCATAGCAATCGTAGGGACAAACAATTTATCAGCGTCCATTGCGGAGCAATCCCAGATACTCTTTTGGAAAGTGAACTCTTTGGACATGAGAAAGGAGCATTCACTGGAGCTGATCGAAGAAAACTAGGGAAATTTGAGATTGCAAATGGTGGGACAATCTTTCTTGACGAAATAGGAACCATTACTCCCTCCGCACAGATTAAGCTTTTACAAATCTTGCAAGATCAGACAGTTCAACGCGTTGGAGGAGAAGAAGCTATTAAAACTGACATAAGAATTATAGCTGCTACAAATACAGATCTGAAAAGTATGTGTGAAGAAGGACAATTCAGAAGAGACCTTTATTACCGTTTGAATGTGTTTCCTATAGAAGTTCCACCATTACGAGAAAGAACGGATGACCTCCCTCATCTTTTCAAAATGATCTTAGAAAAGATGAACAAAATGCATCAAAAAGAAATCCACGACGTCCATCCTTGTGTAATGGAGGCCTTCAAAAAATATTCTTGGCCGGGAAATATTAGAGAACTGGAAAACATCATTGAACGCGCATACATACTTGAAAGTTCTTCTATATTAAGCCCTGAAAGTTTTCCAAATGAACTTTTCGAATCTGAAGCACTCTCGGCAATAATCCCAACAGACTCTACTCTTACTCTAGCGGAAGCGAGACATAAAAGTATAGAGGAAATTGAAAGGCAATATTTAAAAGCGCTTTTGACCAATCATAAAGGTAGAATTAATGACTCTGCAACAACTGCTGGAATTTCGACTCGACAACTACACAAATTATTGAAAAAATATGGGATTCGAAAAGAGGAGTTCAAATCTTCAGCAGAAAAAGCAAACAAGCCTCCATTATAACCATTTCTTCACATTAATTTGCACTGTTAAATTGTTTTCTTTTATAATGAGACATTAAAAGATAGGGTTTCAATGGACATAAACCCAGTATCAATCCTAATCCTCGCTGCCATCATTGCCCTTTTCATCTTTCTGTTCTTATTCATGAAAAGAACTACTTCCATGATTGATGAGGTAAAGAAAACCCAGAAAGATAATCAAGCCCTCTCTCTCATGCAGCAGCAGATCGGACAGTTGACTCTAAACATCAATCAGCAACTTCAAAACATGAGCAGCCAGTTCCAGAAGACGACAGGGAACATCGGCACAACCCTCGGAGATGTTAAAAAGGACCTGGGTAAAATGGAAGAAGTTACCAGGGAAGTGCTCGAAACAGCAAAGGATATCTCAAACCTTGAAGACCTTCTCCGGGCTCCCAAATTCAGGGGAGGCCTTGGAGAGCTTGTCCTGGGAGATCTGCTTGCTCAAACCCTTTCTCCTGCACACTACAGCCTTCAGTATAAATTCAAGAGCGGAGAGAAAGTTGACGCTATCATAAAAATCGGCCAGAATCTCGTCCCCATAGATTCCAAATTTCCGCTGGAAAACTTCAAGAGATACCTCCAGGAAGAAGAAAGCAAGAAAAAAGAAGTCTCGAAGAAAAGATTTTTCCTGGATGTAAAAAAGCACATTGACGAGATTGCTTCAAAATACATCCTTCCTGATGAGGGAACTTATGATTTTGCCTTGATGTACATACCAGCTGAGAACATCTATTACGAAACTATTCTCAAAGATGAAAATTTTGGAGAAATGCAGAGTATTTTCTCATATGCCCTTAGAAAACGGGTTATTCCTGTTTCCCCGAATTCATTTTTCGCTTACTTACAGGTAATAATACTGGGCCTCAAAGGCCTGCGAATCGAAGACTCAGCCCTGACTATCTATCGGTCACTAGCCAGGCTTCAGGGAGATCTCACACGTTTTAAGAACGATTTTCAAACACTGGGGAGCCACCTCGTCAATGCAAAAAGCAAATTCGATGAAGCTGACAAACGTCTGGGTAAGTTCTCTGATAAATTTGAACTGGTGAGTGGAGAAAAACCAGAAATGCTTCCTGAAGAAAAACAGACAAAAAAAGATTCTTCCTAGTCTCTCAATTCTTCTTACTATCTAAACACCCAATCATCCCGTGCTATCGGCCCTGGATTATCGTGTCTGAATGAACTGAACACCAATCCTTTAACACAGGGCTGGGCAAGTAATTCCGCCTCCTCAGTTTCAGACCGCTCATCCCACTGGCGGGCAACATAAAGATCTGCTGAATT
Organism: Candidatus Aminicenantaceae bacterium; assembly: GCA_041862375.1. Lineage (GTDB taxonomy): Bacteria > Acidobacteriota > Aminicenantia > Aminicenantales > Aminicenantaceae > WVZL01. The sequence continues at coordinate 11,030 of JBGVTE010000038.1, forward strand.
ATCAGAAAACACTAGAGCATAAATCTTTTTAAGGTGATCAACGAGGGAAGGCATGTTGTAGCCATCTAAATAATTCTGAAGGTAGCCATATCCTCTGTGCATGGGCCAGAGTTGATGCCACAGCGAAGGACATTTAGATGAATTCTGGTTGATGACTAGTTCATCTATCAATTCCTGCTTGACCCAATCGCGCCAGTGAAGTGTGGCGTTTCCTAAAGGGGGACCGAGAACATCTCCCCTCGCCGCTCCCACAGCCAGACGAATCCCCAGCGGATGAA
>JBGVTE010000039.1:0-11379 GCA_041862375.1 Candidatus Aminicenantaceae bacterium
GTAGCTAATCCAGACTGTGCCATCTTCGTTGCCCATGGGCTGGCGGCCTCTAGGCGAGAGGTCTATGATGCTTAACCTTTTATGGCCGAGGAAACAAGAGCCATCTCTGCTTGACCAAAATCCATCGTCATCAGGCCCACGATGGGAGAGCAGGGCATTCATCCGAGAAATGATTTCCCTCCCCTCAGTTACAGGGCTTCCGGAACGATTATAAAAACCAGCTATTCCACACATTTATAAACGAATACCTCTTATCGATAAATCAGTAGAGCCATTCCACATCTTCGTTTTTTCCCACGTTGTTCGCCGAGAAATGCACGTATATCCAGTTTCCCTGAACCAATTTTTCACTTCGTCTTCTGTGTGCTCTCTTGCATAAATATGAGTGTACTTATCACGAATTCCTACTAAAAACTGGCTCATAGTTTTATAATTGACCTTCTCCATACCTAAATGTCTTTTAACAAAGCGTACAGTTAAATGAATCAATGCCATTACATACACCATAAAAGTCTGAGGTAACTTAGGAAGCCTCGAAATGATTGTTCTAGCTGTACGAAAAAATATAAATCTAAATCTGTTCCAGCCTCTTTTTTTTCCATAAAGCCATACATACAGAAGCCCTTTATGCTTGGCGAGACCGGCAATAGCATTAAAAGCCTTTTGTGTGCTCGGTGTGTGATGGAGCACGCCATGGGAATAGGTGACATCAGATATAGAGTCTCTAAGAGGTATATCCAGTACTGAAGCCTGCATAAAATGACATAAATTCGATTTATTCTCCTGAAATGCCCTCTCAACAACACTGGAGATATCAAAAGCAATTACTTCTACCAGATTCCTTCTTGAAAGGTTTTCTGCTAACACACCGGACCCACAACCTGCATCAATCATCAACTTACCTTTAATTTCATCAGGCGAGGATATTCCTATCTCTTCATAAAACGTGTCTATTCTTTTATCAATGGTCCACAGCCAAATAGTTTCATCATCATAGCTGAATTCATCCCATTCAGAAGAGAATGATCTCTTTATTTTTCTTTCGCCTTCCTGTATATTTCTTTCTTCTTGATCTTTAATAATCTCTCCTGCAGAAAGGCGATAATGTCTATCTAGGGGAAAGTCTTTCTCAGCATCCTTGTATATCCTTGGAACTCCATTACTAACAGGAAAGACTGTTCCACATTCAGAACACACGAGTATGCCGTTGAGTATCTCAGTCTCATATTCATAAATATTCCTGTTAGTTTGAAGAATTAATTCCTTTTCTTCATCACGGAGATTAACTGATTGCTGATCAAATATTTCAATGGTTAGCGCAGAGCCACAATGTATACATTTTAAAAACTGAAGTAATGCTGGCTTCATTTATTTTTTTTCTTTTTATTGTCGATGGCAGAGATGTATAAATTATCGTATGAGGCAACCATTCTCTCAAGGGTATAATTCGTCTTAACAAATACTTCAGCATTCCGGCCGAGCTGACTGCGGAGCAATTGATTTTTAATTAAAGATTTCAGTCGCTCTGTGAGCTCATCAACGGAAGAGACTATGTATCCATTTGAACCATTCTGTACATGCTCCAGCAATCCTCCTCCATCACTAAAAACAATTGCGGGGATTCCCTGTGACATCGCTTCGACCACAGCATTTCCGAATGATTCCAGGCCAAGGGAGGGCAACACGAAAATATCCATCAGGGGAATATAGTCTTCAATATTTTCTTTCATCCCCGCAAACGTGGTGTGATCTGCAATTACAAGCTTACGGGCTAAATCTTCGAGTTTTTGTTTTGCCGGGCCATCTCCCAGTATTAACAGCCTGAATGAACGGCGAGGGAGCTGAGCGCATGCCCGCAGGAGGAGATCGATTCGTTTCCACTCCCTCAGTTGTGCTGAAGTTCCTATCGTTACCGCACCATCAGGAGGAAACTGAATTTCATCCGGAACATCTCTCTTTTGACGCATCGGATTAAAAATCGAAAAATCAATCCCGTTGTAGGTTAGGTGCCATTTGCTCGATTCAATGCCAAATAACGAGGCCCCAGAGGAGCAGGCATGTTCTGTATTTCCAGATAGTCCGTGGAAATAATTTCGTAAATACCATCCTCCAATTTTATAGCGGATTCTTCTCTTCCCTCGATACTTAAATATTCCCCCTCGATGTGTATACACGCGAACAGCATTTCTTGAGCGAATGCTTGCGAACATCATCGCTACTTCAACAGAATGAAAGTGATGAATAGGATATTTCTCAAATATGTTCTTCATCCTCAAAACATTAAATATATTTCTGTCATTCTTAACTTTGAGACTGAGCACTTCGCACCCTAACTTTTTTATTTCTTCACAGTAATATCCTCCGTCCTGGGCAAAAGCAACAGCAGGAACAAATGGAGATTGTCTCAACTGAGATTGAACCAGCTGGAATACAGCACGAGGAGTACCGCCAATTGAACCATTCCAGAGGATATGAAGTACTTTATCTTCCATTATTGCTTCTTAAAAAGAAAGCTTCATTATCAATATTCTGCAAACGTATAGCTCTTGTTAATTTCGAATAAATCTATCGATTTGAAACTATCAGACCACATTCAAGAAAGGCTTTTGCTCGCCGCTGCCACGAGAACTCTTCTGCTAATTTTTTTCCGTTTTTCCCTACAAACTCCATACGTTCTCTGGAAGCAAGGATTTCGTTTATTTTCTCTGCCAGTAAGTGAGGTTGATAACGGTCAACGAGAAAACCGTTTTCACCGTCTTTAATGACTTCTTCGATGGATTTCGAACGACATGATATAACAGGAACACCTGATGCCAGATATTCAAAAAGCTTAGAGGGGGAAGTGTAATCAATTTGTGGTAAAGGTGGATAATACATAACAAGAAGGTCTGCCGCTATCAGATAATCTGGTATTTTGGAGGGAGGTATAAAACTCCTAAACACAACATTCGAAATATTTCTCTTATAGCATTCCTTTCTCCATTTACTAACATGGTCAGGCCTTCCACCGATAATAACCATTACAGTACCGTTATTTAACTTTTCAGAAACTTGAAGATAGTAATCAATCTCTTTATACCTGTAGTAGACCTTTCCAGTGTAACAAACAATGTTTTTATTAATCGGGAGATTGAGCTGGATTTGCAAGTTCCTTTTAGATACATTTTTAGAAGTAAATCGCTCTATTTTCACTCCACTATGGGCAACACTCAGCTTATCTAGCGGAAGGCCTGTCTTTTCCCTTAAAGCATTTGCCAGCGATTTTGAAATACAAACATTACCATCAACAATTTTGTGAACCCAGCTCTCAAAAACAGTTCTTGGCATGACATGAACGTCTGCCAGTACGATAAATTTTTTCTTCCATATTCGTTTAACCAGAGCAAGCATTGCCAGAATCGAGTAATTTCTGGCACTCAAAATAATATTTTTATATGGCTTCGCATCGACTCTAACAATGAAGCGGAGCATATACAAAGTGTAAACAAAGAGACGCTGTGGCTCTAATAAAAATCCCCATTTAGAGCGGTTAATATTGAACAATTTGTATGTTGTATGCCTCAGATTAGTCTTTATACCATACAATTCTTCGAATGGGGGATGCTCCGGTTCATCTGGATGCATATTAATCGCATAAGAAACAATCTCGGTATCAGCACCTAACTGTGCAACTCCCTCACACAATGATACAATACATTGCATTGCCACACGGGGGATCTGAGGTGTTTGGTGAGAAAAATAGATAAACTTAGTTTTCAATTTAAAAATAGCTCATTTTGAGGTTTAATTTAACGAATGCTCATGCATTCATTCCTCTTTTTAACTCTCCTATTGCTCTATAAAGAAAAGATACCCGAATTATTACTGTTATTATAACCATTGCAAAAGCTACTCCCACAGCCCCATAAGAAGGGGCAAGTAATAAAGCAATTGCTGCTCCAACTATAAGGGCGATGACATTAACATTCAACGTAAAAACAACCCTTCCAAAGCTGAAAAGAATTGGCCCGAGCCAAAAGAAAAAAAGAGTAATGCAGGAAGTTATAAGAAGCAAAAAGAAAGCCTTGCCTGCCATAGTGTACTCACTTCCGTATATAATGCTTACAATCCACTTGTTAAGAAAAAATGCAAAAGTGATAAATAAAATAAGAGGGACCGAAAATATTTTGCTAATTTTTTTTAGCATAACAGTAATTTCATTGAATCGCTTTTTAGAGACCAACAATGCCAGCTGTGGATAAACTGAAATAATCATTGGGTCAAAAATTAAGCAAATTGAATAGGCCAGCTTTTTTGCAATCGCATAATACCCAACTTGAACCGGGGTTGCTAATACACCGAGGATAAGTACATCACCTCGAGAAATTAATTGTTTTATTGTCCTCTGAGCAGAAGTGCTAACCACAAAATTCCTTATTTCCTTCCATTGTTCTCTGAGGATGCTTGGCTTCACATGCAAATAGGAATGAAAATGTGCGCCTAACTTCCAGATCACTGCTCCAACACACATGGCGTTTCCTATTAGCCTCGCACAAATAACAGCTACAAACAGCATTGAGAGCTTTCTAGGAAACAAGAAAACAGCACAAATCACGAAAGAGAACTCAAAGAACGCCATTAAAATACGGATGCCTGAATAAAGCTTAAACTTATCATAAACTCGAAGCAAACAAGTGCTTATGTTAGTAAAGAATGAAAGACTTTTTCCCAAGGCATAGGCGATAATATAGTATTCTAATCCAGGCTTTTTAATGAAAATACCATAAGCAAAATACACAATAAATGTAACTATACAGACAGAAAAAAATGAAAAAATAACTGAAAAAATGAGGCTTCCTTTTACAAACGCAACGACCTTTCCATGCTCTTCTGCTGACTTGTACTCTGAAACAAATTTTACCATTGCCAAATTTATGTTTAAATTGAGGAATTCATTTATAGATTCAACAAAATAAACAATTAAAATAAAGATACCATATAGCTCAACACCGAGCGACCTGCCTAATAAGACAGATTGAGCAAAGACACCGCCGATAAATATTACATTTGCAATAAAAACTAATGAACTATTTTTAAAGAGTCTTCTGGATTCAACATCTAATTGAGCCCTTATTGTGCTTTTCAACCGGAGAGATAGCTCTTGTATCGTATCTAAAAGTAGCATTTATGTATGTTTCCTATAAATCCAGGTAAATTTACCGCAAGTTCTGTAAGTTCGCTGTGATAATACTGGATAGATATCATTGCACCTATCTCAGGCAGGCTACCGCCTTTAAAGCCGAAAGCTGCATGACTGTTCTTAGCTCTTAATCAGCTGAACTGCTCTGTCTGCCTGATCTACTTGGTCTATTTAGTCCTATTGCTCTACTTTCTTATTTACATCTATTGTGCAGCTCACTCGCTCTATTGTTTTACTTAATATGACCTAAAAATATTATTCTTTTGCTTAAATTAAACACAATCGCCTAAATGGATGAATTCAGGGGTGAAATCACTTCTTTTTCTATCACCCTTTGGAGTGAGACGTATTCCTCACAATAGGTAATACAAAATGCCTTTAAATCAACCTAAAAAGCCTCATTTTTTGCAGACCTTCAATTGCACATACCGAACATAGTAAGCTTCTTGACCATGTCATTTTGCGTATGATATATTTATCTGAAGATGTCAGGAAGTGGAAAGCGGGAAAATTTGATTCAAAGACTAAGAAAAAAGCCAAGGCAAATTGGCAGATACATATATCGTGAGAGAAAACATCGTATCCCCAGAATTTGGTCAAATAAAGAGTTAGCAAAATTTTCCCATTTATTTAGAGGAAAAGTCATTAATGTAAGCGGCTGGGAGGACAAGGATAAACAAGGTAAGGAGTATAAACATTATTTTAAAAATGCAAAAGAATATTTTGTATCTAACATTGAGGGTCAAAGAGGTCTTTCAAAAATAGAGAACGAAATTTATCTTAATTTAGAGGAAAATCTTCCCAAAGATCTTCAAAGACAATTCGATGTAGTCTTTAATCACACTACTTTAGAACATATTTATCAGATGGAAAAAGCATTTAATAACTTATGTTTGCTCTCAAGGGACATCGTGATTTTGGTCGTTCCTTTTTTTCAGGAACAACATCGAACCCGGTCCTACGGCGATTATTGGCGTTTTACTCCTCAGGGAGTTGTGAAAAGTTTAAAAGAAAGAGGATTTGAGATTTTATATCTCTCGGTCACATCCTTTAAGAACAATTCTATCTATATATTTGCTATTGCAGCTCGTAATTTTAAAAAATGGAAAGATAAATTCCAACCGATTATGATTTCTGATGGTATAATCAAAAACTTTGCTGAGGACAACATAGTTTGTAAGATTTTAAAAAAAATAGGTGACCTTTTAAAACTACCCTGAAATTTTTAAAAATTCGTTTGCGTCAGAAGATTTGCTAAAAGTGATTTATTGTCAGCTTGACTCATCATTCTGTATAATATATACAGAGCGATTGTTATGATACTTCCAAATCTTATAATCCCAGGAGCTCAAAAAAGCGGAACCACTACATTCCGCGAGATATTAAGAACTCATGAAGCGATCTACACAGGAATAGAGAAAGAGCCACACTTTTTCTCACAAGATAGAAATTACTCACAAGGAGTGGATCTGTATAGGAAAAATTATGCTCACTATCAAGGACAAAAAATTGTCACAGACGCTTCAACATCCTACATGCCCCTTAGTTTTGTTCCTGAACGCATTTCTGAAACACTCGATAACGATGTTCAGTTTATAATTGTCTTGCGTAATCCCATAGACCGTGTTATTTCGGCTTTTATGCATCAAAATACATATAAAAGAGGGGATACTAAAAGAAATCTCATTAATATCATTCCAAAGCAACTCGAAGGCCTGACATTAGAGGAATTGATACAATACGAAGAGGCGTCGGTCAGGAATGGACTTAGCTCTGGCACTATCCAATCCCGCGATGAAACATGGTCTAAATCAGGTTTTCCTTTTAACTATTTTTTTGTAAGCTGCTACTCAAAACATATATCGAATTATTTCAAGTACTTTCCAAAGCACAATTTTCTTTTCTTAACATTCGAAGAGGTAATACACTTCAATGAGGAAACAATTCAGAAAGTGGCCGCCTTCTTGAATGTCGCGTCATCCGGATTCAATACTAGTGTAAACATCCATGCTAATCCATCCTTAGTGTATAAGAGCAGGATATTTGGAGTATTAACTCCCCTCTCAACTCCTTTGAAGCACTTACTAGCTAAAAGCAAAGTTAAGCAGCTAAGATCTCTAACAGGAAAGTGGCTCAAGGAAAAACCGAAATTCCAGTTTTCTGAGAGTACTTATCGCCAGTTGCTCGAAATATTCCAGCCTGAAATACAGAGAGTGGAAAAACTAACCGGATTTGATTTGTCTTCCTGGAAAGTTGGAAGTGAAATATCTAACAATTAGTGTTGACGACGGTCACCCAAAAGATCTCATAATTACTGATTTATTAAACAAATATGATCTTAGAGCGACGTTCTATATCCCTATAAAGAATCCAGATAGGGAATTAATGGGAAAATCTGATATCCTCACAATTTCAAAAGATTTTGAAATCGGAGGTCATACATATAACCATAGGCCACTTAATAGAATCCATAAAAAAATAGTTGAAAAAGAAATCGTTGATTGCAAGAAATGTTTAGAACAACTGATAGGTAAACCTATTATTTCTTTTTGTTATCCAAAAGGGAAATTCAATAAGATGATTGCAGGCGTTGTTAAGGACGCTGGTTTTCTCGGTGCCAGAACATGTATGTTTTTTTTAAATAACTTTCCAAAAAATCCTTATTTTTGGGGAGTTAGCACTCACGCAACTTATGAATCCAGAGTAATCCAAATTCGCCATGCAGTATTGGAAAAAAATTTTCAAGGGCTAATCAATTTTTTTAGAACACAAAAAGGATGTGTTGATTGGGTGAACCAGTTTAAATTTGCTGTTGACCATGTCGAAAAATATGGTGGTATTGCTCATCTATATTTACACAGTTGGGAAATCCATGAATCTGACCAATGGAAAAGATTGGAGAGCTTATTCAGTTTTTTATCAAAAAAAAATTTAAAACGTGTTACTAATGGTGAACTTTTCAAACTACATTCTAAAAGAAAGGCCAAATCATGAAAATACAAAAAGAAGATGTTATTCGAGTCTTTGACGATCTTGCATCAAAAAGTTCATGGGAGAGACTATACTCAGGTCATATAGATCGTATTCGCTATAATTTTGTGACTCGTCTTAGAGCAGTAGAGGAGTTAATTGACTTAAATGTCAAGGGAGATATATTGGATGTTGGTTGCGGAACAGGTGACCTTGCGCCTTTCGTTACCAGAAAAGGAGCGATTTATCATGGTGTAGACTTAAGTGCTGAAATGATAAAACGGGCCAATACTATATACTCGGTTCTAGTAAAAAATGGAAAGGCAACTTTTCAAATAGGAGATTGTGAAAACCTGCACTTCTGTGACAAGAAGTTCAATACTGTGATTGCTATTGGTTTAATAGAATATTTACCAGATCCATCAAGGTTTTTATCCGAAATGGAAAGGGTTACAAAAAGTGGAGGATACTTCCTTATTACTGTACCATACAAAGAATGTATAAATTCTAAGATTAGAAAATTGCTTTTTCCTATTAAAAGCATATTATTTCCGATTTATGCTAAATTAAAAAATCCACATCTAGTTCCGGCGATTGATGTAAAGCACTATAGCTATAATGAAATTGAGTTAGACGAGTTAATGGAAAACAGAAACTTTAGAAGAGTCGATTTCCGTTTTACAAATTTCCATATAATTCCACATCCATTAGACCATTTGTTGCCTAAACTATACATGAAAATTTCAGAAAGAATCGATCGTAAAGGACTGGGCGTACATTATAAAAAATGGGCGTCTAATTACATTGCTTTGTTTCAAAAAAACTAAGGTTTTTGGCGAAGGTTAGACAACAATTCTCATAGTTACAGTGGATTATTCAATTTTTTACTGAGAATTGCTCATCTTTTATTATGCCCTATTGTTCTATATTTGCATTTTGTTTGCATGATATCTTTTTTTTTACATATTTAGTTCGCAGTTTCATTTTAATCATTAAGTAACTATCAAAGAGATATATCTCGAAAGGAAAGAAAAAAACACCAAATTTTAGCCTAACATATACAAAATAATAAAAAATATGACCAACCAAGCCTTTCCATAGGTCACCCTTTGTTTTTATCTGTGATCTAGTAAGAAAAAAACTATAACGGGAAATAAACATCATTTTTTTTCTCAATTTTTTATTTGCCCAAGGCAGCCAAGGAAAGGTATGTAATTTATATCTACTATCCAGCTCATCCCAACCTTCTGTGCGTTTAGGTGGATCCCAACCGAGCTTCTTAGTTAACTCATACAAAGGAGTACCTGGAAATGGAAGATATTGCCCTATTCCAAATCGCATGGAAGGATGAATTTTCGACAGTTTTAGAGCCAGCTTTACTGTATTATTTATTTCTTCTTTTGTTTCAGTAGGGACTCCGATAATAGCTTGTCCTTGAATAATAATATCAGGAAACTTAGCAATAAGTTTTGTTTTTTCTATTATTTTTTCTGTATCAAATCCTTTGTTGAAAAGCTTAAGTATTCTGTTATTACCCGATTCCCAACCTAATAAGAGACAGCGACATTTTGTTTTCTTAAATTCATTCATTATATCAGTATTTATGTAATCCAGCCTAATTTCTCCCCACCAATTCATGTCTATCGCTTTTACAATCTGTAGGACTCTTTTTCTGTTTACAAAAAAATTATCATCATGGAAAATGATTCCGTCGATGTCAAACTCTTCTTTTAATTTTGTTATTTCCTTTATGCAGAATTCAGCAGAGTGAGCTCGCCACTTTGACTTATTAAAAGCATAGTTATAACAAAATGAGCATCTGTGTGGACATCCTCGAGAAGTAATAAAATGAATAGCTCTTTTAGCAGGTGGAGCTTTTTTTATGTACTTTTCTACATCGATCAGAGTAAAATCCATTTTAAACGTATCTAGATTTTTAATAAATCCCCTGGGAGGATTAAATATTGCTCTGTCGTCTTCTTTAAATCCTATGCCTTTAATGTTTTCTATTGATTCTTTTCTTACCAGAAAGTCTGCTAATTCAGTCGCCGTTTCTTCTCCCTCTCCAGTTACCACAATATCAATGTACTTTTCGTTTAAGCATTGTTCCGGGAGCAAAGATGTATGAACACCACCCCATACTATTGGCACATGACTTCTGCGTTTAATTTCCTTTGAGATCTCTGCTGCTGCCCTTGGCTGTGAACCTGTAAAAACAGAAAAGCCAACAAAAAGAGGCTTTGAAATAATTATCTTTCTGATGTTCGTTTCCATATCTTCAGGAGAAAATTGCAATATTTCTACCTGGAATCCATTTTTCTTTAGGGCATATCCCACATAAAGAAGTCCTTTAGGAAGATTTCTATCTCCTTTATCTACAGCGGGAAAAATTAGATAAACTTTTTCTCTGTCATTCATCATTTCTTTCTTTCAACATTTAGTGGCTTATCGTGTTTATAACCTAAATAGATTTTATTGTTCCCTTTTCCTGTCGCTTTTGGTTTTTTCTCTAACAATGAGTGTCTGAGCAAATAGAAGGGCTAATGTATCAGGAATAAGAACATGGCCTCTCGGATATCCTAAAATACGATTGGATATGAAATTATAACCAAATGCTGTCATTGTGTTCAAGCATTTTTCAGTTATTAATCCTGCACTGCGAAGACGCTGATGAGGTATTTCCTGTTCCGAGCACACTCTCTTTTATCCCTAGCTTTTTCACTCATTCACTGCCATTGACCACATCATTTTTTGTGTGATTTGTCTATTCTGGATTTTCAGTATGTAGAAATCGGATAAAATTGTGAGCGATTTGATCAGAGAACAAAAAGGAATTTCCCACTGTTTCAAAGGCATAGCTACTTTCGCTCATATTGACATGCTAATCTATGAGTGATACTTTTATTTTTGGAACTCAGCGGTGGAAATTGTGGGAAATATCCATGGATTTGTTGCACAGCCAAAAGCGAATTTCCTATCGTATGTAACGGCAATTACGTTTTTAATTGCCTTTATTGAAGCCATTATTAAGTATTATACTGACGTTTGAAATGAAGAATAAGAAATCAAGAATAAAAAATTTATTTACTACCATATATAAAGAATTCTTGAATACTTTAAAAAAACCAAGACGGATTCTTGATATATTAAACAAGGACAGCATACACAAATATTTTTATAATTTAAAATCAAAATTAAAATTTGGAGATCCCTGGATCTACTGTTCACCT
>JBGVTE010000040.1:0-58557 GCA_041862375.1 Candidatus Aminicenantaceae bacterium
TTTCTCATATAACTGTATTGTTGGTAGCTTTGGCGGCTCATCGAATGGGCTTTACTGATAAAATCAGGTATGTCAAATCGTTTTTACCTCGATATGCTTTTTAAACTATTTTTGTGACGCCCTATTCAAATAACTTATATGTATAATTATGTGAACAGGAGGAAAGGAATGAAAAGAATATTTTTACTTAGTTTTTTAAGCCTTTTTCTTATAGGTTTAATTGCCTCTCCAGAATTTTGCCAAGAAGCTTCTAACATTCTGGAAAAAATGATCGAAGCTTCTGGCGGAAGAAAAGTATTAGAAGGCATCAAGGACACAAAGTTCTCAGGTACAGTAGAAATGACTCAAATGGGCCTAAGCGGTTCAATGACCATTTATCATAAAGAGCCAAATAAATTCCGCCAGGAAATAGAAGTGATGGGGATGGTGATTACTAGTGCTTTTGATGGAGAAACAGCTTGGATGGTCAACCCTCAAACAGGAAGTGTTGAAGAGCAGCCTGAAAATGTTGCAGAAATGACTAAAAGAGAGGCTTTATATTTTGGTAACTCTGCTTTTCTTAATCCTGAAAAATACGGCATTACCTATGCCCTCAAGGAGAATGAAAAGATTGAAGGCAGAGATTATTTTGTATTAGAACAGACTTATCCGGATGGCCACAAATCTACTCTTTATGTTGATTCACAAACTTATCTTATTCAAAAAATAATACAAACCACTTTGAATCAAATGGGAGTTGAAGTAGAGCAAGAGATGTTTTTATCTGACCATAAAAAGGTTGATGGTGTGATATATGCTCACTTCATTAAAATCATCCAAGATGGTGAGGAGTTTGGGACATTGACTATTACGGAGGTAAACTTCAATACAGGTTTGGAAGATACACTATTTAAGAAGAGCGAATAAATATCTCTTCTTTAATTGAGGTCTTCTTAAATTCCTGAGCTCCGGGTTTCCTCGGATTAGGATTAAAAGAGACATTTATTTTATGACCACTGATGATTGAGGATACTTGAAGACGACTGGCTGCATTTAAAAAATAGCCTCACACTTTTACTTACTGGAATTGTGAATTGTCCCTAAATCAAATTAATCCACTTACGAAAAAGACAAATGAGAATGAGAGATGCTGGCTGTTTGGGATCATAAGCTAAAAGGGACTATTAAATGCCAAAAGGAGGGGTAAATCTTGTCCAGCCAGCACAACAAGATTATTTGTATTATACCACACTCACCAACTTAATCAAGAACTAATTTAACTCAAGTTTATAAAAAGGAGAACTCTTATGAAAAAATTAGCTTTTGTCCTGATTATTTTTCTGTTATCAGCTTCTACAGTCTGGATGTCTGATTCAAAAGGAGGACTTAAAGTCTTCATTTCAGTTGATATGGAAGGCATTGCTAGTGTTGTGTGGAGTAAAGAATGCGGTCCTTCCGGCAGGGATTATGACTATTTTAGAGAAATCATGACGCTTGAGACGAATGCTGCAATTGAAGGCGCACTAGAAGCTGGAGCGTGTGAGATTGTTGTTCGAGACGGACATGGGTCAAAAACAAATATTTTGCCCCGCTTGCTCCATAAAAAAGCAAAACTCCTGAGAGGCATTACCAAGAATCCAGAAAACATGATGCTCGGTATTGATAAAACCTTTGATGCTGTCATTTTCATCGGTTATCACGCGAAAGCTGGGACAAAAGAAGGAGTCATTGCTCATACTTCTTCCGGTAATGTTATCGACCTATCAATAAACGGAATTTCCATGCCTGAGGCGGGATACAATGCGCTCATTGCAGGACTTTACGACGTTCCTGTTGTATTCGTTTCCGGAGATAATTGGATTTGCCAGCAGGTTAAAGACCTCTTCGGAGAAGTAGCCACTTTTGAAACAAAGTTTGGGATGGGAACTGCTGAACTCGGTCTGCATCCTGAATTAGTGCGTGATAAAATTCGGACTGAGGCTGCGAAAGCTCTGAATAATTTAAAACGCTTTAAACCTTATAAATTAGAACCGCCATACACTATGGTCCTCAAAGTCAAGAAAGAACGAGGTCTCTATCCAGGTGCAAAAAAAACAAGAAAAGGTGAATTTACTTATACAAATTCTGACTTGCTCAAGGTGATGGATGCATTTAATGAGATGAAATAGCTTCAAATGACTTTATGAAATCTAGAACTTAAAAAACAGAATCTATAGCACCGCAGAATTTTATCTTTGATATTTATTTATAAGGCATTCAAGCGATAAGAGCTAATCGGAGGTCCATAACATTGGTATTAGTGGGTCCTGTAATGAACAAATCACCAAGAGGCTTGAAAAAGTGATATGAATCATTTTCTTTAAGATAATGTTCGGGATTCAGCCCTAACGCGTGAGCTCGGTGTACAGTGCTTCCATCAGCAATCGCGCCTGCAGCATCAGTGGGGCCATCCGTTCCATCGGTTCCGGCACTCAAAATAACTGTGTTGTCCAAGCCGTCAACTTCCATAGCTGCAGCAAGCACAAATTCCTGATTGCGTCCTCCAAGGCCGTTTCCTCGAATAGTGACCGTCGTTTCTCCTCCAGATATGATGCAAGCTGGCCTTGATAAAGGATGTCCTGTACTGATAATTTCTTTTACAATGGCTGCGTGCATTTTGGCTATTTCTCTTGTCTCTCCCTCAATAAAAGTGGATAAAATCAAACTGTGATATCCTAACTCGTCAGCCTTCTTTTTGGCTGCTTTTACTGCCAAAATATTGCTTCCGATAATCACGTTCTGGGTTCTCTTGAAAACTGGATCGTCTACCTTAAGCGTCTCTTCTATCTCTCCACGAGCACCTTTCTCCAGCAGCATAAGCACAGAAGGAGGAATTTTATCATATAAATTGTACTTCTCAAGAATGTGTAAGCAATCGTTGAATGTGCTGTGGTCTGGTACGGTTGGGCCTGAAGCAATAACATCCAAGTCATCCCCGATGACATCGGAGAGAATGAGTGAAACCAGCATCGACGGGTAGGCTAATCGAGCCAGACGCCCTCCTTTTACTTGAGATATATGCTTTCGTACGGTATTGATTTCATGAATAGTAGCACCATATTTTAAAAGAATCTTAGTTGTCTCCTGTTTATCTAATAATGTTAGTCCCTTGAAAGGAAAGGGAAGGAGTGCTGACCCTCCTCCAGAGATTAAAAAGATTACAAGGTCTTCTTTATCAGTTTGTTCCAGAAATTTAGTGATCTCTTTTGTTCCGTTCAAACCAGCTTCATCTGGTTCAGGATGACCAGCCTCATTGATTCGGACAACTTTTAAAGGAACACTGTACCCGTATTTGACGTTAACAATACCAGAGCTTAATCGGTTACCGAGAGCTTGCTCTATAGGTTGAGCCATCGCTGCTGATGCTTTCCCTGCTCCTATAACATAGATGTTGCGGAAATCAGAAAGACTGTAAGTGCGGTTTCCAACCGTCAGAATATTATTGAGGTAGTTAAAGTGTCGTTTAACAGCATTTACTGGATAAACTACTTTCAAACCAGCATGAAAAATAGTAATAGCATCTTTTCGTAATTGAGATAGGTTCATTGTTTCGCTGAGAAATAAATAATGGCTTTTTTGATTTGATAATACTTTATTTAATTTTATACTTTTAATTTAAACTTTATTTTGATCAAATAATTTTAAATCTCTAAGATATTTTTCTCAACTACTTTCTCTATCTCACTTCAATTTTCCTAGTTATTAGTGTTGTGGAGGGAAATGGATATAACTTATCAATAAATGATAGAGAAATCATTAAAAAGAGGAAGGATTACAGCTCAAAAGCTCTAAGTTTGACTTTAAAAATTTTTTTATGATATAAGCACTCATTCCATAAGGTGTTGGAGAAGAAGTATCAAGTGAAAATAGCCAAGAATTGTAAGGAATCTCGCTACCTCTCTTTTGTGTTCACAATTTTATTGATAGTCCACTCATTGATTGCCAGCGAAGAATTACCGCCACTTAAGCCTATAAATGCAGATATTCCTCCTGTAATCGACGGTATACTAAATGATACAGTCTGGCAGAAGGCGCCACACATGACAGGATTTAAGACGTACCACCCAGATTTCGGAATTGAAATGGTTGAAAATTCCATCGTTTACTATGCGTATGATAGAGAAAACCTCTATTTTGCATTCAGGTGTCTTGACAGCCAGTCCGACAAGATAAAATCATCAGTTACCAGCAGAGATAAAATACATTCCGATGACTGGATTTGTATAAATTTAGATTCCTTTAATGACCAACAATCACTTTATGCTTTTTATTGCAATCCTGTAGGTATCCAGGGAGACTCCAGGTTCGAAGGCGGAAATGAAGATTTTAGCATCGATGTAGTTTGGTACAGTGCAGGTAAAATAGGCGAAGAGGGATATACAATTGAAGTCAGAATTCCTTTTAAAAGCATCCGTTTTTCACATAAAAACCCAGTAGAGATGGGAGTGATATTTGAACGAAAGATAAGCCGCCTATCGGAAGCAGGAACTTACCCAGCCTTAGATCCTGCACAGGGGCCAAATTTTTTGACCCAGACGCAGACAATAATTTTCCATGACATAAAGCACTATACTCTTTTTGAAGTGATTCCTGCAGTAACCTACAACCACAGCAGCTCATTAGACAGAGGGAAATTAGCATCTGCTGGAGGCAATGGTGATCTCAGCTTAACCGCCAAGTACGGAATAACGTCTCGTTTAATCCTCGATGGAACCTACAATCCTGATTTCAGTCAAGTAGAAGCTGATGCTGGTCAGGTTGATTTCAACTTGCGATATGCTCTTTTTTATCCTGAAAAGAGACCCTTCTTTCTTGAAGGGCTCGAAAAGTTTAATTTTGGAGGATATCATGATGGAGACCCTCTTGGTGCGGTAGTCCATACTAGGACGGTCGTCGATCCATTAATGGGAGTTAAATTGAATGGTAAAATAGGAAGTAAGAACACTATTGCCTCAATCTATGCACTAGATGAGCTGCCCGAGGAAGCAGAAGAAGATTATGCCCATTTCACGATTTTTCGCTATAAACGTGCGTTAAAGAAAGATAGTTTTCTCGGTGGATTTTACACGGGGAGAGAGCGTAAAAGTGGATTTAACAGAGTTTTTGGATTAGATGGACAGCAAAGGATAAATCAATCAAGTATCTTTGGGTATCATGTTTTTATGTCTCAAACAAAGGCGAGTGGAGAATACAAGAAAGACAAAGGGCATGCTTTAGGTCTTCATTATATGTATACCACGAGCAAATGGATTATTATGCTGGGACTACAGGATATAGCGGAAAACTTTCGGACTGAAACGGGATATGTTACGAGGACAGGTATTACCATATTTAGATCAGGAATCTTGCGGATGTTTCATCTTAATTCAAAAATTATTCGTAGAATTGACCCGATTATCCACAGCTACCAGTTCAGGGATAAATTCAGCGGCCTTTATGAAACACTTAACACTGTCGATTTGAGATTTATTCTTTTGAGAAACTCGTTGATACAGTTAGGATACCGGTATGCTACTGAGGTTTTTTTTAATGAAAAGTTTAACACCAGTTTAGTAGATTTAAACGCCAGCAGCCAATTCACCAAACAATTCTTTATCAGCCTCCATTATAAATACAGCAAAAAAATTCGTTATATTCTCGATCCATACCAGGGATACGGCAGCGATGCTTCTGCAACATTGACATATTTACCCTCAGAAAAACTACATCTCAACCTTAGCTTAACCTATTCTGACTTTTACCGCGATTCAGACTCTGCAAAAGAATATGACTATCTGATCATCAGGAGCAAAAATACCTATCAGGTAAACAAGTACCTCTTCTTTAGAGGAATTGTTGAATACAATTCTTTCAGGAAGCAGTTGATTACTGATTTCCTTGCTTCATTCACATATATTCCTGGAACTGTTATTCATATTGGATATGGATCTCTCTATCAAAAAATCAAATGGATTGATAATGAATACAGAGATGCCGACAGATTCCTCGAAACAAAAAGAGGATTCTTTTTTAAAGCGTCTTTTCTGTGGAGGATTTAAGAGCACATTAGTAAATTTCCTGAGAAAACCAAACCTTCTCTGCATTTTCAGCAGCAATTTTTTTCTGCGCATCGGGTTCAAGTCTCTGCAGTAGTTTATAGTTAGGAATTATCCAATATCAAAGAAAGGAGATACTTAATATTTGACTCTCATCCATTTAATTGCTATTCTTTTGTCACTCCGGCAAAAAAGGAAAGTGGCCTATGAAATGCCCTGAATACATTTACTCTCTTAACCGATAAAACTGGCTATTTAAATGAAATAAAGAGAGATCTGTTTGCCTATGTTTTTATTGGAAACAGTTTGCTGGAATAAAAGTAGATGACTTTTTTTAAAGGCAAAAAAAGGAGAGAAAAGCATGGAAATTAAAATTACCAGTACGGCTTTCGAGGAAGGAGGAATAATACCCGAAAAGTACACATGTGATGGAGAAGATATTTCTCCACATCTTACCTGGAGTTCTGTTCCTGAGGGTGCAAAGACTCTTGCTCTCATAAATGATGATCCAGATGCTCCAGTGGGGGCATGGGTTCATTGGGTTCTTTTTAACATACCTGCATTTCTAACAGAAATTCATGAAAATATTCCTCCAGAAAGAGAACTCGAAAATGGTGCAAAGCAAGGAATGAATGGCTTTCGAAGAATTGGTTACGGCGGCCCGTGTCCTCCGAGTGGAACTCATCGATATTTTTTCAAAATTTATGCCTTGGATACAGAGCTTAATCTTGAAGCCGGAGCTACAAAATCTCAACTGCTTGAGGCAATGGAGGGACATATCCTTGGAGAGGGGAAATTAATGGGGAAATACGGGAGGTAATAAATTTAAAATTATAAATTTCGAAGAGAAATAAAAAGTTTATTGAGACTGAAAACAAGAGAACTAACTGAAGAGGAGAAAATATAAACGTTAAGTCCATAATTAAATTAATATTAAATAAGGGAAAATGGGTAGCGCCCGCACATGATTAGAGTTGAGTTTAGAGATATTTAAAGGAGAATGAAGCATAATGAGAAAATGCAGTCATAATATTTTTTTTATAAATAATATTGATGTGCTGTCAATCATCTTGATTTTATTTCTGTCAGGCATATTATCTTTTCCTGCATGTAAGACTGAGCAAGATGTGGATATGCCTCTGAAGAAAATCCGGGTAAAACCGGGAATTGAAGTTTTCCTTGAAAAGCATCTAAATCTGATTAAAGGCAAGAAAGTCGGGCTCATTACAAACCCGACTGGAGTGAACAGTAATTTAATAAGTACTGTTGACCTTTTCTTTAAAAACCCAGAGATTGATCTTGTTTCACTGTATGGGCCTGAACATGGCATTAGAGGAAATGCCCAGGCAGGTGAATATGTTCCCTTCTATATCGATGACAAATATAAAATCCCAGTTTTTAGCCTCTATGGTCAATCAAGGAAGCCAGATGCAGGTATGTTGAAAAACATTGATGAATACATGCGTTCCTTTGATACGACACATGCCGGAAAAGTTCCTGAAAGCGTTATGGTGCAAAGAGTAGATTCCTTGATATTTGATATTCAAGACGTAGGCACAAGAATTTATACTTATATTGCAACAATGGCATATTGTATGCAGGTAAGTGCAGAAAATGGAATTGATTTTATCGTGCTTGATAGACCAAATCCTATAAATGGTACTGATTTGGAGGGTCCGATACTTGAATATCCTGCGTATAGCTCTTTTGTCGGCCTTTATCCAATACCTGTAAGACATGGAATGACTGTGGGAGAGCTAGCAACGCTGTTCAATGACAAATTCATGGAAGAAAAAGTAAATTTAACAGTCGTTCCCATGGAAGGATGGGAAAGAGATATGTGGTATGATGAGACATCTCTTCCCTGGGTAGTACCATCGCCAAACATGCCGACCTTAGATACAGCTATTGTTTATCCAGGCCAAGTATTTTTAGAAGGTACAAACATATCAGAGGGGAGGGGGACAACAAGGCCATTCGAGAATTTTGGTGCTCCTTGGATTGATGGATATAAATTAGCAAAAAAACTAAATGAGTTAGATATCCCGGGAGTCGAGTTCAGAGAGATTTGGTTTACGCCAATATTTTCGAAGTATAAAGCAGAAATGTGTGGAGGAGCTCAAATCCATGTATATGATAGACGGTTGTACAGACCATTTAAAACATCGCTCGACATAATAAAGTCAGTAATGAATATGTATCCTGATAAATTTAGATTTCAACAAGAGTACTTTGATAAAATAATGGGGACTTCGAGGGTAAGGGATGCTCTCGAAAAAGGAACCGAGATCAAAGATATAGTAAGAAGTTACACTGATGAGTTAAAAAATTTTTCCGAGCAAAGGAAACAGTATCTACTTTATTGACATCAGACCGATTCGGTTAACTTTCTTTTTTAGCTCACTATGGGTGAGGGATGTGGACTCATAGGATTTATTCTTGTAGCAAGAGAAAAAAGAAAAGGATAACTTTTCTTTAGGTGCTCCATATAGGCTATCCATTCACTTGTTATCTGTGAATAAGCTCTCTGTAAGTCACCAGCTAAGTGATAATAATCAGTTTCGGGCAGATTATTGATATCTGCGCCTCTGAAAGAGAGCTCTTCAGATAAATGGAATATTGCCCAGAGTAAATCGGTGAAGCGCTCATGTTCGAGTAAATTAGGATTTTCTAAAAGTCGTAAAAGGAAGGGCCGTTTATCTGTAAGAAAATCACTGAGTTTATTCAGGTCAGCAGCATCAATTTTAATTTCGTAAGAAAAATCTTGGGCTGCCTTGATTGCTTGTCTAAAATCTCTTCGGTCCCAATCAAGTCTAAATTCCAGTTTTTTTTCAAGCTGAGATGAATTAACAACAAAAGCAGAAAAATGTTTTAAGAGTTCTGTTCCAACTTCGCTAAAAAATGTGCCAATTACCATGTTAAGCTTTTTTATTATAGCCCGCTTTTCCCTTCGGGCCAGCAAACGTTCAATAAGTAAAATTACCAAAAGAACATCTAGAAAAAGGAACCCAATATCCCCGATCATATAGATAAAAATGTGATGAGCATCACGAAAAATGAGATAGTGAATTATGTAAACTGCAACAGATGCACTAATCAGAAGCAAGCTCACCGTTAATGTCCAACTAAAATATTTTCTCATGAGTTCGCTACCTCCTTTGATCTAGTATTTATCATTCAATGTTTTCTCTTTTAGATAGTAAAAAATTTTATTTATCTTTTGTCAAATTTATAGTGAGATTTGTGAAAGTTTTTCAAAGAAACTTTCATGATATGTTATAATATCGCGTTTATAGGCAGAATATGAGAGGAGTTAAAGATGCCATTTATTGAAGGGAAAGGAAAAAAACTTGAGGTTAGTGATGAAGGATTTCTGAAAAACACTGAGATTTGGGATAAAGAAACAGCAGAAATTATAGCCAGAGAGGAAGAAGGTATCGAGGAATTGACTGATGATCACTGGGCAGTTATTAACTACATCCGGGAGTACTACTCAGAGAAGAAATTAGCTCCCATGGTTCGTAAAGTTTGTAAAACCACTGGATTTCAGCTTAAATATATCTACAAGTTATTCCCTTCAGGCCCTGCAAAAGGTGCCTGCAAAATTGCAGGACTCCCCAAGCCGGATGGTTGTGTGTGAGGAGTAACAAAACTTTATGCTCTCTCTGTTAAGATACGGAGTCATATTATTTATTCTCATCTGTTTAGTCTCTCTTTCGATCCAGATCCTGAGGACATTTTATTATGGGAAGCAAGGTCATTATGCTCGACCACGAGGAAACTGGAGGAGAGGAATTTTGTATGCTTTTGGAAAAGGATTGATGCCATGGGAGAAAGAGAGCGCAAGGAAGCACCTTCCAACCTATTTAGCAGGAGTTTTGTACCATGCGAGTTTTTTTTCAGCTCTTTTTTACCTTTTCTCTCTTATTATTCCCTTCCAACTTACGGTGCTTGTCATTTCACTTTTCCGGTTTCTTACAATTATTGGTCTCCTCTGCGGGCTGGGACTTCTTCTCAAAAGGACTGTACACCGTTACCTCAGGAAAATAAGTTGTCCTGATGATTTTGCTTCCAATCTAATTGTTGATGTTTTTTTAGCTTTTGCCCTAGCTAATACTTTTTTTTCGAGTATAAAACCCTTTTTCTATCTGACTGCTATCCTCCTTTTTATCTACATTCCGTTAGGAAAAATCCGTCATTGTTTTTTCTTTTTTTATGTAAGAATTCTCTTTGGCGTTTTTTATGGAAGAAGGGGAGTACTGCCCCGAGACAATATAAAGAGCGAAACATGAGTGAAAAAGATAATACTCTAAAGGATCCTCTAGAGAAAAGGATTGAAAGTTTAACGCCTGAAGAAATAACAAAAGCTCTCAAAGTTTTCCGCAAGTCTTTAGACAATCAGCATGCTGCTTACCTTAATTCCTGCACCCACTGTGGCTTGTGTTCGGATTCGTGCCATTATTACTTGACTACAGAAGAAATACAATCACTGCCTTCCTATAAACTAATGCTGGTCGAGAAAGTTTTCAAGAAACATTTCACCCTATTAGGGAAAAGGGCACCAGGCTTTTTCGGAGCAAAAGGGCTTGATAAAGATATGATCAGGGAGTGGGTGGATACACTCTTTGGCAGATGTACCCTGTGCGGTAGATGCTTCCTGAATTGTTCTATGGGCTTAAATATTCCCTATCTCATTCGAATTGCTCGAGGTGCCCTAGCTTCGATAAGCCTTATTCCTCCTGAATTACAGTCAACAATCGATACTGCAGTAGAGAAAGGGAATAATATGGGCATCACTAAGGATGATTGGGTGGAAACTATAGAGTGGCTTGAGGAGGAGCTCCAAGGAGAAGTCGATGATCCTCAAGCGGATATTCCTGTGGATAAAAAGGGAGCACGAATTTTCTACACAATCAATCCCAGAGAACCAATGTTTTTTCCGCTATCTATTCTAGCTGTGGGCAAGATTTTTTATTCTGCAGGGGAAAATTGGACGCTTTCCAGTGAGAATTATGATATGACTAACTATGGCTTTTTCATCGGTGACGATGATATATCGGGCTTACTTTCAAGACGGTTGATTGAATCCATGAAAAACCTCAGTGCCAAGACACTGGCCCTGGCTGAATGCGGTCATGGCTTCAATTCAAACAGATGGGAAGCACCTGAGTGGTTAAGAAAAAAATATGATTTTGAAGTAAGAAGCATTCTTCAAGTTGTTGCTGAATACATCAGACAAGGACGCATAAAACTCGATCCTTCATTAAATCCCAAGCCTGTGACTCTTCATGATCCTTGCAACCTAGTCCGTTTAGGAGGAATTGTTGAGGAACAGCGATATATTCTGAGACATGCCGTTTCGAATTTTATCGAGATGACTCCCAACAGGGAAAAAAATTTTTGCTGCGGGGGAGGAGGGGGGCAATTAGCCATGGATCGCTTTGTACAAAGGCGCCTCCGGGCTGGAAGTGTGAAAGCTGACCAAATTCGAAAGACAGGAGCTCAAATAGTAGCTGCTCCCTGCCATAACTGCATCGACCAGCTCATGGAATTGAACAAGCATTATAAATTAGGAGTAGAGATAAAAACGGTCTGCGAAATTGTAGCGGATGCATTAGTTATTGGCAAGAAAGAAAAGCAAACAAGCTAAAAAAGCCCATCTATCCTATTTAATTCTTAGTTTTGCAATTTCTCTCGCTGCTTGGATTGCTGCTTTTATGTCTTCTTCTGTATTAAAGGGGCCTATACCGAACCTGACTGCTCCATTAATTTTATCTGTGCCCAATTGTTCATGAACAAGCGGGGCACAATGAAGACCTGTACGACAGGCTATATTATAGTCTACATCAAGAAGAGTAGCTGTTTTTGGAGCATCTATATCAATAATATTGAAAATCAAAATGCTAATATGGTCAGTTAAATCATCTTGACAATAAAGAGTAACACCATCAATTTCTTGCAACCCATCTCTTAGTAAAGTGGTTAGTTTCATTTCCTGATCATGGATGTTATGTATTCCTTTTTTTTCTATCCATTTAACTCCTGCATAGAGTCCAGCTACTCCCAGGACATTGAGAGTGCCGTATTCAAGTCGGTATGGATACTCTTCAAGATGAGTCCGAACCGCTGAACGAACTCCAGTGCCTCCTGCTCGAGTGTGTCTAACTTCAATTCCTTCTCTGACATATAGTCCCCCAATCCCGGAAGGGCCAAGAAGAGATTTGTGGCCGGTGAAAGCTACAACATCCACATTTAATCCCTCAATGTCGATAGGGATTTTCCCTGCTGATTGAGAAGCATCGATTGCAAAAGGTATTTCTTTTTCCCTGCAGTACTTACCAATTTCTTTAATGGGCTGGATTGTCCCGATTACATTCGAAGCATGATTTATAATAACTAATTTTGTATTTTTCTTGAATTTCTTTGGAAAATCGTCTGGATTAACAAATCCCTTGCTGTCAAAAGGGATGTAATCTACTTCAACTCCACTGTATTTATACAGGTGATAAAGAGGTCTCAAAACAGAATTATGTTCGATTGTTGTAGTAATAGCATGATCGCCTTCTTTTAACATCCCATTAATAATTAGATTTAAAGCATCAGTAGAGTTGTAAGAAAAACAGAGCCTGTTTGGATCTTTACCGTTAAAATATTTTGTTAACATCCTCCTTGTATCTTCAACAAGTTCTCCAGTTTCTAAACAGAGGTCATAGCCGGAGCGTCCAGGATTTACTCCATATTTACGATAAAACTGATCCATGAATGAGTAGACCTCTTCGGGTTTAGGGAAAGATGTTGCTCCGTTATCAAGAAAGATTAGTTTATCCATATTTTTCCTCTTTTTGGAATTAAAACATTTTTTTAAAAAATTAGGCAAAATTTTATCTTAAATTCGTGCTTAATTCAAATTAAAGTTTGACAGTTCTTTTCCTCTTGGAATAAAATTGTTTGCCTAAAAGGAGATAAAAAAAGTGAAGCTTATTAAGGTTTTTATTCTAGTTTTTATTCTTTTTGTGTTTGTTTCTTCAATAAATAGTGTTCCATCCAACAAAGCATATGAACTTATTGTCAAGGATGGATTTATCATCGATGGCAGCGGCAATCCCTGGTTCAAGGCAGATATTGGAATCAAGAATAAAAAAATCGCAATGATTGGACTGATTGATGAAAACAAAGCCCAGAGAGTTATTAACGCTGCAAATTTAATGGTCTGTCCTGGATTTATAGATATCCATACTCATTGTGACCGGAGTATCCTCCAAGTCCCTACTGTTGATAACTACATACATCAAGGAGTGACTACAGTCATTGGTGGAAATTGTGGAGGTCATCCTTTTCCTTTAAAGGAACTTTTCGAAAAAATAAAGGAAAAGGGAATCTCACCAAATTTTGGCTGTCTTGTAGGACACAATACCATAAGACGACAAGTTATGGAATTCAAGATGAGTTCCCCTACAAAGGAAGAGTTGGAAAAAATGAAAGCCCTCATCAGCCAAGAAATGAAAGCAGGAGCTTTGGGTTTTTCTACAGGTCTTTCTTATCTTCCAGGAATATATTCTAAAATAGATGAACTTATCGAATTAGCCTCAGTTGTAGCACCCTTCGGAGGAATATATGCAACTCATCTGAGAGACCAAGGTCAGCACATAACTGATGCTATTAAAGAAGCCATTGAAATCGGTGAGAAAAACAATATACCTGTTCAAATCTCACATATAAAATTAGCTGAAGATGCGGTTTGGAGTGAACTGGAAAGAATAACCAATCCTGTTGAAGAAGCGCGGAAAAGAGGAGTTGAAGTAACCCTTGATCAGTATCCTTACACTGCTACAAGCTCAGGTTTTTCAAGCAGTTTTCCCTCGTGGGCTTTTGAAGGAGGAAGGGAAAAATTCTTAGTAAGATTAGAAGATAGAGACACGTATGAAAAAATCAAAGCGTTTGTTATAAAGCGTCGTTTAACTTCTACCAAAGGAATAGATAAACCTGGGACTATTTACATCGCTCGATCCTCGAAATTCCCAGAATATGAAGGCAAGAATCTTAAGGAAATACTTCTTGAGCAGGGAAAAGAGCCGACAAGTCAAAATGCAGCAGATTTAATTATTGAAATTGAAAAGAGCGGTGGCGCTTCAGGTGTCTTCTTCCAGATGGATGAGAAGGATGTCATGGATTTGATGAGACTTCCCTATAATATGCACGGCTCAGATGGAGGAATTCAAATTATGGGAAAAGGTGTTCCTCATCCACGAAATTACGGAACATTCCCAAGAGTAATTGGCTATTATGTAAGAAAAAAAGGAGCAATTTCTTTAGGAGATGCGATCAGAAAAATGACCTCTCTTCCGGCTCAAGTTTTAAGGCTAACAAAAAGAGGAATGATAAACGAAGGAATGTACGCAGATATAACAATATTTGATTTTCACTCCTTCGAAGACAGGGCCGCTTTTGATAAGCCTCATCAATATAGCCGCGGTCTAAAATATGTAATTATCAATGGAGATGTTGTGGTTGACGGAGGTAAGCATACGGGCAAGCTTCCAGGAATGATACTTTATGGACAAGGAAAAATATAGAAAAATCTTTTTGCGAACCATAAAAATTGCGATAAAATAGTATAGTGGAACTTCTAGACGTTGAAATACATAAAGTAAGTATCTTTTCTAGAGAGAAAAGCACATGAAAAAAAGGAATAAAAATGATCATTATTAAAGACTCAGAACTTCCAGAGGAATTTATGAAGGAAGAGGGAGTTAATAATGTTTTAAAAAGAGTTCTTATAGGGCCTGAACACGGCTCCTCGAATATCATTATGAGATACTTTAAAGTACTTCCTGGAGGTAATACACCTCTCCATAGCCATAGCCACGAACATGTAGTCAAAATTGAAAAGGGGAGAGGAGTAGTAATTGACGAAGAAGGTGAGGAAAATATGGTTGGCCAAGGACAAAGCCTTTTTATAGAAGGAGGAAACCAGCATCAGTTCAGAAATTTTTATGACGAGCCGTTTGAATTCCTGTGTATCATTCTTAATCCTGATAAGAAATAATCGCTGGAAGATTCTATGGGACTGCAGTCCTGATGACAGTTAATCCCAATAAAGCAATTGAGTTCCTGCTCGCACGGGGAAACTTACCCATTCTTTACTGGCTTAAGAAAGATATTCTTGAAGTCCCTATTGATAGAGAGCACAGGAATCTTCAAAAATTCGCTTCCCGCATCAGAATCTTAAAAAGTCAAAGACCTAACGGGGCTTGGTGCAGAAAAAAATATGAAGGTCATCCCAGATGGGAGAAAACTCACTATATTGTTGAGACTCTCCGGAATATATCGAGGTTGTATGATTTTGGATGTGCTATGGAGGATGAAGGTGTCCCAAAAGCTGTTGAATTTCTGTTTTCTACCCAAACACAGGAAGGAGATTTCAGGGGAGCTTATCTCAATGAGTATGCGCCAACTTATCATGCTTTAACCCTTGAAATTCTCTGCCGATATGGATTGGATAAAGATAAAAGAGTTCAGAAAGGATTCCGCTGGATCTTAAGAAGCCGGCAAGATGATGGAGGATGGGTGATTCCTTACAGAACCATAAATAAAGAAGAACTGAAAAAGCGGTATAACTTTGAAGCTCAGCTTAAACTTAAACCTGTTAAACCAGATAAATCTAAACCATTTTCCCACCTCGTTACGGGCATGGTGCTTCGAGCTTTTGCTGAGTCCCCAACATGGAGAAAGAGTAAAGGCGCACGAGAAGCAGGAGAGCTCCTGTTGAATCGGTTTTTTAAAGAAGATAAATATGATGACAGACGTGAGGCATTTTTTTGGGAAGAAATTACGTACCCCTTCTGGGCAACTGATATATTAAGCAGTTTAGATTCTCTTTCTAAAATTGGATTTAGTCCTGAGAGTGGAAAAATTCAACATGCTCTACAATGGCTTCTTAGTAAACAGAATAATCAGGGATTTTGGGAATCAATCCATAGAAAATCTACTTTAGAAAGCCATCTCTGGATGACCATGGCTGTTTTAAGAGTTCTAAAAAGATTCGGATTGTTAAATCTCTAAATGCGTATTTTATTTATTTTCCTATCCGTTTAATAATCGAATAATCAAGAAATACTAAACAGTTAGCAGCAGCTATCTTTCTTGTTGGGATAATCAAGAAATGTACTCTTGAGTTTGATCCTTCATTTGTGCCAGGATTTTCAGAAGGCGAACCCTTGTTTGCTGCAATTCCTGATTAATTCTTACTTTTTCTTCAGGATTTTCATGCCAAAGAACAATATTATTTAGAGAGCTGATACCCGAGAAGCAATTCTTGATATTAGTAAGTAGCTTTTTGAGCTTTGACAAATCAAATTTTTCTGATGAAATAATTACTTTAGCCTCATGGTGAAAATGATAGAACACATTAGCCCACTCACAGTTGTCTCCTCTCTTTAAAATCTCAGCTAGCTGGTCTAACATAAGGGAAAGTTCTTCAACACGCCATTTTTCTATTTTCTGCATCTTCCTAACTTTATCCTGACATTAAACTCTATGTTTACCAAATTTATAAACCCTGGTCAAAAAATTTATAAAATTTTGTAATGGAGCCGTCAGGGTGTTATCATAAAATCCGGGTGGCACAAGTAACAAAGTATTTCTTATCTCTAGGAACTAACCTCGGCCAAAAAAAAAATAATCTAAGCCAGGCTCTGTCTCTATTAGAAAAAAAGGGAGTCAGAATTCTCCGATCTTCTTCAATATACAGAACACAGCCAATTGATTTTCATAAACAGCCTTGGTTTTATAATCAGGTTGTTGAAGTCGAATCTAGCTTTAGTCCCCTTGAATTCTTAAGAGTAATAAAGAATATTGAGAAAACAATGGGAAGAAGGACTACAGTTAAAAAGGGACCTCGTATAATCGATATAGATATCCTTCTTGCCGAAAAAATCATCATAAAGGCTAGGGAATTGGTTATTCCCCATCCTCTCCTGGAGAAGAGAAATTTTGTTCTTATTCCCTTAAGAGAGCTATCACCTCATGCTATTCATCCTCTTCTGGGAACAACAATTGATATACTAGCAAATAAATCAGAAGATAAATCAATCGTAAAAAAATTAAGGTGAATTCATCAAAGAGTGAAATTAAAAATTGAAAAGACAATTATCTTTTTAATAATATATATAGTCTATGCGAAGAATTCTGTTTTCTTTTTTTATATTCATTCTCTCCCTTAGTTATTGTTTTTCTCTCGAGATCAGAGGTAAAGTAATAACTATAGAAGGAAAGCCAGTCAAAGATGTGATAATCTTACATCGATTAAGCCAAAAAGAAACCACTACAGACACTGAAGGCTTTTTTTCGCTTGATGTTCCTGAAGGGAAGAGGATCAGACTAGAGATTATTCATCCTGATTATATTGAACAGGAAATTTTAATATCCCAGCAACATTTTTCAAAAAAAATAACTGTGACACTATTGCCTTACATCAGGCAGAAAGAAGAAGTTGTTGTCACAGCATTGAGGCATCCCGAAGTTTCATCCAGTATTCCTGCTGCTGAAACAGTCATTCCGAAAGAAACGCTTGAAGAAAAGATGGTCCCTAACATTGCCTCAGGGCTCTTACATTTACCTGGATTATCAAATATAGGTTCAGGAGGCTTTTCAGTCGTTCCTAATATCCGAGGTTTGGCCCGAAGAAGAGTATTGATCTTGATTGATAATGCTCGGGTCACGAGTGATAGGCGGACAGGACCTAATGCTTCTTTTGTCAATCCTCTGGACATTGAAAAGATTGAAGTACTGAGAAGCCCCTCTTCTGTTTTTTATGGTTCAGACGCCATTGGCGGAGTGATTCATATCCTTACCAAAAAGACATCGCTCCAAGAAAGCATTAAAGGGAAAATCAATATGAAGTTTGGCACAGTGAACTTGGAAAAGACCGCAGGTATCTCTCTTCAAGCAACAAAAGGAAAAACAGGATTTTACTTGTCTTTCCGGGGAACTGATGCCGAGAATTATTCATCCCCATATGGTGAAGTGCTTCAATCCCAGTTTACAACTTCCAGCCTGTTCAGCAAAATCTCTTACCAAAGCGAAAAAAGAGATATACATCTGAGTTATCTAGGAGCAAGGGGATTTAATATCGGGAAGCCGAATCGAGATAGTGAGATCCAGCCCACATGGTACCCGATTGAAAATCAGAACCTCCTGCAGCTATCATGGCTCGAAAAAGAAGTAGGAAACGAGGGTGATATATCTTTTCATCTTTATCTAAATCCTCACTATTTAGAAACAAAGAAAGAAAAAATTAAAGTGTATAAAACTGAAGAATCATTCAGCAGAACCCAGAGTCTTGATTTTGGATTTCAGGTTTCTTTAGGAAAAAGATTTAGCCAATATTTCCGCTTGAAGGGTGGTACAGATTTTTTCGGGCGTTTTAAGGCAAAAGCACAGAATAAAAATACATATTTTGACTCTTCTGGTAGCATAGAAAAAGTAACTGAAGAATTTCCCTTTACAAAGGGGAAGAGGCAAGATCTGGGATTTTTTCTTTCATTCGATTACACGGGCATTAAAAGACTTGACCTTGTGGGTGGACTTCGCTATGACGTGCTTAAAATGCAAGCTACTCCTGGCAGTGTCTCCTTTTCTCAAAAGAGCAGCCATAGAGCTTGGACAGGATTTTTAGGGGCCACATTTAAGATGTCTGAAGTGATTGTAGCTTTTGCAAATTTATCAAGAGCTTATCGAGCTCCTAGCTTAAGCGAGAGCTTTTATTCTGGCATAACAGGCCGTGGGTTTGTCATCGGAAAGCCTGATTTAAGATCAGAAACCAGTTTTTGTTTAGACGCAGGGCTTAAATTTATACATACACGTTATTTTGCCGCTTTATATTTATTCCATTACAAAATAGACGACATGGTAGAACGTTTTCGAAGTTCCGAAAAAATATACACGTATGGAAACATAGAAAAGGGCAGAATTCAAGGGATAGAGTTGGAAATAGAATATTTTCCTTTCCCGGGTTGGAAGATATTTGGCAACTTATATTCTTTCAGGGGAATAAGTCAAGTAACAGGGGACCCCCTGAATGATCTTCCGCCTTCAAGACTATTTATCGGAACTAGAGTTTGGAGAGGGCATTTTTGGGCAGAGTTAAACGGAAACATACAGTGGAATAAAAAAAATCCTGGCCCCGCTGAAATCTCTATACCAGGTTATGAAACAGTAAATCTCCAAGCAGGTTATCTTCTGGATTCCTCACTCAGGCTTTATTTTTCAATCTCTAATTTACTGAACAGATCCTATGTGCCGAGGCCTGACCCTGATGCCCTGGAAGTCGCGGGAAGAAATTTCATTCTAGGTTTGAGTTACGTATTCTAAAAACATATAAGGACGGAGGTAAAAATGAAGCCATCTCTTTTAAAACAAAGCTTTTTACTGAGTTTTGTGTTGCTTTTTAGCCTAATAACGATGTTTTCTCTGCATTTAGAAGCTGAATCTTTCTCATTAGAAGCTATCATGAGCTCCCCTTTTCCATCAAGCCTGGTAGCTTCTCCAAAAGGAGACTTTGTTGCCTGGGTCTTCAATGATCAGGGAAAGCGCAACATCTGGATTGCAAAGGGTCCAAAATACGAGCCCCGTCAGCTCACTCAGTATTCATTAGACGATGGCCGAGAATTAGGAGAGCTTGCCTTCAATTCAGATGGAACAATTATCGCCTTTGCCCTGGGAGGAGCCCCTAATAGAGCAGGAGAATATCCCAATCCCATTTCCAACCCTGAAGGAACAGAACAGGCTGTCTGGGCAATAAAAGTTGAAGGTGGAAAGCCGTGGAGAATCGGGGAAGGAAGCGACCCAAAACCCTCTCCAGCAGGAAATTTGGTTGCATTCAGTCGCAGAGGAAGAATATATGTTTCATCTATCGACGGATCTTCGGAACCTCACCTTCTATTCAAGGCCAGAGGTCGTAATACCTCTCATGCTTGGTCACCTGATGCTTCTAAGATTGTATTTGTCAGTTACAGAGAAGAACACAGTATAATCGGATTTTATGACTTCAAGAGCAAATCAATTAGCTGGATTTCTCCTTCTGTGGATAGAGATGTCTATCCAGTCTGGTCACCCTGTGGAAAGTATATCTCATTTATTCGATTTCCTGGAGGCCTGAGGAGTTTTTCTTTCAGAGGAGGACAAAGATTTTCTTTGATGGTTGGTGATGAAGAGAGTGGGAAGGCAAAAGAAATATGGCGATCCCCTAATGAAACGGGTGGCTTTGCCCAGTACTATTCATCGCACCCACTAAGATGGGCAGCAGAAGGTCACCTGGTTTTCTATTCAGAGCATGAAAATTGGATGCACCTTTACTCTCTATCTATTAAGGATAGAAAAGTTATTTGTCTTACTCCAGGAGAATATGAGGTAGAAAACAGCTTCCTTACGCCCGACGGCAAGACTGTTGTGTTTAATTCAAACTCTGGAGATATCGATCGCCGCCACCTTTGGTCAGTTCCTGTAGCTGGTGGAAAAGCCAAAATGTTGACTAGTGGGGAAGGGATTGAATGGAGTCCGGTAGTTACAGCCAGTGGAAATGATTTAGTATTTATTTATTCCACAGCTTCCCAACCAGCATCTCCATCTATTATGGGTATCAAAGGAAGTAATCGTCGATTAATAGCTCCAGAAGCAATTCCAGAGGAATTTCCCACGAATAAACTCGTAAAACCTCAACAGGTCATATTCAATGCACCTGACGGGCTAAAAATTCATTGTCAGCTTTTTCTTCCTAAAGATATAAAAGC
Source organism: Candidatus Aminicenantaceae bacterium (assembly GCA_041862375.1). Taxonomy (GTDB): domain Bacteria; phylum Acidobacteriota; class Aminicenantia; order Aminicenantales; family Aminicenantaceae; genus WVZL01. The sequence continues at coordinate 20,843 of JBGVTE010000040.1, forward strand.
AGGTGATAAACATCCTGCTGTTATTTTCATGCATGGGGGCCCGATTCGTCAGATGCTTCTCGGATGGCATATGCGTGGTTATTACCATAATGCATATGCTTTTAATCAATACTTAGCTAACAAAGGATATGTTGTTCTCTCCGTGAATTTCCGTTCAGGAATCGGCCATGGATATGCCTTCCGGACTGCACCAAATCAGGGTCCTCGAGGGGCTTCAGAATACCAAGACATAGTGGCTGCTGGTAGATACCTGCAGAACCGTCCTGAAGTTAATCCGAACAAGATCGGACTTTGGGGAGGGTCATACGGTGGATATTTGACAGCTCTCGGTCTTGCTCGTGATTCTGAGCTCTTTGCGGCTGGAGTTGATTTACACGGCGTCCATGACTGGTCTCTCCGAGCACGCCGCCGCAATGGAGGAGGATGGGAAATAAGAGGTGAAGACTTGATGAGCATTGCATTCCAATCTTCTCCTGTAGCTGACATAGACTTCTGGACATCACCTGTTCTCTTCATTCACGGAGATGACGATCGTAACGTAGATTTTATCCAGACCACCGATTTAGTTCAACGTTTGAGGAAAGTAGGAAAAGCTCATGTAGAACTTCTCATCTTTCCTGATGAAGTTCATGGGTTTCTACGTCATGCTCACTGGCTTGAAGTTTACAGGACTGCCGTAGATTTTTTTGATCGATTCCTTAAGAAACTAAAAGCCCAAAGCTAGAAAATAGAATATTTCACTAAAAGGCCTATCTTCTTTTATTATTCTGCGCCTGCATACAGGATAGAATTGAAGAGAAGCTTGAATGTGCCGTAAGGCTGTGCTCTGAATTGCACCGGAAATCCGAGAAGAATTATTCTGCCCTTTCCGTAGCGAACATTCAATATTGTTGATTTTTGTTTAATGAGTTTTTCCCCATGAATCCAGCCACTCATGAGCACATTCTCAGAAGGGTATTTCGCCACAGATTTTGGGACCTCACTTTCATCAAAGGTCGGCAAGACTTCAAATGCACAGCTATTATTAAAAATTGTTCCTGCTTCTTCTGGCATTCCGAAGGTCAGAGGATGTTTTGTATCAAATTTCATGCGAAGTATAGAGCCTTCACAGACAAATTGCTCTCTTTTGACTTTCTTGAGGACATTCCGTACAGGAAGGTTAAAGTTTTCGATGGCAAGATTGCAGACTGAATTGAGGAATATCAAATTTCCGCCATTTTTTACAAATTGTTTCAAGTTTCTAAGACCGTTTAGTGTTATTCCTCCTAAGTATTTCGGAGGCATAGTGCCTTTTTGGTAACCTGTAATAACTGATTCAGTCCAATACGTATCAGGAATGATGATCACATCATATCTTGAGTTAAGATTACCAGCTCTGATGTCAGCATCGACTATAGTTGAGAATGGAAAGTCATGGTCTTCAAGGATCAGCCTCGTCCAGCCTTCGTCAGTGCTGGCAATCCACGATTTATACAGGGCAACCTTTACTTTCTTGAGGGAGTACGTTGGTACATTAGGTTTTTTAGAAATCCCTGTAATTTTAATGTGGAGATCATCAGCCAACTGTTCCATGGAAGATTTAGAGACACTTTGTGATTGAATTATAAGTGTGCCTTCAGGAAAAACTGCATCACGAATTGAAAAGGATTTTTTCGCCCACTCAATAATTCCTCCTTTTTTCAAAATCCTGTTAGTGGCGGTGAAGCTGGCATTAGCTTTATGGTCAATAAGATAGGCATATTTTGGATTTCCCTGTAGAGAACCAGGCGGAACCTTAATTTCTCTTATCAGGCTCATTTCAACATCAACAGGAGAGTTAGCTGCATATACTTTAACTCCAAACTGGTGGGGAAGAGTCCAGCCCATCATATCGTATGATTCAAATGGAGTTCCTTCGAACTTTTGCGGGCTTATCAGTCCCTGCCACAGAGCCGGATACTTTCTTAGGTCAGGATAGACTTGGTCTTCAAAAACATTTTTTATAAAAAGCGAAAAAGGCTGGGTCATGGGTATAATGTATGTTCCAGCAGGATATGAAATACCATCACACGTAAAAGCATTAATGCATTTATAGATATCAATACCAAGGAGAATCATCCTGTTCAGGAGGATAGCAGTCACTCCTGGGTCATGCTGTTTTTGGGGAATGATCCAGGCGTATGGAGGTTCTTTCTGAAACTTTTCTATAACATCTTTACCCATTTTGTATTTATTGAAAAGAAGTTCCTCTCGGTATTTTGAAGCGACATAAAGAACAGTTTTGGAAGCTGTAAGGCAGTAATCAACAGCATCCTTAAGGCGCCACCATCCTCCTTTCCAGGGATTAGGATAAAAAGCAGACATTGTCAGATCCTGGTATTCCTTTGGAAAGTCACGGATAGTATAGAAATGAGGAGTGGCGTAACGATAGAGTGCTGTTTCAGTTAAAATGGAGATTATATTGTGAGAGTCTACAACCTGAGTAACGTAGCCTGGGTACCACGTATCGAATATAATTCTAGATACTGCTCCTTCCTTGCCCTCAACATCAAATGCTGCACCCATAGTAGAGCCTATCAGATTCTGCCAACGGACGATAAGTGGGTGGACATTCGGATTTGTAGGTTCTGAGTTTGGAGGTATCCAAATTCTGGCAGGGAAAGGTGCTGTTTGATGGTGGTTGTAGAGAATTACTGGATACCACTCCTTATTGACAAGACGGGTAAGGTTTTGAGTCTCTATTAAATTTGCTATGTAGGAATCACGGTTGTTGTCATGCCCTGCATATTTATGATAGAGCAAAGGCATTGGCGAGACCTCATAAGGCGTTCCAATATTTGGATGGTACCACTCAGCCAAAATATTCATGCCATCAGGATTGGCAAATACGAGAACAATAATAACCTCGTCAAGCATTCTCAAAGTTCTTGAATCATTTGCAGTAACAAGATCATAGGCTAGTTGAATATTGTGCTGAGATGGAGCACACTCGGATGCATGAAGCCCTCCATCGATATAGACGATCGCTTTTCCTTGTTTAGATAGTTTTTTTGCTTCTTCCAGAGAAAGTCCCTTAACCAACGAAAGCTTCTTGGATATATTCTTATAAAAATCCAGTTTGGCCATATTTTCTGGAGAAGAAATAACAGCGTAAGTCATAGTGTTTCCCATCGAAGTTTTTCCCATATCAAAAAGCTTAATCTTTTTTGAATTTTCAGCTAGAACCTTCAGGTATTTGATGGCTTGAGTATAGGTTGCAAGATGGTAGTCTGCTCCAACTTTAAAGCCCAAAACATCTTCAGGCTCTGGAACAGCTTGGCCATAACTCCGATAGATAGGGATAAAAGCGATTAAGATACAAACAGCAAGCTTCATTTTGCAAAAAATTTTCATTAAAACCTCCATCACTCAATCATATTGCTAGAACGCATTCTGAATATGCTTAATTTTGTAGCCATCTTTCTCACAACAGGACAAAGATAGCACATCAAAGCGGCATACTATATTTTTTAAATCGTTCTTAGCAAGGAATCCCTGAGCAATCTTTCTAATTTGATTCTGTTTTCGAGGAGTAACAGATTCTTCAGGAAGACCGAATACTTTACTTCTTCTCGTTTTTACCTCTATAAAAACTAAAGTATTTTTGTCATAAGCTATAATATCTATTTCTCCTCTGAGGAAACGGTAGTTTCTCTTGATTATTCTGTAGTTTTTATTTTTTAGGTACTCGAGTGCTGTTTCTTCGCCTGATTTTCCAAGAGCGTGAGCTGATTTTTTCAAGTTTTCAAATATTCTCCCTTTTTGAGTATGTAGGAGTTATTAATTCTTTCATTGATTTGGTGTTATATTTTTCTAGTTTTAAACGTTTCCTTTGTCATGTTTACTGTTATTTTCTGAATTTCCACCTTACTCCGTCTTTAGTATCTTCCAGAATAATTCCTTTCTCGAAAAGTTCCATTCGAATTTTATCAGCAAGTTTGTAGTTTCTATTTCTCCTTGCTGTTTCCCGTTCTTCAATTTTTTTCACTATCTCTGGAGCGAGCTCCCTTTCTCTCTTTGGAGAGAGGACAGCTAATACCTTATCAAGAGAATAGATTAAGAATGTTAGTTTTTTTGCATCTTTTTTGCCTATTTTCCCCTGAGTAATGAGAATATTCACCTTTTTAATCATCTCAAAAAGAGCTGTCAATGAGACAGAAATGTTGAGGTCATTGCTAAGGCCTTTAATAAACTTTTCCTTTGTTTTTTTGATGAGAGGAGGAATTGCGCGGTTTTCATCTTCGCCAAAAGTCCTGTTTTCAAGCTCATAAACTAAATCTCTTATCCTCTGGAGCGAAACCTGGGCTTGATTAAGAGCACTAAATGTAAAATTGAGCATTTTCCGGTAATGGGTAGAAAGAAGCAGGTAACGAAGTGCTGTCGGATCATTTCCCTTATTGAGAATGTCTTTGAGAGTATAGAAATTGCCCTTAGATTTAGACATCTTCTCACCGTCTACTATGAGGTGATTGCAGTGTAGCCAGTAATTAACAAATTTTTTCCCGCTAAAGGCCTCAGACTGAGCGATTTCATTCTCATGGTGAGGAAAAATATTGTCCACGCCTCCGCAGTGTATATCAAAAGTCTGGCCAAGGTATTTAGAACTCATTACTGAACACTCTATGTGCCATCCTGGACGTCCCGGCCCGATTTCTGTCTCCCAGAAAGGCTCTCCTTCTTTTTTATATTTCCAGAGAGCAAAATCGTGGGCACTTTCTTTTTTGTACTCATCAGTGTCGATTCTTTGGCCAAGCTTAAGCTCATGAAGTTTAATTTTAGAAAGCCGTCCGTAATCTGAAAACCTGGTAATCCTGAAGTATATTGAGCCATCTTTTTTGTAAGCATAGCCATCTTTCAGGAGGCCTTTTATCATTTCAACCATATCGGGAATATGTTCAGTAGCACGGGGATAGTGGTCGGCCCTAGCTATGTTTAAAGTTTTAATGTCCTCAAAAAAAGAATCGATATATTTTTTTGTAAAATCTTCAAGTTTCAATCTTTCAGCCCTAGCTCCCCTAATAGTCTTATCATCCACATCAGTAATGTTCATGATGTGATTCACTTTGTATCCCATGAAAATGAGGAATCTTTTAAGAAGATCTTCAAAGATATAGGCCCTAAAATTACCGATATGTGCATAGTCATAGACAGTAGGACCGCAGGTGTATAATTTTACTTCTCCGGGATTCAAAGTTTTGAATACCTCTACTTTTCCGCTGAGTGTGTTGAAGAGTTTAACCATCAGAAGATATTATTAGGATAAAGAAATTTGTAGTCAACAGAAAAATCATATAGTAATCACTTTTTTCCCTGGATGAGAACTGAAGCAGTCTCAAACGATGAGGTATGTAGCTTTAAGGCACGCTCGCTTTGTCCCAGCGACCCTGGAATCAGGCTTCATCAGGAATGGAAGCCGAAAGCAAGAATCTAGCCTCTGGCGTAACATGGATTACGAAGTCTGCTCCCGAATGTGGGTGTAAAAAACCGTTTGAAGGCTGAAGTGAAAAAGTGAGCAAAGTTGACCTGATTTTACGTTTCTGTCATAATTTTAGCTCAAAAAAAGCATAGACTTAAATAGAGAATGAAATTTAGGATTGGTATAAGGCGAGAAGATAAAAATCAGTGGGAAAAAAGAGTGCCTCTTATCCCTTCCCATGTAAAAGAATTAATTCTGGAGAATTCTTTAGAAATCTGGCTTCATCCCTCATCAATACGCATTTTTTCTGATGAAGATTACAAACAGATAGGGGCAAGAATTGAAGAAGACCTTTCTCCTTGTCCAGTTATTTTTGCAATAAAGGAGATTCCTCTCAGTTTTTTGGAAAAAGGGAAAGTTTACGTCTTTTTTTCCCATACAACTAAAGGACAGCCCCACAATATGCCTATGCTGAAGAAAATGATAGAGCTGGAGTGCACTCTTATTGATTACGAGAAGATTGCTGATGGAAAAAACCGCCGATTGTTATTTTTTGGAAGACAAGCTGGTTTGGCAGGCATGCTTGAAACACTTTGGACACTAGGCCAGAGGATTTTATGTGAGAAGATAGAAAATCCTTTTTCTTCTATAAAACGAGCTTTTGAATACAAAAGCCTTGTAGATGCAAAAGAAGAAATTAAACAGGTTGGTTGGAAAATTCACAACGAAGGTCTTCCTCCTCCTTTGATCCCCTTAATATGCGGCTTTGCAGGCTATGGCAATGTTTCGCAGGGAGCTCAAGAGATATTTGATCTGCTGCCCTTTGAAGAGATATCACCTGAGAAAATAAGTAGCTTTTTCAGAGAAAAAAATTATGCAGGTAACAGACTTTACAAGACTGTTTTTAAAGAAGAGCACATGGTAGAACCTATCTCCTCAGAGTCTAAATTTGATCTTCAGGATTACTATGACAATCCCCAGAAGTACAAGCCAGTGTTTGAATCTTACCTCGAGTACTTGACAGTTTTAGTCAATTGTATTTATTGGGAACCGAAATACCCGAAATTCGTGACCAAAAAATTTTTGAAAAAAATTTACGGTAATATTTCTTCCCCCAGATTGAGAGTTATCGGGGACATAACCTGCGATATTGATGGATCTGTAGAATGCACTGTTAAAGCAACGAGCCCTGATAATCCTGTCTTTACTTACAACCCTTTGGAGGAGAGAGCTGTTGATGGGATTGAGGGAAGAGGGCTCGTAGTTATGTCTGTAGATAATTTACCCGCTGAAATAGCCTTTGAGTCCTCTGTTTCTTTCAGTAAAGCACTCAAACCCTTTGTGTATGCTGTTGCTTCTGCCGATTACAATAGAGACTTTGCCGAATTACAACTCCCTGATGAAGTAAATAAGGCTGTCATACTCTACAGAGGCAAGTTTACTTCTGATTATTTATACATGAGGAATTTCTAATAATCGAATCAAGAAAGGGGTATAAAATGAAAAAAGTATTAATATTGGGTGCAGGTCTCGTGGCTAAGCCACTAGTCAGGTATCTTCTTGATCAGCCAGATATCGAGGTTGAGGTAGCAAGCCGGACTGTCAGCAAGGCAGTGAAGCTTATTGATAGTCATCCACAGGGAAAGGCTCAGGAACTGAATCTTAAGAATGAAGAAAGCTTGAGAAAGGAGATTTCGAATGCTGATTTAGTTATCAGTATGGTCCCTTATTCTTTTCATCCTAAAGTCGCTGAATACTGTATTGCCTATAGAAAACATATGGTTACGACTTCTTATGTAAGCAAAGCCATGAAGAATTTTAATGAGGAAGCTAAGAGAGCTGGCATCATAATACTAAATGAACTTGGCTTGGATCCAGGTATTGATCATATGGAAGCAATGCGAATCATCCATGAGATTGAAGAAAAAGAAGGAGAAGTGCAGAGTTTCACATCATACTGTGGTGGGCTACCAGCTCCAGAAGCTAACACCAATCCCTTTGGTTATAAATTTTCTTGGAGTCCGATTGGTGTATTACTGGCAGGTAAAAACTCAGCCCAATATCTTAAGGATTGTAAAGAAGTTTTTATTCCTGCTGAGAGCCTTTTTGATAATTATACCATGAGCACAATCGAGGGATTAGGAGAGTTCGAAGCTTATCCTAACAGGAATTCCCTTCCTTATATTGATACTTATGGCATCAAGAATACAAAAACTATGCTCAGAGGAACCCTAAGGAATCTTGGATGGTGCAAAACAATGAAGAAAATAATAGAGCTCGGACTCTTGGATCAGGAGGAACAAGATTGGACGGGTCTTACCTTCAAAGATTTATTGAAAAATCTCACAAAAAATCCTTCAGAACCAAACCTCAAAAAAGCCTTGAGTCTTTATTTAGGAATAGAAGAAAAATCGGACATAATTGATAAATTTGAATGGCTGGGTCTTCTCAGCGATGAACCTCTTCCTATCAAAAGAGGCTCTATCTTGGATATTCTAGCAGAAAGAATGAGGGAAAAACTCATATATGAAGAAGATGAGAGAGATATGATAATTCTACAGCACGAATTTATTACCTCTTGCCCAGGAGAAAAAAAAGAGAAAATTATTTCAACCCTGATTGATTTTGGCATTCCACATGAGGACACCTCTATGGCGCGGACAGTAGGCCTGCCTGCTGCCATTGGTACAAAACTCATCCTGGAAGGAAAGATAAGAGAAACTGGAGTCCACATTCCCGTTGTTCCTGATATATATAAACCTATTCTTCAAGAGCTAAAGGATCTCAGAATAGTATTCAAAGAAAAAAGAGAAAGCCTCGATTAGGTAGGTAACACATAAACATAATAAGTAGAATTACGTTGTTCATACTTTTAAACAATGATATTAATCTAAATAGAGTTATTCATATCTGATTTAACAATAAAAATATTTGCCTTTAACTCTTTATGACTGATTAACTCTATCAATTACTCATTTTTCATTGAGTGGAATTAAAAAGGGGATTGACAGAATAGAGAGGGAAATCTATCTTTTATTAAAGGAGGATAAAGTGAAAAGAAAGCCTTCAGTAGCGGGTTATTTTTATCCAGGCAATGAACATGATCTTCTGACAATGGTAGAAAACATGGTAAAACCGGAAATGAAGAAAGAGGAAGCAATTTGTGTTGTATCCCCTCATGCAGGCTTCATATATTCTGGACCAGTAGCTGGTGCTGTATTTTCATCTGTCCAGCTTCCCAGTACTTTTGTCATTCTAGGCCCAAGCCACAGAAGCATAAGTTCTCTCGCAGCTATAATGAAAGAAGGATTTTGGGAGACTCCCTTAGGTGAGGTTTCTGTTGATGCTCTGTTAGCAGAACTTATCATGAAACATTCTTCTCTGATAACTGAAGATGAATTTGCCCATCGAGATGAGCATTCCCTTGAGGTGCAGCTTCCCTTTATTCAGTATTTCAAAAAGGATATTTCTATGGTTCCAATTTGCTTTTCCTACGAAATCTCCTATGAAAAAATAGAGCAACTGGCCAAAGCAGTTTCACAGGGAATCCGTGAATTTAAATCAAAAGTTTTAATTGTGGCAAGTACAGACATGAGTCATTATGTAAACCAGAAAATAGCTGAAAAAAAAGATTTTTTGGCCATAGAAAGGGTAGAAAAGCTAGATCCTAAAGGATTGTATGATACAGTGCTAAGGGAAGATATAAGCATGTGTGGGTTCCAACCAACAACTGCGGGGCTTATAGCCGCCAAGGAGCTCGGAGCTAAAAAGGCAGAACTCATAAAATACCAGACCTCAGGTGATGCTTCAGGTGACTATTCTCAGGTAGTTGGCTATGCTGGCATAAGAATAAGCTGAAAATAATCAGATTATACAGCAAAAAACTGGGAAACAGTCCGCCTCTTTACTCTTTCAGAAATTAGTGATATAAATTTTTAGAGGTGACAGAGTGCAAAATATGGTAATCAGAGAAAAGGACAAGACTATCCTGAAGCTAATCGCAGAGAACTACCTTAGGATCGGAAAGCCAATAAGTTCTGGATGTATTGTCCAAAAAACTAATATTTCTGTCTCTCCGGCTACAGTAAGAAATATAATGGCTAAACTAGAAAAACTCGGGTATCTCAACCAGCCTCATACTTCTGCTGGACGAGTTCCAACTGATAAAGGATTGAGATTTTATGTCAATAGCTTATTCGAAGAGGCTGTCCTCCCTAAAGGTCAGCTAGAACTTCTATCAGAACATTTTTCATTAAAAAAAGGAGATTTAAGTTCACTTCTAACTCAAGTTTCAAAAATTTTAGCCGAGCACTCAGATAATCTGGGCTTTGTCCTCTCACCACGTATTTCAAGGGTAAATTTTCAACACATACGTTTTATAAAAGTATCTGAAGAAAAAGCGATGATAATTTTGATTACCACCTTTAATCTCGTTTTAACTGAAATAGTCGAAACAAATGAATATTTCACTCAGGTGGAGCTTGATAGTGCCAGCCAATATATTAACCAAGGCTTCAAGGGGAAAAATCTATATTTTGTTCGTAACTATCTTCTCAAGGAACTTCCCACATTTAAATTAAAATATGAGAGTATAATCAGTAAATTGATTTCCTTGGTTAAAGCTTACATTTATCAAGAAGAGCAAGAAAGTGAAATTTTCTTACAGGGAACTTCAAAGCTTCTAGAAAAATCAGAGCTATTTGATATGGATAGACTGAAATCACTTTTTCAGAAGTTTGAAGAGAAAGCCAAACTTGCCCGTCTTCTTTCTGATTTTATCAGTCTTGACCGGGTAAAGGTTTTAATAGGTTCTGAGCTAGATATACCGGATATTTCTGATTGCGCTCTTATCCTTTCCCACTATGGTTACGATAACCAAATTCTAGGCTCCTTGGGTATTATAGGACCAAAGAGGATCCCTTATAAAAAAATCATACCTTTAGTTGATTATGTTGCAAAAAAATTGAACAAAACAATAAGTCACAACCAATAAGGAGGCACGATGACAAAGAGGAGCGAAACAGAATATGAAACAAAGGATGACAGTCAGGTGCAAAAAGACAAAAGCCCAGAAATAAAGAGTCTGAAGGTAAAAATACGAAAGTTAGAAAAGGAAACAAGAGTTCAAAAAAAAGAAAATGAAGAACTAAAAAATAAATATTTAAGAATAGCTGCAGAGATGGATAACTTTAGAAAGAGGCTGGAAAGAGAGAAAAATGAATACTTACAGTATGCTCTAAGTGAGTTTTTGAAGGAGCTTCTTGTTGTAGTGGATAATTTTGAACGTGCTCTGGAAAGCAAAGAACAAAAAGATGACAAGAATTTTCGTGAAGGAATGGAGCTTATTTACAGACAATACTTGGATCTGTTGATGAAAAAAGGAGTAAAACCAATTGAAACCGAGGATAAAAAATTTGATCCTAACATTCACCAAGCCTTTATGACAGAAGAGTCAGAAAATGTGGAGGAGCCAGAAATAGGGGAGGAATTCCAGAAAGGTTATTCTCTTCACGAAAGACTACTTCGCCCTGCTTTAGTCAAGGTAGTCGTTCCCAAAAAAGACAAATAGAGATGGCACTGGCAGTCGGCATTGATCTGGGAACGACTTTTTCTTGCATCGCCTATCTCGAAGGGTCAAAACCTCAAATAATCCCAAATTTTGAAGGATCACCTACAACTCCTTCAGTAGTTACCTTTGCCTCTTCTGGAGAAATTTTAATAGGGAATCCTGCTTTAAGACAGGCAATTTCTAATCCTGAACACACTATATATGCCATAAAAAGACTGATAGGAAGAAAATACAATTCTATAGAAGTTTCTGAGGCTAAACAGAAAATGCCTTACGAGCTGACTGAAGCTCCTAACGGTGATGTTATGGTTCGAGTTAATTCCAAAGTGATAAGCCCCCAAGAGATTTCTGCAATGATTTTATCTTATTTAAAAGAATGTGCTGAATCATATTTTGGAAAGAGCATCACAGATGTCATAATTACAGTTCCTGCTCATTTTGACGATGCTCAAAGGCAGGCAACAAAAGATGCCGCCATAGTTGCCGGATTAAATGTTTTACGAGTTATCAACGAGCCTACTGCTGCTAGCTTAGCCCACAAACTAATTAACAAAAGAGATGCTTCAATTGCTGTTTATGATATAGGTGGAGGAACTTTTGATATAACTCTGCTTGAAACGAACGAAGGAGTATTCAATGTCTTGGCTACAAACGGGAATTCTTACCTTGGAGGAGAGGATTTTGATAATCGTATTTTAGACTGGTTGGTAAAAGAATTTAAAAAAGAATACAAAATAGATCTTTCACAGGATAAGTTTGCTCTTCAGAGAATTAAAGAGGCTTCAGAGAAAGCAAAGCGTGAACTCTCTTTTGCTCTTGAGAGTGAAATAAATCTTCCTTTCATTCATTCTGAGCCCTCAGGCTCTAAACATATTAAAAAATTACTGACAAGGGAAAAGCTAGAAGAATTAACAGGAGATCTTGTAGAGGAAACAATTCCGTATGTTAAACAGGCCCTTCATGACAGCAAGTTAAAGCCTGAAGATGTTGAAGAGATCGTACTTGTTGGAGGACAAACTCGTATGCCGATGATTAGAAAAGTTATTACCGAATTTTTCAAAAAGGAACCAATACAGGATGTAAATCCTGATGAAATTGTCGCTGCTGGTGCAGCCATTCAATCAGGAATCCTCGTAGGGGGATTGAAGGATATTGTTCTTCTGGATGTGTGTCCTCTTTCTTTAGGTATCGAGACAGAGCATGACAAGTTTGTAAAAATCATAGAAAGGAATAGTACTATTCCTATAAAAAAAACAAGATCTTTTACTACAGTAGAACGCAACCAGACAAGAGTAAGAATTCATGTGCTTCAAGGAGAAAGAGAACTTGCCTCTGAAAATAAGTCTTTGGGCATGTTTGAGTTAGTAGGAATTGAACCAGCTCCAGCCGGATTCCCTCAAATAGACGTTACCTTCGAGATTGATGCTAATGGCATTGCAAAAGCATCAGCAAGAGATAAACACACAGGAAGAGAACAGAAGATTGAAGTCATAACAGCTTCAGGTCTGAGTAAAGAAGAGATTAACAGAATAATTAAGGACGCTCAGAAATATGCTGCTCAGGACAGTCAGAGAATTAATATCCACCATATTCAAGATGAAATAGAGCGATTGATTTTTACCCTTGAAAATTATTATTATAAAGATGAAGAGAGTCTTCCTCCTGAGAATAAAAAGAATATAAAAAAATTATTAGCCAGAAAAGACACAATCCTACAGTCTGAAGAACTTGATAAACTAGAAAATGCAAGAAAAGAAGTAATAGAATACATCAATCTAATAAAACAATCAATCCATCCTTCAGACACTAAAGAGGTAATCGAAGAAAATAACAATGATTAAGAGAGATTATTATGAAGTCTTAGGAATCCTACGTGGATCTTCCTCAGAAGAGATAAAAAAGGCCTATCGAAAAATGGCATTGAAGTATCATCCTGATAGAAATCCTGATAACAAAGAAGCAGAAGAAAGGTTTAAAGAAGCCGCAGAAGCCTACAGCGTCTTGATCGACTCTGAAAAAAGGTCAGTATATGACCGCTTCGGTCACGAAGGATTGCGCGGCGAAGGATTTACCGGATTTTCAGGATTCAATTCATCAATCTTTGAAGATTTTGAGGATATTCTTGGTAATTTCTTTAATTTCAGCTTCGAAGATTTCTTCGGTACAAGACAAAGAAAAGGGAGACGCTATCCTCAGAGAGGCACAGATCTCAGCCTAGAATTGGAGATTACCTTAGAAGAAGCTGCTTCCGGAATTGAAAAAGAGATTAAGCTGAGTCGCGCTGAGTTTTGTCCGAGCTGTCATGGTTCGGGTATGAGGCCCGGCACTCACAAATCAACGTGCCCCTATTGCCAGGGCAGGGGTCAAGTACGTTATAGCCAGGGTTTTTTCACCCTTTCACGTACATGTACAAATTGTCAAGGAAGTGGTGAGATTATTACCTCTCCATGTAAAGAATGTCGTGGCACAGGTAAAGCTAGAGAGAATAAAACTTTGAATATTAATATTCCAGCTGGAATTGATGATGGCCAAAGATTAAGACTCGTCGGCGAGGGAGAAGCAGGAGACACTGGAGCACAGAGAGGGGATCTCTACGTTCATATAAGGTTAAAAAAACATGAATTTTTTAAAAGAGAAGAGAATAACCTGTTCAGTCAAATAACCGTTTCCTTTACCCAGGCTGCACTCGGTGCAACTGTGGAAATTCCAACTCTTGAGAATAGTGAAATTTTAAATATTTCTCCTGGAACTCAATCTGGGGATGTCTTTCGTATTAAGGCAAAGGGAATAAAAAGCGTACATGGCCATAAAAAAGGAGATTTATTTGTCAAGGTTTTCGTGGAAATTCCTAAGGATTTAACAAAGGAACAGAAAGAGTTGCTACGTCAAATTGCCCGATCCCGGGGTGATAATATAGATTCCGTTGATAAAACCATCATAAATAAGATAAAAAATATTTTTCATTAGAGTAAATTTTGACTTCAAATCGTTTTTTCATAACCCAAGCTAATTTCAACACTTCTTATGTATGGTTAGAGGGAGAAGAACACCATCATCTAAGCAGAGTCTCTAGAATAAAGCCTAAAGAAAAAGTTTGGCTCCTTGATAAGCGGGGAATAAGCTATTTAGCTAGAGTAGAAGAAATTAACAAGGATAGGACAAAACTCCTCATCCTGGAAAAGAAGGACCAGGAAGTACTAAAACTAAAAATAACGCTAGCTCAAGCCCTCATCAAGTCAAAAAAAATGGAACTCATCATTCAAAAGTCAGCAGAGCTGGGACTTACTCATTTCATACCCATGATTACTTCTCGCTCTGTAGTAAAGATCGAGGGTAAAATAGAGAAGAAACTACAAAGATGGCAGAAAATAGCTTACGAAGCTGCCAAACAATGCGGGAGTTCATGGGTTCTCCGCATTCAGCCTCTCCATCACCTAAAAACATTAGTTACACAAAAAAAGGAAAAGAAAAACATTTTATTAAGTGAAAATCAAGGAGAATATTTAAAAGAGATTTTACTCCAGGAAAAAAATCCTCCTTCCTCAATCTTGATACTGGTCGGTCCTGAAGGAGGGTGGGCAGAAGAGGAAGAAGAATATATTCTGAATAATGGTTTTGAAGCAGTAAGCTTGGGACGTAACATATTGAGAACCGAGACAGCTGCTATAAGCTCTTTAGCTCTAATCTCGCATTTTTGGAATTTATGAAATGTTTCTCCAAGGACAAAAAGTAGGTAAATACGAAATACTAAGATCTCTGGGAAGTGGAGGATTCGGGTCTGTTTTCTTGGCCAGGGATACATGGCTTGATATCAAGGTAGCTATTAAGGTTCCTCACAAACAATCTTCGAGTCTGTTTAAACTACTTAAAGAGCCAAGACTGCAAGCAGCCTTAAATCATCCTAATATTGTCCGGATGATTTCAGCAGAAAAGGAAAAGAGAGTTTTTTTCATGGTAATGGAATATGTTAAAGGAAAAACATTGGAGAAGATACTCGAAAAGGATAAAGTATTGGAATGCAATAAGGCAGCAGATTACATTAAGCAAGTTGCCTATGGAGTTGATCATGCTCATAAAAATAAAATAATTCATCGGGATTTAAGGCCATCAAATATCATTATTTCAGAGAATGGAACTGCAAAGATAACGGATTTTGGAACATCTGCTTGGTTGAGCAGGATCTCCCATGCTTCGACGAGAATTGGCTCACCTCCTTACATGGCACCAGAGCAGTTCGTGGGAAAATCTACCTTCGTCTCTGATATCTATTCCCTTGGATGCATTTTCTATGAAATGCTCATTGGAAGGCCTCCTATCTTTGATCCAGATCCTTTTAAAATTCTAGAAAAGGCTCAACAGGGGAAAGTTACACCTCCTAGGCTGAAAAATAACAAGATTCCTAAAGAAATTGATGAAATAATCATGGGGTGCCTTGCTTCTGAGGTTGAAGACAGGTACCAGAGTGCAGCCGAAATTGTTAAACGTCTCTCTGAATTCAAAAACAAAGACGCCGCAAAATCAGAGATAGAGGATATAATAGGAAGAATAAGAGCTAGAGAAAGGTCTAAAGCTGAGCTGTGCTGGAACTGTCGAAGGCCTCTACCTTATAAGGCAAAAATATGTCCCTATTGTGGAGAATCTCCATGAAGTATGTTGCAGGTATATACTTATCTATTGTATCTTTTATCGCAATGATGATGCTTCTTTGGATCAATGAAGCATCTTTTTTTCCGTGATGAAAATTAAAATAGTCATTGAGCGATGGGCATACGGCTTAAAGGCACGCTCGCTTTGCCCCAGCGAGTCAAAGCGGCTCGATTCAGGCTTCGCTCTTCCTCCCTCCAGTCGGAAACCATGCCCGCTCAGCCTTCCTACGACCTTCTTCACCGTATACCCACGCTTTTCTTTCCTTATCACGAAAAAAAAGATGCTTACTTGGATCAAGATAAGTTTGACTTAGTCAGACTATTAAGATAATATGATAAAACTCTTTCAAATATTAATAATCTCAACAAAACATCTTATATTTAATTTAAATTTTTTAAAGGAGTAATAAATGAGTCCTTTTAGTGAAGAGGGAAAGGTGTGGATGAATGGCAAGCTTATTCCATGGAAAGAGGCTAATATCCATGTAGCTTCCCATGTAGTGCATTATGGAACTTCTCTATTTGAAGGATTTCGTGCATATAGCACTTCAAAGGGAACTGTAATTTTCCGACTTAAAGCACATACACGGAGACTTTATAATTCCTGTAAAATGTACCGTATGGAAATTCCGTATACTCAGGATGAATTTAATCAAGCTATCATCGACACTATCAAGGCTAATCATTTAAAAGCCTGCTATATCAGGCCAATCGTTTACAGAGGCTATGGCACTTTAGGTGTTGATCCATTTCCAAATCCCGTTGATTGTGCCGTCCTTGTTTGGGAGTGGGGGCAATACCTGGGTGACCAAGCCTTGGAAAATGGAGTGGATGTTAAGATCTCTTCTTGGCAAAGGATGGCTCCCAACACCTTTCCAGCACTTGCAAAATCAGGAGCAAATTACATGAACTCCCAGCTCATAAAAATGGAAGCACTGCTGGATGGATATGTAGAGGGCATTGCTCTAAATGTAAGAGGCCATATTAGTGAAGGGAGTGGAGAGAATGTCTTTCTCGTTATAGATGGCGTAGTTCATACTCCGCCTCTCTCTTCATCGATATTACCGGGGATTACAAGGGATACAGTAATAAAAATAGCAAAAGTCTTGAATATCCCTCTAATTGAAGAGACAATTCCCAGGGAAATGCTCTATATAGCTGATGAGGTATTTTTTACAGGCTCAGCAGCAGAAATAACGCCAATTCGAAGTGTGGATAAGATAAAAATAGGCATAGGGAAGAGAGGTCCCTTAACTCAAAAATTCCAGGAAGAATTTTTTGCCTATATCGGCGGAGAGAAAGAGGATAAATATGATTGGCTTACTTATATTTAACATGAAGGCTCTAGTCTAATGGATATTGAAAAACTGCTAAAAATAGCCATTGAGAGAGATGCTTCAGACCTTCACTTGAAGTTTGGAAATCATCCTATGATTCGGCTGCATGGAGATCTTGTGTCGTTAACAAATCTGCCCAAATTAACATCCAATGACACTCAAGAATTAACCCAGCAGCTTCTATCGGATTACCAGAAAAACAAATTAGAGAAAGAGCTTGATGTCGATTTTGCATATAGCCTCCAAGATTTTGGTCGATTTAGAGGAAATATCTACTACCAGCGAGGATATCTGAGTATAGCTTTAAGAATTATCCCTTTAAAAATTAAATCAATCAGGGAATTATTACTGCCGGAAGTTTTGGAAAAAATTTCACTAGAACAAAGAGGGTTGGTGCTGGTTACAGGGACCACGGGGAGTGGTAAAACCACAACCCTCGCATCAATGGTGGATTATATAAACTCTCAAATGAGTATAAACATCATTACCATCGAAGATCCTATAGAACATATCCATGCAGATAGAAAAGGAATAGTCAGCCAAAGAGAAGTCGGGCTTGATGTAGAAAGTTATTCCAGAGGATTACTAAGTGCTCTCAGGGAAGATCCTGATGTAATTCTTGTTGGAGAAATGAGAGGTCTTGATACAATAGAAACGGCTCTTCTTGCAGCAGAAACAGGGCACCTCGTTTTAAGCACCCTCCATACCTTGGATGCACCTGAAACTATCAACCGTATAATCACTGTTTTCCCTCCTCATCATCAAAAGCAAATTAGACTTCAACTCTCATCCATACTAAAAGCTGTTATTTCTATGAGGCTCCTACCGAGAAAAGACGGAAATGGAAGAGTACCAGCAGTAGAGGTAATGATTAATACTCCCTACATCCAGGAATGTATTCGAGATAGGGATAAGATATCACTGATACATGATGTGATAGAAGCTGGAGTTTCTCAGTACAGGATGCAGACTTTTGATCAATCAATCTACCACCTTTACAAAGAAAGTCTGATATCCTATGAGGTGGGGATAAGGTGGTCTTCCACTCCTGACAACTTCAAGTTAAAAGTAATGGGCGTGCAATCTTCAGCAGACTTAGCCCGTGAAGAAATGGAAGAGAAGATGAGTCACATAAAGCGTAACAGAGAAGAAGATGAAGGAGACGAAAACAACTAGGTAAATGAAAGCTCAGCAGATAAGAGAATTATTCCTAGACTTTTTTTCTAAAAAAAATCATAAGATTGTCAAGAGCTCCCTTCTTATTCCTAAAGATGATCCTACCCTGCTCTTCACTAATGCTGGAATGAATCAATTTAAGAACATTTTTTTAGGACTCGAGAAGAGGAGCTATAACAGATCTGCATCTGTCCAGAAATGTATGCGAGTCAGCGGCAAGCACAATGACTTAGAACAGGTAGGGAAAACAAACAAACATCATACGTTCTTTGAGATGTTGGGAAATTTTTCTTTCGGAGACTATTTTAAAAAGGATGCTGTTGAATATGCTTGGGAACTCATAAGAGAAATTTTCAAGATGAGAACGGATAGAATTTATGTCACGGTCTATGAAGAGGACGACGAAGCTTACAAAATATGGAATGAAAATATAGGACTTCCCTCGGATAAAATATTTCGTTTTGGGGAAAAAGACAACTACTGGGAAATGGGGGAGACAGGACCATGCGGACCTTGTTCAGAAATCCATTATGACTTAGGTTCTGAAGTAGAAGATGGAGAGCCTTACGCCCTAATAGAAAAAGGAAGCGACCGTTTCCTGGAATTGTGGAATTTGGTTTTTATGCAGTTTTATAAAGACGAAAAAGGAAAACAGCATCCTCTGCCTTCTCCTTCAATAGACACAGGAATGGGACTGGAGAGAACTTCCGCATCACTTCAAGGGAAAAGCAGCAACTTTGAGACAGACTTATTTTTGCCAATCATAGACTCGGTTTGTAATCTCACTCAAAGGGAATATCCTTCAGATAGTGATGGAGATATTTCTGTAAGAATCATTTCTGATCATATAAGAGCGGTCTCTTTTTTGATAGGCGACGGTGTCATGCCTTCCAATGAGGGAAGGGGATATGTGTTGCGTAGGCTAATTCGACGTGCATTTCGTCACGGGAATTTGTTAGGTATTGAAGATCCATTCCTTTACAAATTAGTAGGCGTTGTTAGCGATGTGATGAAAGATGCCTACCCAGAGCTCCTTTCTTCCGGAAACTACATATCAAAAGTATGTCTATCTGAGGAAGAGCGTTTTTCATTAACACTTTCCTCTGGGCTTCACTATCTAAATCAATACATGGAAGAGGCCGAAAGAGAAGGTGAAAGAGTTCTGTCAGGAACAAAAATATTTAAACTTTACGATACTTTTGGCTTTCCTCTTGACCTCAGCCAGGAATTATCAGCAGAAAAAGAAATGGAAGTAGATATGGAAGGCTTTAACAAAGAATTGGAAAAACAGAGGCAGCGTGCCCGGCTTGCCTGGAGAGGAGATGCAAGAGATAAAAACAGAAAAGCCTTCGAGAAGCTTAAAGATCTTCGCGTTCAGTTTGTTGGTTATGAAATGAATCAAGTTCCAGAAGCTGAAATATTGGCGATTTTCCGGGATGGGAAAAGAGTTTCAGACCTTAAAGAAGGTCAAAAGGGAGAAGTTATCCTAGATAAGACTCCTTTTTACGCTGAAGCTGGAGGACAAATTGGTGATACAGGCCTATTAAAAAACCCTCATTTTTCAGCGCTGGTAGAAAATACACATAGCCCTATTCCAGAAATAATCTCTAATAGAATAAAAGTTATTTCAGGCACCATAAAAGAAGGTGAAAGGGTTGAGGCGTCAATTGATATTCACAGGCGAAAATCAATCAGCAACAACCATACCGCTACTCATCTTCTTCACGCTGCTTTACGGCAAATTTTAGGTGATCACGTTAAACAAGCAGGGTCACTTGTGGCTCCGAGTCATCTTAGGTTTGATTTCACTCATTTCTCTTCATTGAGTAGAGATGAAATTCAGAGAATTGAATCCCTAGTAAATGAAAAAATAAGAGAAAACATCCAAATTAACACTGCAATCACCTCGCTGGAGAAAGGGCTCAAAGAAGGTGCAATGGCGATTTTTGAGGAAAAATATGGAGAAGAAGTAAGAATGGTCTCTGTAGATGATTTTAGTAAAGAACTTTGTGGCGGAGTTCATGTCCACTCTACAGGCCAGATAGGTTTTTTTAAAATCACATCTGAAACAAGCATTGCTTCAGGTATGAGAAGAATAGAAGCCTTAACAGGTGAAGAAGCCCTAAAGAACATCCAAGAATCTGAAAACTATATTGATGAGATTCAAAATGCCCTGAATTCTTCAAGAAAGGATATCCTTCCTAAAATCGAGAAACTCAAGGATTCGCTTAGGGAAAAGGAAAGGGATAATAGAACTTTAAGGAATAAACTTGCTCATCAGAAGTACAAAAAAGTAGAGGAACACGTTAGAAAGGTCAAAGGAATTTCGGTGATCTCTCAAAAAGTTATGGGATTGAGCAACACAGAACTCAGAGAACTTGCTGATTCTCTCAAGCAGAAGATTAGTTCCGGAATTGTAATTTTAGGAACAATCCATGAAGATAAAGTATTTTTAATAGTTACTGTAACAAAGGATTTAGTCGACAGAATAAAAGCTAATGAACTCATAAAAAAGATTGCTCAAAAACTAGGGGGCAGTGGAGGAGGACGACCAGATTTTGCCCAAGCTGGAGGCACAAAACCCAAACTTTTAGATAAAGCTATTGAACAGAGTTATTCTGTTGTAGAAAGCATGCTCTAAGAGAGCATAATCCATAATTAGTGAAAAGGTTTCACTTTCCTTAACATATCACGAGAATCGAAGTACTTCCTCCTGTTAAGGAAAAATAAAACATAATAAGGGAATCGATGTTGTCGAAAATTAATATAGCCCTTTTAGGTGAAAAAAAATCCGAAAAATTCATCTTTAAAGATGATTGATTAAATCTTTATCATACATTACTATTTTGAAAGATTGTAAATGATCAGGCTAGATACAACGAAAACATCCATTAACCTCACTGTAGGAGTCTTTGGAGTACTCTTTATTATATTTTTTTCTACTTTTAGATCCTTGTATGGATGTAACGACGCTCCTGAATCCAATACGAAAAAAATAACGCTTCAGAATATTCAATCGAAAATACCTTCAACAGACAGAAATAAGTATAACCACATAATCAGTACATTTGCTAATAAGCATAATGTTCCTCAAATGCTTATTCGTTCCATTATTTCTGTTGAATCTGATTACAATCCGCATGCTGTTTCATCCAAGGGAGCAGTGGGATTGATGCAACTCATGCCAGATACAGCGAAAAAATACGGAGTAAAAAATCTGTATGACCCTTGGGAAAATATCGGTGGAGGAGTAAAATATCTCAAAGACTTAATAGAGATATATAACGGAAAAACGGATTTGGTGCTGGGAGCCTATAATGCCGGCCAGGAGGCAATAAAAAAGCACAAAGGAATACCACCCTATCCTGAAACATTAAACTACATAAGAAAAGTAAAGAGGAAATACCAAAAGACCACTATAAGGGCATCGACTAAAGTCTATAAATTTTATGATTCATCAGGAAGGTTGGTTTTAACGAATAATCCCCGCCTTATTGCAATACACGGGAATTAAAATCCTGTTTATAAAAGAAAATTAATAACAAAAAATCAGGATAAGAGCAGGCAAGTATAAGAAGAATTATCTGCTTAAATATCCTTTAACGAGAAAACTATGGGGAAATATCTCAAAAGTAGCAGGAAGTTTTCCCAGCCCCTCTCCATCTAGTTCAATTAAAACATCTTCGTCTTCCCTTGGCAGGACTTTAATCTTTTTTCCTCTGATAAGAGATATTTTAGGATGGGAGAGATGAATTCCTGTGTATATTTTCCAGCAATTGCAGAAGAACTCTAGAAGCTTCATTCCTTTTACAAGAACAATATCAAATAATCCATCATTTAAACGAGCTTCAGGAGCAATTTTCATACCTTTTCCAAAAATCCTGCCGTTTGCCACTGCTCCAACGAAGTATTCTCCTTCCGGAATTTTCTCTTTGTCAATCTCTATTTTTAATTTCTTGCTTCTATATTTCACTGCTGTTGAGAGAAGACATCTGAGGTATGAAGAAGCTTTTCTTTCCATCCTATTCAGGTTAACTTTTCTGACAACTTCGCCTCCTATCCCAAAATCTGCAACATTGAGAAAAAACCTTTCCTCCTCCTCACCTGAGTGTGATTTAAAAGTTACCTTTCCAACATCTATTAGGGCAGAAGGAGCTTGGATTATTACTTTTAAGGATTCTTCAAGTCCTGAGGGAATGTTAAGGCTTTTATTAAGGTCACAGCCAGTACCAGAAGGTACTATTCCTAACATTGTTTCCGGATTAATTATTTCTTTATTCTCGTAGAATCCATTGGCTATTTCATTCATAGTCCCATCCCCTCCAACTCCTATAATGAGCTCATTTCCTTCTTTAATGGCTGTTCTCGTTATTTCAATTGCTTGAAAAGGTTTCTCAGTAAATTCGTATTTAAATTCTTTTAAGAAGCTCTTAAGGGCCTCTTTAATCTGTTTCCATTTTTTTCTTGTTCTGCCTTTATCTGATTCAGGATTAACAATTACTTTTGTCTTGAGAACCATCAATTGTTCCCTAAATTTAAGAAGAAGTTTTTTTACCGAAGAGAGATATTCCTATTATTCCTCCTAAGGCTCCTAATGCAGCAAAGATTACAGCGGAAATCACCAAACCGATCATGAACATTGAGAACGATGCTCCTCCTTCAAGCCAGGACTCCATTCCTGAAGGCCACTCTTCTGCATATTCTGCAAACCTATCCATAATTCTCTGTATAAACTCTCTGTTAAAAGCCTGAAGAGGGATGCTAATGACTGCATCGACGACAGCAGCAACTATCCCTGTAAAAATACCGACAATAGCTCCATCCCCGGCACTTAAAGCAACAGGCGAGCCTTTACAGAGAAGGTATGAAGCTAACATTGCTCCTCCGATGATCCATAGACAGCAAAGACAGTTTAAAATCGGAATTCCTGACAATACTCCAGCTACTGCTCCTCCAATCAATGCTGGCACAAACATTCCAGGTTTTTGATTAGCCATTCTTCTTCTTCCTCCTTATAGGTTTGTTTTCCCTATTCTATTTATTTTTAAGTATTAATTTCAAGGTGTTTTTGGTCAGAGTAAGCATCTTTTTTTCCGTGATAAGGAAAGACAAGCGTAGGTATACGGTGAAGAAGGTCGTAGGAAGGCTGAGCGGGCATTGTTCTGGGGTCAGGCTTTATTACGAAAAGATGCCCAAAGCATAAAATATATTGCAATGCTCACCATAGTGACAAAGCCTGACCCCGAGGGAAGAGCGAAGCCTGAATCGAGCCGCTTTGGCTCGCTGGGGCAAAGCGAGCGTGCCTTCAAGCCGTATGCCCATCGCCCAATGACTATTTTAATTTTCATCACGGAAAAAAAGATGCTTCATTGGTCAGATTCGTAGTTATTATTTCTTAATTTTAGAGCTAAATCTGTTATACCAGCGATAAAATAGAAAGGAAGAATTAATCCCCATAGGAATCCCGTGAAAAAGCGGGGGATGTTTGGAGTACTCCACAGGCGAATAAAATTTCCAATAGTATCAAAGACAACCGGAAAAGAAAGGAAAATAAAAGCTTTAACTTGAGGCAAACTAGTGCTTGAGAAACTCTTTAATACAGGATAAAACAAGACTCCAGAGAAAAAGCCAGAATAGATGCCGAAACAACGCACGCACACTGCAAGAGGATACCCAAAGAGAAAAAAAGAACGAGAAGGTATTTGATGGCAGATAGAAGAGAAGATTGTGTATACATAAACATTCAGAATTATCGATTTACTCTTTAGATACGGAGCCAAGAGAATTGCGCTGATCCAAATTACAACCCCTCCCAGGGTCAAAAAATAAATGATCAAAATCTTTCCTTTATTTTTTGTCATTATCATGATTTTTTCTTAGTCTTTTATGATAAATTATTTCCATGACCCTTTTCATCTAATTCTTTATCAAGGCTACTCAAGCTTTGAGAATTTGTCAATTTTAGAGTTTGACAGTTTTTTATTCAAGATGTAAATTGTCTATAAATGAAAAGCATCAATACTTTCACAAATTAGGAAGGAGGATGTAATGAAAATAAGCAAAAGAAGAATAATCATTTATTTAGTTCTGTTTTTTTTCCCTTTAATCATGTTGTTTTCTCAAACGGAAGAAGCCTCAAAAATATTGGAACAGAATAAAGAAAGTGTTGTTTCCCTTATAGTCTATGGAGAGAATAAGGAGGAAATTGGAAAAGGTACTGGGTTTTCAGTTAAAAATAACGAGATTATTATTGCTGGCTATAATTTGATAAGCAATGCGATTTCTGTTGAGGGTAAAAACTTTAAAGGAAAAAAAGTTAAAGTAGAAGGGATTATCTCTGCTGACAAAGAATTTAACATAGCTCTCTTAAAGATAAAAGGGAAAGTACCAGCGTGTACCCTTGGAAACTCAGATGAACTGGAAATGGGAAAAAGAGTCTTTGCTCTTGGCAGCAATGAAGCTAGAGAAATCGTAGTTTCAGAGGGAACAGTTTTTGAATTTATCGAGATCACTCCTTTCCAAAGACTCGTTAAGCTCTCATTATCAATGCAGCAAAGTTTTAGTGGCGGACCACTTTTGAATTTAGATGGGCAGGTAATGGGAGTTAACTTTGATCTCGGTAAAGGATTGCAATTTACTGTCCCCATAAACAAGATTAAACAATCTATCAAAAGCGGCAAAGTTGTAGATTTTAAAACTTGGAACCATGAAGGTTATTTATCTTCTTATGAAGGAGCATTCCTGGCTGGCAGGTTATATTCTCTGATCAATGAACCTAACAGAGCTCTAAGTTATCTAGAAAAAGTAGTGAAATCTAAACCTGATAATATTGAGGCACACGCTCATTTGGCTTCTGTTTATACGAAGTTAAGAAGCTATGAATCAGCTGTTTCTTCTTACAAGAAGGTTATCCAGTTAGATGAAAAAAGAGACGATGCCCACTACGGTTTAGGGTTGACTTACGTCAAGATGCGCCGCCCAAATGATGCCGTTTCTCCATTGAAAAAAGCTGTAGATCTCAATCCTAATAACATGGAAGGATACTATGAATTAGGAAGTGTATACGAAGATTTAAGAGATTTTGCCAAAGCTGCCGAAATGTACGAGGATTATATCAACCTAAAGCCTGAGACAATGTGGGCAGGATATCTCCGCTTAGGATTATGTAGGGCTGAGTTAGGCCAGTTTGAAGAAGCTATTGCTGCTTTCAAAGAAGCTTTAAAGGAAAAACCTGTCGATGTAAAAATCAATTATAATTTAGCTGAGGCATATTATAAATCAAAACAGTATGATAAAGCGGCTGAAGCTTATAATAAACTGATGCAAATTAATCCTGAACAAGCTACGACATACTATGGAAAAAAGGTTAAGATGTATGATGAAGCGGGTATGTTTGACAATGCAATTGAAGCAGCTAAGCAAGTATGCGAACTCAATCCCGAATCTGAACTGGCTGTTTACAATCTAGGCATCATGTATTCCAAACAGGGAAAATACAACGAATCCATAGAAACTTTTAGACACGCATTGACTATCAGACCAAATTATGATTTAGCATATTACAATATCGGACTTAACTATTTTAACCTAAAAAAATTCAAGGAAGCAGTGGAGGCTTTCGAGAAATTTGTGGCAATAACTCCTGATAATGCTGATGCCTGGTATAACATTGGTGTTGGATACATGCAGCTCAAAAAGTTTGATAAATCTCTTGAACCCTTGAGAAAGTCTATCGAGCTCAGACCTGATTATGACTACGCTCATTATAATCTTGCGATAACTTATTTAAACCTTCAAGATAGCTATAGTGCAAGAGAAGTCTATAAGACCTTATTAAACATTAATCCAGAACTTGCCCAAAAGCTGAAAAAGTATTTAAAATAATCTAAAAACGCAAATAGTAGAACACAAAAGGTATAATTATTTTATTTAATCCATAGCTCTTACCAGACCACTCACAATGTAAATCAAATATGATGATTTATATTATGCTAATCGATCAGACAAGATACATCGAGTGGGAGTAAATTGACAAAATACTTGCAATTATGATAATTATTAATATAACAAAATCATATTTCTCATTAACCTTATTTTGTTAGCCTGTTTCAAACATACAATTTCTTGTTCCCCGAGTAAATCAGAGGAATGGAAATAAAATAAGCATATTAAATGGGCAGGTGGCGAAACTGGCATACGCGCTAGGCTTAGGACCTAGTTCCTGATGAAGGAGTGCGGGTTCGAATCCCGCTCTGCCCATTATTTTATTTTCCACTAGATAAATTTAGTAAGTTTGGAGTTAGATTCTTAGAAAATTCAAGTAAAATGATAGGTTGATACAATGGCAGAAAAGAACAAACAAGAAAATTCTATAAAAAATGTTAGTCAGTGCAAAAAAGAGATCGAACTAGAAATTCCAAAAAAAGATGTAGAAAATGAGTTTCAGAATATCTTATCTCGATTTTCGACTCGGGCAAAAATTCACGGCTTCAGACCTGGCAAAGCTCCTAAAGACATTGTCAAGCGTATGTTTCTTCCAGATATTGAAAAAACATTGATTGATTCACTGGTGCCAAAGTATCTGACAGAAAAACTCAAGGAGTTAAAATTTAATCCGATCAATATTCCTGTAATCAGAGATCTTTATTTTAAAGAAGGAGAACCTCTTCGCTTCAAAGCTTACTTTGAGGTCTTGCCGGATTTTGATCTTCCTGATTATAAAAAAATCAATGTTAAAAAGAAAGATGTTTTGGTATCTGAAAAAGAAGTGGATCAATCCCTCCACGAACTTCAGGAAAGGTCTGCTGAATATATTCCTGCTGAAGGTAGGGGAGTGGTGGATGGAGATTTTGTCTTAGTAGAGATAAGAGGAAGAGACATTAAATCAAAAAAATTCTTGCCAACTGAGAGAGTTCTCGTTCAGGCAGGTCATGTGGATAACGAAAAACTTCTGAATGAGAACTTGCGAGATTTAAATGTGGGCGAAGAGAAAAAGTTTGTGCTCACCTATGACAAAAATCATAAAAACAAAAGTCTCGCAGGTAAAGAAATTGAATATAATATAAAAGTAGTATCAATAAAAAATAAAAAGATCCCTCAATTAGACGATGATTTTGCCAAAGGTCTTGGAGAATATAAAAATATAAATGACTTAAAAAAGAAAGTGAAGCAGGAAATACTCATTTCAAAAGAAAATGCTGCCAAGAAAGAAATAGCAGAAGAAGTTATTGAGAAAATAGCTGGTAAAATAAATATCGAACTTCCAGAAACTCTTGTCGAAAAAGAAAATTTGTCTTTGCTTCAACAAAGGCTTTCTCAGCTTCCACGTCAAGAACTCAGTGAGAAAAATATTGAAAATTTAAAGGACGAGAGTAAAAAGAAGGCTGAGAAAAATCTTAAAAATCATCTAATTCTAAGGAAAATCGCAGAAGTTGAAGATATAAATGTATCAAAAGAGGAAGAAGACCAAGAATTGAAAGCCCTCGCTAAAGCAAATAATATTTCCCTGGCAGAAGTAACAGACAGTCTAAAACGAGAAGGAAGAAGAGAAGAGTTCAGGAATAACATTTTACTCAAAAAGACTGTTGACTTTTTAGTAAAACAATCTATAATAGAATAATCAGGCCCTTCATGACTTTGATCCCCTTCATTGTAGAACAAGATGGAAGAACAGAGCGAGCTTACGATATTTATTCCCGGCTGCTCAAAGACAGCATAATTTTTATCGGATCTGAAATAACTGATGAGTTTGCCAACTCAATCATTGCTCAATTGTTATATCTCGAAGCTGAGAATCAGAAGAAAGAAATATCCCTCTACATTAACTCTCCTGGTGGAAGTATTACCGCTGGCTTAGCTATTTATGATACAATGCAATACATAAATTCAGATGTTTCCACAATTTGCGTAGGACAAGCTGCGAGCATGGCGGCTTTGCTCCTTGCTGCTGGAACTAAGGGGAAACGCTATGCCCTTCCTAGTTCACGAATTATCCTTCATCAGCCATTCGGTGGATTTCAAGGTAAGGCTTCTGATGTTGCCATTCATGCCCAAGAAATTCTCAGGATAAGAGATAATATCAATGATATATTGGCCAAACATACTAATCAGCCCAAAACAAAGATTCAAACTGATATTGATCGTGATTTTATCATGATACCTTCACAAGCAAAGGAATATGGAATATTAGATAAGATAATTACTACCAGACTACAATCAAAAAAATAAGCTCTTTTTTTCATTCCTGACATCAATGTTATTATGAGTTTTAACCATGGATGATAGATACCAGAAAAGATATAGTTCGAGCGTTAAATGTTCATTTTGCAGCCGTAGTCAATCACAAGTTAAAAAATTGATTGCAGGGCCTGGAAACGTCTATATCTGTGATAACTGCATAGAAGTAGCTTACTCTATAATTATTTCTGATAAACATAAAGAGGTTGAGAAAAAACAAGAAGTAGAATTTTCTACACCTCTTCAGATTAAAAAGGCTTTAGATGAGTACATTGTCGGTCAGGAAAAGGCCAAGAAGAAATTATCTGTGGCTGTCTACAATCATTATAAACGTATAAATTTCCAGAAAGAGAGCACAGACGATGTAGAACTGACTAAAAGCAATATACTTCTTATCGGACCTACCGGAACAGGAAAAACTTTAATGGCTCAAACTTTAGCCAAGATACTGTCAGTTCCTTTTGCTATTGCTGACGCTACTTCAATTACTGAGGCTGGATACGTAGGAGAAGATGTTGAGAATATAATCTTAAAGCTTTTTCAGACATCAAAAGGGAAAATAGATAAGACTCAGAAAGGTATTATTTATATTGATGAGATAGATAAGATCAGCCGTAAAAGTGAAAATCCTTCTATAACTCGAGATGTTTCAGGAGAAGGAGTTCAGCAAGCTTTACTTAAAATTATAGAAGGAACTATTGCCAATATTCCTCCTCAGGGGGGAAGAAAGCATCCTTACCAAGAATTCGTTCCTATTGATACAACGAATATATTATTCATCTGTGGAGGAGCCTTTATTGGGTTGGATAAAATTATTGCCCATAGAATCGGAAAATCAAAACTTGGCTTTAAGTCAGATTATCAGAATAAGAAAATACAATCCTTAGATACTATTTATGACCATTTGATGCCCCAAGATTTAATAAAGTATGGCCTTATACCGGAGCTCGTAGGAAGAATTCCTGTTGTGACCACATTCTCCGATCTCGATGAAAAAGACTTAATAGATATACTTACCAAACCAAAAAATTCCATCATAAGACAGTATCAAAAGCTTTTTGAGATGGAAGGTGTTGAGCTTGAGTTTACAAAAGATGCCCTTATAGCAATTGCACAAAAATCCATAGAAAAAAAACTGGGAGCCAGGGGATTGAGAACAATTATTGAAGATTTAATGCTTGATATTATGTTTCATCTTCCCTCCAGCAGGAAATCAAAAAGAATAAAAATTACTAAGAATATGGTCAAAGATAAGGAAGTGAGCTTTGACACAATAAAAAGTATTGCAGGAGCTTGAAAATGCAAGATTCTAATGATTACCCAGAGGTTATAAAGAGTATTCCCTTAATTCCCCTGAGGGAACTTGTTATCTTTCCCTCTACGCTTGTTCCTTTTATTATCGGCCGCCCTAATTCTGTAAAAGCCTTGGAAAAGGCCATGGAAAAAGACAAAATGATTTTCCTCTCTGCTCAGATGGATGCTGCATTAGATGATCCTAAGCCAAGGGATATTTATTCCGTAGGAATAATTGCAAAAATTGTCAGAGCTATAAAAACTGATGATAAGAACATTAAGGTCATTATTGAAGGAAAGCGCAGGGCGAGGATTATTGAGTTTTTAAGCAGCTATCCTTACTATCAAGTTCTTGCTAAGGAGTTAAAAGAAATTGAAGCTGACGGGCCTGAGGTAAGAAATGCTCTAAAAAGAGTTTTGGCCTTATTCGATGACTACCTAAAACTCAGCCAGAATGCTAGTTTCGAATCAATTATCCCGGCATTAAGGGATAATACTCCGAACAGAATTGTAGATATTATAGCTTCTCATCTCTATTTGTCTTTGGAAGAAAAGCAAAATTTGCTGGAGACAATCAATTTTCTGGAGAGATTACAGAGAATTAATTTTGTCCTCGAAAATGAGATATTAAAGATTCATTCAAAGTTAAGAAAAGATGGGAAAAAATCAGGCCGCGGCAAGCCTTTTTTTGGCGATTCAAGCCAAAAGATACTTCCTTCAGGGTTGAGCTTCAAGAAAGAAGAACAGCCCAACGAAATAGAAGAACTAAAGCGAAAAGTTGCCAATGCCAAAATGCCCAAAGACGCTGAACAAAAGTCCTTTAAAGAAATTGAAAGGCTGGAATCGATGCCGCCGATGTCGGCTGAAGCTACCGTTTGCCGAAATTATTTAGATTGGCTCATTTCCTTACCTTGGAATAAAAAATCGAGAGAAAAAAGAAACTTGAAGGAATCCGAAAAAATCCTGGATGAAGACCATTATGGACTAAAGAAGGTTAAAGAAAGGATATTAGAATACCTCTCCATCAGGCAATTAGTGAAGAATCCAAAAGGAGTTATACTTGGATTCAACGGCCCTCCTGGAGTGGGAAAGAGCTCCCTCGGCCGTTCTATAGCCAGAGCTACCGGAAGGAATTTTGTTCGTCTTTCTCTCGGTGGTGTCAGGGACGAAGCAGAGATTAGAGGACATAGGAGAACTTATATAGGTGCTTATCCTGGAAGAATAATTCAGATGATAAAGAGAGCCGGAACGAAAAATCCTGTTTTTCTGCTCGATGAGGTAGACAAGATGAGCATGGATTTCAGAGGAGATCCTGCTGCTGCTCTAATGGAGGTGCTAGATCCAGAACAAAACAATACTTTCCTTGACCATTATATAGACACTGACTTTGACCTTTCTCAAGTTATGTTTATCGTTACCGCAAACATGCTTGAGCCTGTTCCAAGGCCCTTGATTGACAGGATGGAAGTAATCCGTCTTCCCGGCTATACAGAAGACGAAAAGCTTCAGATTGCCAAACGGTTTCTTCTCCCCAAGCAGATGAAAACTCATGGTCTCAAGCCGCAAAATCTTAAAATCGAGAACAAAGCATTCCAAAAACTCATACGGGAATACACGAGAGAAGCTGGAGTCAGAAACATAGAACGAGAAATTACTTCTATATGTCGTAAAATCGTTAAAAAAGTAGTGACAAAAGGAAAGAGTTTTAGTGAAAAAGTAACCACAAAAAATTTGGAGAAATATCTTGGTATTCCAAAGTTTAGACGTCCAGAGATTGACACGACGGATGAGATTGGTGTTGCCATCGGAATGGCCTGGACGGAATTTGGTGGAGAGCTATTAACTTTTGAAGTTACCAAAGTTCATGGGAAAGGAAACTTTACTTTAACCGGCCAACTTGGAGAGATTATGCAAGAATCCGCTCAAGCAGCTTTTAGTTATGTAAAAGGGAAAATATACGAGCTAAACATTGCCAAAGACTTGCATAAAAATTTAGACATCCATATACATGTTCCCGAAGGTTCTACACCAAAAGAAGGGCCATCGGCTGGAATTACTATTGCAACTGCAATTATTTCTCTCTTGAGTGATATTTCTGTCAACAAGAAAGTAGCTATGAGCGGGGAAATAACGCTCAGGGGTAAAGTTCTTCCTGTGGGTGGAATTAAGGAGAAATTACTGGCGTCACATAGAGCAGGACTAAACGAAGTTATCCTTCCTGTAGATAATCAACCCGATTTGAAGGATATACCTAAAAAAATAAAAGAAGACATGACAATCCATCTCGTTGAAAATATGGATGAAGTACTAAAAATTGCTTTGAAGGACAGACTGCCCAAAAAAGTGAAAAAGCAAAAGGAGAAAGTACCCGTCTCCTCTGAGCTTTCTAAGAGTAAAGAGGAGGAGGAGAGATCAAAGAAACTCAATTTAACTAATTGATAATATATCAATTAGATGTATATTCGTTCCTGCAAAATCTTAGAAAGCTAAAAGAGAGGTAAAAATGAAAACTTACGATCTAGTTAACCTGGAAGAAAAAGGAATGGATACGCTATTAAAAGTCGCTGGTGAAATGGGCGTATCTGAAGATGAAGCTGAAGATTCAAACAAACATAACTTAATTTTCAAAATTTTAGAAGCTCAAGCTAAAAAAAATGGCTTTCTTTTTTCTGAGGGTGTTTTAGAGTGTCTGGATGATGGCTTTGGATTTTTAAGGGCACCTGAATTCAGCTACTTACCCAGCCAAGACGACATCTATGTATCTCCTTCTCAAATTAGAAAATTTCGTCTCAGAACAGGAGATACAATATCTGGAACTGTAAGGCCCCCCAAGAATGGGGAGAAGTATTTTGCTTTGATTAAAATAGAAGCAATTAACTTTACACACCCAGATGTCCTTCTTGACCATAGGAGAAATATATTTTTTGACAGTCTCACTCCATTATATCCTTATGAAAAGATAAAACTTCAAGATGGAAACTCCAAAAACCTAAACGCAAGAGTAATGGAACTCTTAACTCCGATTGGGAAAGGTCAAAGAGGACTCATTGTATCTCCTCCTCGTGCTGGGAAAACAACACTCTTAAAGACTATAGCTAAGTCTGTAGAGAAAAATCACCCAGAGATATTCCTAATTGTCTTATTAGTTGCAGAACGCCCTGAAGAAGTGACTGATTTTCAGCGCAGTGTAAGTGCAGAAGTTGTGGCTTCAACATTTGATGAGCCTCCAATTAGGAATGCTCAAGTTTCGAATATTGTCCTGGAGAAAGCAAAAAGATTAGTTGAAAACGGAAGAGATGTGGCAATTTTATTGGACAGTATAACTCGTTTAGCTAGAGCACACAATGCAATCATTCCTCCTTCCGGGAAAGTACTTTCAGGAGGAATAGATGCAAATGCTTTAAATAAGCCCAAAAAGTTCTTCGGCTCTGCAAGAAAAATAGAAGAAGGAGGAAGTTTGACAATTGTAGCTACAGCTCTCATCGATACAGGAAGCAGAATGGACGAAGTCATTTTTGAAGAATTTAAAGGAACAGGAAACTTAGAAATTAATCTCGACAGAAGACTTGTTGATAAAAGATTATTTCCAGCTATTGATATCACAAGATCTGGAACTAGGAAGGAAGAACTTCTCATTGATGAAAAAGAACTAAACCGAATATGGATTTTAAGAAAAGTTTTAAGCCAGCTAAGCGAAGTTGAAGCTATGGAATTACTCCTTGAGAAAATTTCAAAAACAAAAACAAACAAAGATTTCTTAGAAGCAATGAGTAAAGGGCTTTGAATAAATTTGCAGGATTTTGATTCATTTATCGCTAATTTTAAATCCTTAATAGATACGATATTTTTAAGGTTATTGAGTGCCCTCCCTCTCTCAAGAAGCCCTCTGTTTTCGCGCTTTTTTTATAGCTGAGCTGGACGATGTTTCCAGCTCCAAAATAATACCCGACAAGAAAATCCAAATTATACTGGTCTTCCCGGGTTTCCCCTAAAAGTCGAGCACTCAGGAACAAGCTGCGCGTTATCTGGAGGTGCAAGGAGGTTGCGTACGTCAGTCCATCAAAGACCTTTTCTCCGGTTCGATCTATGACCTGCTGTATCCAGTCGCTGCTGAAAGACCATTCAAAGTTGCTTCGAGGCCGTAGTGTGAGCGAAGCTTCCATGTTTGTCTGAGACCCGGATTCCACCGCGGTAAAATACTCGTTATAGATTCCTCTTTTTTCCCACCCCCCTTCAATACTGACCTCTTTTAAAAATCCGCCGCGTTCCCAATGAAAATCTATATCTCCTCCATAGGTATTAATGAAGTCTTTTGTCCAGGCCAATTCGTCGTTCTCCTCAAACACCTGATATTTACTTTTCCCTACCTCGATTCCCCCGTGGATATTGAGCCTTGAAAAGAAATCCGTCCAGAATCTTAAATCAAAAGAGTTGGCGGTCGTATGACCATAGGAATCCTGCTCAAGATTCGCCGCTAGATCCGAACTAAAGCGTTTGACTTTTCCCCGGTTGAACCTCCAGGCATATCCCGTATCCAGTTCAGTGGATTGAATATCTATTTTATTGATATACCCGGTTCTGAGCTTCACATCTGTTTCAATTCTCTGGAAGCTTACATTCAGCTGCAATCCAGCGTCAGGTTCACTTTGAAACTGGATGATATGCATGCCGTTGTTTTTATTTTTTGTATTGTTGTTAAAAGAAAAAGCACTCGTGCCACGTAGATAATAAATGTCTTTAAAATTGAAGTTGTAGTCTATTGCAAAATTCCGGTTGTATTCTTCGGAAGTATTCATCCCTGCATAGTAGATACCGACCTGGGAATTCTTGAAGATATCTTTCTGTATCCGAACGACATTAAACAATGTATTCCCTTCCTCCTCTTCGTTTATCGCTCCCAGAATTCCAAAAGAATATCCTCCGGTTTTTCCGGAAATCTTTGTGGCAATTCTCGGATTGCTGATGCGTCTTGAGTAGAATAAATTGATATCTGATTCCCAATGATTATCACTTTCAGTAGACAACCGGAAATACTGACTGCCTTCGGTAAAAAACGGGCGGTTTTCACTGAAATAGTTTTCATAAGGGGAGAGCTGGTATATAAACGGATCGCTTTCCACTTCACTGAAGTCAGGGCTTGCTGTCATATCAAGAATGAGATTCGGTAGAATCCCGTACTTGAAATCCAGGCCTACCGCCATCTTGTCATCCTTCGCTCTGTCCCACCGCGAAGACCGGAAGCCTGTATAAGGAAAGAATTCGAGATTATATCCGGGGCGTATTCCAGACAACCCGCTCAGCTCTCCCATCTGCTGAAGCAGAGGCTTATCCCTATCGACATCCGTCCAGTAGTCTTTTTCATTCAAACGGTAAATATAACGTTCAAAATTTATTCCCCAGACCTGGTTTTCTCCTGTTGAAAACCTTAAGGATTTAAAAGGAATGGCCATCTCTGCGGCCCATCCGTCACTGCGGATAACAGCACCAGATTTCCATATCGTTTCCACGGAATTTTTTTGGACACCTTTTGGATTAACGGTAAAACTAATGCTCGTCCTCTTATCATTGTATGTATCTAGGATTAAGGTGATCGAATCATTATTCTCGTAATCATTACGCGGAGTTAGCTCTGCCCAAATCCTTTCTGGATGAGCATCTTTCATCAGGAAGGCAAAATATATGTTTTTTCGGTCATATGCTGCCCAGACAAGCGTTTCTTCAGAAGCCTTTTCTCCATTGATAGGATCATACTGGATGAATCCAGATACAGGTTGAATATTTTTCCAGCAGCTGTCTTCAATGAGACCGTCTATTCTAGGTGAGCTTTCAATACGGGATACATGGATAATTTTAGCACGATCCTGACTGAAGATGTGTGGAATACATAAAAACATCATGAAAAAAATACCTGATGATATGAGCAGGTTATTTTTATGAAACATACAGTTCTCTCCTCAATAGTTATATAGGAAGGCGATTTCTAGCAACCTCATTGATATTTTTCTTTTTTCAATCAACAGATAAAAAAAGATCATAGCATTGAAAAAAATATTTTATCTCCTAAATATATTAAATTTTTTCAATTCTGGAAAGGCTGCCTATCAAAAAGATAGCCTGTGTTGTGTTGACAAACATTCGATTAATAAATAGAGTTTAATAAATATTTTAGTTCAATCAATATAACTTCTGGGAAATTCAATAGGTTGAATATTAAAGGAGCACTGTAATGAATACAAAGGATCCAAAATTGACTGCTCTCCAGTTTAATGAATGCATCAACGCTCAGGATATAGAAGGGCTTTCTAACCTAATGACAGAAGACCACACTTGTGTCATCAACCGAGGGGGGAAAGTTGAAGTTGAAAAGCCAAAAGAACGTATGATTAAAGGTTGGAAAGGCTTTTTCAGAATGTTTCCCGGTTATAAGAACACCTTTACTAGAGTTGAATCAAAAGATGACCTGGTGATCATTATTGGATATGCTTTCTGGTCTGAAAAAGAGCCACATGATCCAGCAATCTGGACTGTAAAAATTGTAGAAGATTTAGTTGCTGAATGGAGCGTCTATGATGATACTGAGGAAAATAGAAGAAAGCTAGGCATAATATGAAAGGAAATAAATAATGGGAATCATATCCCATAGTATTGTACAGGCGAGAATGCTATTAAAATTTTTAAAAATGAATGGAAAGATAATTTTATTAGATTGTATCTTGGCGATGAATATAAGCTTTAATTAAATACAGCTGATAGTGGTTTGCTATGATTTTTTGCTTTTATATATATTAATCCCTCCATATATTGCTGAAATCAATCCAAAGACAAACGAGAATCCAATTAAAATTGGGATAAAAATTCTATTAAATTTTCCTGGATTATAAAATGGATTTCCAGTAATCATGACAATTATATAAATCCCAAGAGCCAGTAATGATAATCCAATTCCAAAAAAAACTATGCTAGTGATTAACTTCTTTTTATCCATTTTTATCTCCATTTTTGAGTGAAGTGAATCTCATGATTTATAAAGATTTACACCTACTGACATCTGATTTTAATATAACAACACAAAAACAAAAGGTCAATTCCCGAAGATTAAAAAAGCATTTAAACGCTAACCTTCAATCATTAGCCTGAAGGGGGAGTGTAAATAGAGAAGTGCTGTAAAAACTTATTGGAAACAGTGATATTAGCTCTGTAAATTTTTTATCAAATCAACCTGATAGCGTGAACAACATTAGTTTCTTATAAAATTGTTGTTGAAATGAAAATTAAATTCTAAATAATAAGGAGGTGTTGAAGCATGATTAATAATAATATTTATCAGCTTAAACAGATTCTCGGAATCGCATATTCATTCCTTAATAAGGAGGCTTTCTATGAGAAAAAACGTTAAATTTCTGACTACTATTCTTATTAATCTTGCACTTGTTCTTATAGGTCTGGGATTTATAAACCAGATCGCTGAGGCACAAAAAAAGATCACTTCTCCCAAAGAATTCTTTGGATTCGAGCTCGGCAGCGATAAAAAGATCGCGCGCTGGGATAAAATAGTTGACTACTTCAAAATTCTGGAGAATGAAAGCGGCAAGCTTAAGGTCGTGGACATGGGGCCATCTACCATGGGCAATCCCTTTCTCCTGATTATCATCTCTTCTCCAGAGAACCTGGTCCGCCTGGACCGGCTGCAGCAAGTGAACGCCATAATCAGCGATCCGCGTGGAATCGAAGAGACAGAGATAAGAGAACTGATCAAGGAGGGCAAGGCAGTCATCTGCCAGTCCATGAGCCTTCACGCCACTGAAATTGGCGGCACACAAATGGCGCCTGAGCTTTCCTATGACCTCGTGTCCCGGGATGATGAGGAGACACAGCGCATCCTGAACAACGTTATCTTCTGCATGATACCTTGCTTCAACCCGGACGGCCAGATCATGGTCACCGACTGGTACAATGAGACTCTTGGTACAGAATACGAGGGAGCGGGGCTTCCCTGGCTTTATCACAAGTATGTCGGTCACGAC
>JBGVTE010000041.1:0-4802 GCA_041862375.1 Candidatus Aminicenantaceae bacterium
AAATCAAGAATTAGGCCTTCCCCCTCGGGCGGGAAAATATTTAGGCTTTCAAGCTGTAAAGAAATATGTCGCCAAACAGAGAGTGAAAAACATCAAGAAACTTTTGGGGTCAGGCTTTCATAACTTGTATAACTTAATAACCTGAGCTTTCCTTAATACGACCTTCTTCACCCTATATCTCAACGCATTTTTATCATTTATCACGGGAAAGAGATAAATATTCTAAGGAAAAGGTGTGTTGACAAGATTCGAACATATACAATATAATCTAAGCTGAGATATGGGGGCGAACAGGTTTCGACGGTGGTAACGAGGTAAAGGTAGCATGTCGAGGTTCCACCCACCTCGTAATAAGGTGGACAAAACTAAGTGCAGAAAATCTGCCCATCGCTGCCTAATTAATAGGCATGCCGTTTCTCATTTTCTTTCCTGCGGATTTTGGGAAGCGTCGACGAGCAGGATAGCGAGCCAGAATGTCCTTGGTCTGGCAAGTAAAATTCAATCAGGGCTGGTTCTGGAGTTACTTGTCTCTTCAGTTGCTGCAGAGCGAGATTTTCGAAGAGAATAAGCATGTAGAAGCCTTTTACTGAATATCTTCGGACGCGGGTTCGATTCCCGCCGCCTCCATGATTGAGACTTTTGGATAAATTGTTAAGGCGAATAAGAAAGAATTTAATCGTATTAATCTTTTTTTCTCTCTTTCTTGCTGCTCTCTGCTTTTCTCAAAACCAACCTTTTGTGAGCATATCGGCAAAAGATCACCCTGGCTTCACTAGAGTCATCATCCAGTTATCATCAATTTTGCCTTTCTCTGTTGAGAAGAGTGGGGCTTTACTTATGATTGAGGTAAAGACAAGAATCCCCTTAGGAATACAGAGGAAATCTTTTGAGAGTCGATTCATTGAATCTTTCAGCTGGACTAGGAGGAACAATTCTCTCATCCTCACCATCAAGGCAAATCACGGTAATTTCAGCTACGATTATTTTACTATCGGCTATCCCCCCAAATTGATTATTGATTTAAGGGAAGTCCAGGAAGAGCAGAAAGCAGTAAGGACTATTGTTATTGATCCCGGCCATGGCGGTTTAGAAAGCGGAGCAAAAGGGAAATTCGGAACACTTGAAAAGGAAGTCACTTTGGGTATTAGTTTAAGATTAAAAACAGTTATTGAGCGAAATCTCGCTTATCGTGTGGTATTGACCAGAGACAGGGACATTGATAAAGCTTTGGACGATAGAGCAGCCCTAGCTAACAACAATAAAGCTGATTTATTTGTGAGCATCCATGCCAATAGTTCATACCGGAAGAATGCTCGTGGTTCTGAAACCTATTTCCTCAGTTTGAATGCCACGGATGAAGAAGCCAGGAGATTAGCTTACCTTGAAAATAGTTCAGCTCAACTGGAAGAGCGGATTGAAGGAGACAATCAAGATGAGATAAAGATGATTTTATGGGATATGGCTCAGGCAGCCTATCTTCACCAGAGCAGCCGACTGGCGGAGCTCATCCAGAGTGAGCTCAATGTGCTCCTTAGGACAGCTAACAGAGGAATCAAACAGGCTCCATTTAAAGTTCTGACAGGAGTGGCCTGTCCTGCGGTGTTAGTTGAGGTGGCTTTCATCTCAAACCCTGTGGAGGAGAAGGAACTGGGTACCGAAGAATTTCAATACAAGGTTGCAGAGGCTGTCTATCAAGGTATAGCAAAATTTCTCAGGCGCTATTCTCAATAATTAAGGAAAATGGACGTAAAAAGATTGGTCATTCTCGGAGCTCTTTTCGTCTTGCTCGTCATTCTTGTGATCGTTTTTTTTATAAGAGGAGGAGGAGAAAAAGCAATACAATCCCAAGTCTCCCCACCTCCAGAGATGTATCATCCCTCTGAGAAGCCGCAGGAGAAGAAAAAGATTATTCTCTTTTTTCTTTCTGAAGATGACACTCTGCTCCATCCTGAGGAAAGAGAAATATATGCCTCTCCATCTATTGTTTATGAAGCCAAGCAGGTAATAGAAGAGCTCATAAGAGGCTCTCAGAATGATTTTCTATCGCCACTTCCTCCACAAACAAGATTGAGAGAGCTTTATTTACCTGAGAATGGAGTTGCTTACGTCGATTTTTCCAAGGATTTTCAGGGGACACACTCTTCTGGGTCCTCAGCTGAAATTTCAACCGTCTATTCAATAGTCAATTCTCTAACGTATAATTTCAGATCAATAAAAAAAGTTTTCATCTTGGTTGAAGGGGGAGAAAAGGAAACATTAGGAGGTCATATCAACCTCAACATAGCTTTTCTGCCTCAATATTCACTGATCGCTAAATAATTCAGCGTTTCTAAAAAGGCAATTTTTTAGCAGTAATGAACAGGTCGTTTCATGGAGAAATTAACTCGAATAGTGATTGTCGGCTTTCCCAATGTGGGTAAGTCCACTTTATTCAATCGTTTTTTAAAAAGAAAAAGATCTCTTGTTCATTCCATCC
Source organism: Candidatus Aminicenantaceae bacterium (assembly GCA_041862375.1). Classification (GTDB taxonomy): domain Bacteria; phylum Acidobacteriota; class Aminicenantia; order Aminicenantales; family Aminicenantaceae; genus WVZL01. Next base: position 2,477 of record JBGVTE010000041.1, read on the forward strand.
CTGGAATGACTCGGGACCAAATCGAAATGCCCTGCCGCTTACAGGAAAAGAAATTTATACTCGTAGACACTGGTGGCTTTTTTGATACCCAAGAAGAACCCATTTCTTTAAAAGTTAAAGAAAAAGCATGGGAGTCTGCTCAAGAATCGGATATAGTCCTTTTTGTCTTGGATAGTAAGAGAGAATTATTACCTGCAGAAGAGGAGCTCTTTGTTTCCTTGAAAAAGTTGGGAAAAACAATTTTTGTTGTTGTCAACAAGATCGACTCCCTTTCAGAGGAATCAAAGCTTTCAGATTACTATCGTTTAGGAGAAAAGAGGATTTTTGCCGTATCAGCCGAGCACAAAAGAAATCTGGATTATCTGGAAGAAAATATTCTGGATATTCTTCCTGCTTACGAAACTGAAGAGGAAGAGGAAAAATCCCTGAGGATAGCTCTCGTCGGCCGCATTAATGTTGGGAAATCCTCTGTGGTCAACCGCCTTTGCGGCGAGGAAAAATTGATCGTAAGCGAGATACCGGGGACTACCAGAGACAGCACCGATACTTTGATCATGAGGAACAAAAGAGCTTTTTCTCTCGTTGATACAGCCGGACTTCGTAAATTGAGCCGCACCAAAGACAAGAGAGAGAAAGCGAGTATCATAAAAGCCAAAAAAGATATAAAGAGGGCGGATGTCATTTGCATAATCATGGATGCTCAGGAATTTCCAACACGTCAGGATACAGCGGTAGCCCACATAGCTCTTGCTTCAGGAAAGCCTTTGTTGATTACCCTGAATAAGTGGGATTTAATAAGAAACCATATATCTTCCCCTGAAGCAATCAAAGAGAAAGTGTATCAAAAATTAGATTTTGTAAATTATGCTCCTCTTCTGTTTATTTCTGCTCTAACCGGAAAAGGTGTAGTAAAAATTCTGGACTTGGCAGAAGAAGTTTATGCCAATGGGTGTAAAAGGATTGAAACTTCGCGGTTAAATAAATTTTTAGCCTGGATTAACGATAAGTATCCTCCTATTTCCAGGAGTAAAAGAAGAGTTAAGATAAAATACATGACTCAGAAAAGAATCCTTCCTCCCACTTTTATTCTCTTTACTCATTCACGAGTAACGCTTGCTCCCAGCTATGAGAAATTCTTCATCAATTTTTTACGGGAAAGATTTGAATTTGGGGGAACTCCAATCCGGTTGATTGTAAAAACTAGCTGAATAAAATTGAATTAAAAAATAGAATCGTCCCCATTTAGTTTTCGAAGAGCTACGTCTCCATCATCTGTTTTTACAATCAGAAGACGGCCTCCTTGGTTAATCTTGCCCGATATCTTTTGCTTTACAGAAATATCCCTCAGGGTCAGAGGAATATGAGTAGTAAAATCTCCGCCGTCGGTTCTGATATCGAGCTCAGCTGAAAAATCTTCAGATAAAAAGAATTCGACACTTCCGTCGTCTGTAACTACTTTCCAATCCTCTCCCATCGAGGAATGGGGGGCGATTCTGACGTTAACATCACCGTCGTCGGTGAAAAGATTAAGCTTTGAGATCCTCCCTGAAAGCTCTATGTCACCATCATCCGTTTCCACAACTACTTCACCTTCAATATTATTAAGTAGCACTCTACCATCATCGGCTTTAACTTTTAAGGAATCTTGAATGTCTGTTAGACGGATTGTACCATCATCTATATTGGCAGAGACACGGCCATTTATTTTTTCCCCATAAATCGAACCATCATCGATAAAACAGCTTACATCGCTTCGAAGAGGCAGCATTACTTCTGTGAATACTTCTACTCTCCTGTAGTCTCTTAGCCAGAAAAAGATTCCCTTTATTTTCGGATATTGAATTCTGATTTTTATCTCATTATTGTTCTGAGAAATTTTAATTTTTGTATCATTTAAAAGTTTTTCTGCTCTTTTTTCATTTTTTTCTTTTGTTTCTTTTCTTACTTTAATCACAACAATGTCTTTCTCCCAGGAGGAAAACCTGAAGTTTCCATCTTCATCTCTGAATTCTAAATACACAGGCTGAGAAGGGTCTACAGAAAAGTTTTTCTCAAAAGTAACAACCCTAGGATTGGCTCTAAGGGGTACATATAAGATAAAAGGAAGCACGAAGATCAATGTCAGAAAGGCATGATTTCTTTTCATTGTCACCTCCTAAATACTAACGATTTCCATTTTCGAAATGTTCCCTCTTTTTTATTTGGCTTTGTTCCAAAGTGACTGGATGCCTTGTCATTGCGAAGAGCGAAGCGATGAAGCAATCTCTTAAGGAAGGGCATTAATCTATTTGTTTTCAATGAGATTGCCACGCTCTCTTCGATCGCT
>JBGVTE010000042.1:0-5639 GCA_041862375.1 Candidatus Aminicenantaceae bacterium
CTCTGTGACAGACTTACATTCTATGGTCCTTTCCGAAGGCTATCTGCTCGATTTAGTATGTCCCTTGTGAAAGCTCGAGCCTTCTCGAGCCGCGCCTTTTCAATGCATATTCTACATTTGATCCTATACAATGCCTTGCGTTAAACTAGGAAAACATTTAATATTTATTGAGTCGGATATAGATCAATGATTGCAATTAGAAGATAGCTTACAAATTAGGCACAGTCAAGAAAATATGTGATGTAAGTTGTTTGATACATATGAAATATATGAAAGAGCGGACATAACTCAGCGGTAGAGTACGAGCTTCCCAAGCTCGGGGTCGCGGGTTCGAATCCCGTTGTCCGCTCTCTCTTTATCCTTATTCAGGTAAATCCTGTGAAGCATCTTATATAACTTTATTATTAACTCCATATGTAGTATTTTTTTAGAACCATGCATAAAAGCTCACGTAAAAAATGGGAACTAATCGCTGATGATGTTCCTTTAAAAGGCTCATTAAACATGGCTGTAGATGAGTATCTTTTCCGAGCACTGGGAAACTACCCTCAAACTTATCTTCGGTTTTACCAATGGGAAAAACCCACGGTTTCCCTTGGGTATTCCCAAGATGTGATGAAATTTGTCGACGTTGATTTTTGCCAGAAGAACGGAATAGACATCGTGAGAAGAATAACGGGAGGAAAATTAGTCCTGCACCATAAAGAATTAACGTATTCTGTGAGCTCTTCTGATATTGAGACATTTACTTCAAAGCTTTCAGATTCTTACAGATTAATATCCCAAGCTATCATCCATGGTTTGAAAAAAATGGGATTACGTGCCTGTTTGGCCTCTGATCCTCCTTCTGGTTATGCTAGAGGGAATTTACCATGTTTTTCTTATCCTGCTCGAAATGAAATTGAAGTAGAAGGGAAAAAGATTGTCGGGAGCGCTCAGAAGAGAGTTGGCACTCGTTTTATACAGCATGGTTCTATTCCCCTCGAGGAAAATGAATCACTGTTAGAATTAATCTCATCATTAGAAAAAGGAAAAAGTAGAGAACGGATGACATCTCTTTCTCAAGCTCTCGGCAGAAAAATTAAATTTAACCAGGCTGTTGAATACATGAAATATGGATTTTCTGAATATTTTGGAATAGACCTGAGAAGTAAAGTCTTTAATAAGAGGGAAATGGAAGCAATATTCAAAATTCAAAGGAAACGATATGAAAATAATGATTGGACTTTCCTTAGAAAAGAGAGTTGATTTTTTTATTTTCAGGTGATAATATTCTGCCATAAATATAGGGTCCCAGAAAAATGAATGAAGTTGATGAGCTGTCCAAGCTGGAGTTTAAAAAATTACCTCCTTTAAGGCAGCTTCTTCTAGATGAACTCCACCAGAATGCTTTAAAAAACCTCCACCTTGAGTTAGGCTCAGGTCCAGTTCTGTTTCTCCTTTCTCCTTCTTATTCTGTTTTAAATCCAACTGCCGACGAATCAATCAATGATTTTATAGCCAAGAATGAGAATCTACTCAATTATGTGAGAGAATACATCATTCAAAATCTTGCAATTTATTCTGTACTTTTGGATGTAAACAGTTATTTTGTCGAGCAAAATAATTATTTAGTTCTAGCCAGATTGAGAGAGAGAGACTCGGGCGGAAGGAGGTATGAGATTAAATTTTATACCCATTCCCCGATGGAGTTAATGACTCAGTATGAGGATAAAATATATATAGGAAGAGATTTCATCGACCTTTTCCATTTTAAGAGAAAATACTTTGGTATTGAAGAATTAATTATTTCAATAAGTGATCAGTATGATGTTTTACTCGATAAAGCAGAGGAAAAGCTAAAAAAACCCTTAAAGTACAAATCCTTTTTCCAGGAGATGAAGGAATTAGTGAACGAATTACGAAACGAAAGTCTTTTGATCCTTCAATCCCTTCCTCCTCACCTTGATTTCAGCAAATTGAGAGGCAAGGATCTCATTGAAATCAACTCTCAATACAGAACTGTCAATCATTACCTGATTGAATTGAGAGACGAGGTGATAGAATTTGAAAATTTACTTCGCGGGAATAATGAAATAAATTTTGTTCGTTATGTGACAAAATACAAAAAGGATTTAACGAACATAATTTCTTATTTTAATATCAAAATAAACGGCTTTCTGACAGAAAAAATTTATAATTTCAAGAACAAGCACTAACTACTCTTCAATCCAAATATCCCTGTAAGTCGTAGAGAGAAAAATAGAAGGTTTTTCTTTTTCTTGAATGAATGCCTTCAGAATTGAAGTGTGATTTTCTTCCTGTAGAGAAACATCCTCAGAGAGTTTCCATTTTATCTCTCCGTTTTTAGCCCGTACTTCAATAGGGTATTTTCCTCCCTGTGGCCAAAAGAATTTTATGGCGGCGTAATCTCCTTGTGCTGTAATCGGGTGAGTAATAGAAATGGGATCAAGAATCATGTTTCCATTATTGAGAGAAATCGTTGTCTTCCCTGAAAATTCCACAAGCTCGATATCTTCGTAAGAGGAGGAAATTGAGATTATTTCCCCTGTAATTGTTCTTCCGTAGATCTTTACACTTTTTCCTTCAATGTCTATGTTTCCTTTGATATTATTCAACTTGAGTTTCCCGTAGGCGTTGTTTATTTTTACACTCCCCATGGCTCCATCTACTTCGACATCTGATTTATTTCCTTTGATTTGGGTTGGCCCTACGTCAAAAAGGGTGATTTTTTCATGAGAACTATCCACATTAACGGCACCCATTAATTTGTGACCGAAAATCTCTGTGCTAGGACTTAATATTTCAACATTTTTTTGCACATTTTCCAGATTGACCGTGCCATGTTTCTGTATAATTTTTGCTTCTCCCTTGATATTCTTTGCCCACACTGTTGAGTACTTGCTTTCCAGCTCTAGGTTAGATTGAACACTTTCTATTTCCACATCTCTATAGCTGTTTTGGATGTTTAGTTCTCCCCTTATTTCTGAAGCTATGATTTTACCATGACTATTTTTTATTTTAGTGTTACCTACCTTTAGGGCTTTAACCAAACCATAAGAATTCTCGATTTCGATATCCATGCCCTCAGGGAGGGAGATTGTAAAGTCAGTATCAAAATTTTTTCTCCTGAATTCATTCCTGTTTGTGGTAATAACAGTCTGATGAATACCCTGCTCAAGATGCATTTTGAGCTTATCTGCAATCTCTCTTGCATTTTCTTCTTTTTTACGTCGTATCTTTTTCTGGAAGTTGATGTATATTTTTTCATCATCTGTGCCTTGGATCTCAATTTCACCGTGGGAATTGATGATTTTAAGCCGGGACGGGAAGGGAGGGTCCACCTCATGAGATTCCTCAAATGTGAACTCCTCGTATTCCCAAAGAATAAATTCTCCAAGATCCCAGCCAATATTAATTTTTCCTGTGTGAACATGGTAGAAGGTAATGCCAGTTGCAACGATGAGAATCAAGAGCAAAACTTCTTTTGCCTTCATTGTTATTCCTTCTCAGGCTCGAGCTTTTTTTGGCTTTCCTTTATCCCGAAATAGAGCTTCCAGGCTCCCCAGAGAATGAGAATCACAGGCCAGAGCTTGGCGATGAAACCCCAGATGTCAACATCTATGTTAACGAAAAGAAAGATTAAGCCTATAGCTATGAGGATAATTCCCCATGCCAGCGGTTCTCTTCTTTTATACTTTGCCATTTTATCCTCCTTATATATGGCTGGTTATTTTCGGGAGAAATAATCCAGGACGAGTTTTATCCCTATGACAATAACAGCGAGCGGCCAGAAATCAAACACTGTGCTGTAGTCAATAACCTCAAAATTAGCCAAGAGAAAAACAATACCCAGGGCCATTAAAAAAGCTCCCCAAAAGATTGATCCGGATTTGAACGCCTGTGGGATTTCTTCTATTTTTTCTTCTGCTTCTCCTTTTTCTTCTGAGATGGCTCTTCGGTTTATGGCTTTAGAAGTCTGGACAGCATCCACAATCTGGTAGATATAGAAGGCTGCCAATATCAAGCCGAAGAAAGGCTGGATTTCGCCATGCTCCTGCATGGTAATAAGTACTGCAAAGATGATTAAGTAAACTATCCACTTCAGGATCTGGCCGTTGTAGAGGGCGCCAAAGCTAGGAAAAAAGAACGAAATAACTCCAGCAAGTCCTGGAGATTTAGGTGGTCTTTTGTGAACTATGACTTTTTCTTCCATTTTATACCTCCATGTTTTTTTTCATGTTTAATGATTAATCCTCGGATTTTCCCCAAGGCTTTATCTTATTGAAAGATTGGACAATACTATCTTTATAAAGAGTAAAATTGTCCTTAAATGAGCCAGCTTTGACATAGAGTTTCTGGACCTGGCTGTAGCCGAGATGTATCTGTCGATCTATCGATTTATTGATGTAGTTTCTGTCGGGATGAAACATGTAGAAGGAGAGGATGATGAAAAAGACGCTTGCCAGAGCTAATACCGGCTGGAGAGAGGGGCGAAGCAGAAAATCAAAACTTAATCTGTATTTTTTCTTTTCTTCAGGAATAGCGTAGAGTCTATTCAACAGATTCGGGCTCACTTCTAATTCGGGTAAGCTAGCAAGTGAATCCTTTGTTTCCTTCAACATGGATAAAAGAGCAGTGCAGTCCTGGCATGTTTTTAGATGGTTTTCAATCCTCGTTTTTTCCTCCAGGCTGAGTTCATCCTCTAAATAAGGAGATAAGAGTTCTTCTATATTTTCACATTTCATATTCCCTCTCCTCCTTTTTTTCTTTTAATATCTTAGCCAGCTGCAGCCTTCCCCTGTTAAGCCTGGATTTTACTGTCCCTAGGGGAAGATCAAGGATTTCTGCTACCTCCTCATAAGATTTCCCCTGCAAATCCCTGAGGATAACAGCTATACGAATTTCTGAAGAGAGAAAGTTCAGGCCTTGCCAAACTAATTTTTTGCTCTCTTCCTTTAGAATTCCATTCTCTGGGCTGAAAGCTGAGGAAGGAATCAGGAAGTAGTCATTGAAGTCTGTCCTTTTCCTTTTTTCCCATTTTGTTTTCCGGTACTGGTCTATGAGGTGGTTTTTAGCCAGAGTAAGGAACCAGGCACTGAAATTTTTTTCAAAATCATACTTAGGGAGAGTGTTATAGAGCTTTAAAAATATCTCTTGTGTTAGGTCTTCTGCTTCTTCATAGCTTCCTGAAAATTGGAATGCCATGTTGAATATCCTTTTTGAATAGGTATTAACAAGCATTTCCCATGCTCCTTCATCTCCTATGATGCAGCTCTGAATTAATGAGTTTATCTGCATTCACTTCACCTTCATAGACGAGATTCTGTAAAAAAAAGTTCCATTACTGAAATTGATATCAATTTTTATCTGCTTCTTACATATTAATTTTCCTGAAGTAATGTGTCAATTAATGCCTGAAGTATCTCCAGATATGTGATTAAAGCTATTCATATAAGCAAAGGGAATCTGGGGATGGGAGAAGCGACCATTAAAGATTTGAGTTTGTCCTAAAGTGACGGGATTAAAAGAAGTGTTCGAAAAAGGCAGTTCCATTGTCATTGCGAGCGATCGAAGAGAGCGTGGCAATCTCATTGAAAATAAATAGATTAATGCCCTTCCTCTCGTGATAAGTATTG
>JBGVTE010000043.1:0-8012 GCA_041862375.1 Candidatus Aminicenantaceae bacterium
GGAGGCAGCCCCCCTCTGTATAAGCGGTATTTGAGTTCTGTTTTTTCAAAATCCTGAAGGTCATCTGAAGTCATTGGTGTAAGCCAGATCTCGAACTTGCGACCTGTCAATGTGTCTTTAAATTTACTTGAAGCTCCAAGAGAAGAAGATCCAGTAGCTATAACCTTTGTATCCGGATAATGATCAGCAGCGATCTTGAGTAATTCGGATGGATTACCTAGACGGTGGATTTCATCAAGAACGAGCTTCTTTTTTTTCCATGACTCCAAAAAAGCTTCCGGATCTTCCATCTCGCGTCGAGTCCGTGGCAACTCACAATCAAAGTATGAAATATCAGATAAGGATTGGCATAAACAGGTCTTTCCTACCCGCCTCACGCCAGATAGCCAAAGAACAGAACGTTTTCCCCATGAATCTTCGATTAATTTAAGCCAAAAACGTCGTTTCTTTATGAGCATTGGCTTCATTTTACACAAAAATGCTACTAAATGCAAGCAAATTTGTAAATAGTGACACTATTTTCAATATTGATGGCAAAAGGAAACATTAAGATTAGCAGGTTTTTTAAATGCTACATGAAAAAATTAGGATAAAATCAAATTTTGCTTTTATAAAAGAAAATCGATTTCGCCAGGTTGAAGTAGAAAAAATCCCATAAAAGTGGTAAATTAACGATTCAATATTGGTTAAGTACATCTATTTGTGGGCGGTTAGCTCAGTTGGGAGAGCGCAGCGTTCGCAAGACGATGACTTGCCGGATGCGTAAGACCTTGATTTTACTGGAAATATCAATATTATCAGCAATTTAGCTTCAACCCTCCTTTTAGTCCCAGTATCATATTTTTAGCAATTTTTAGTCATTTTTGTCACATGTGTGGCATGTGCGGAGAAGTCTAGAATGGCTTGAAATATATACATTATGCGCCATTCTTATAGACAACGTTAGTTGTCTGAACATCCACCTGATTGTCAACTCCTGTTTACTCTTTTAGGAAGAGAGGGTATCTCATGCCTGACTCATTCTAGGGGTGTCAGTTTAGTGAGATCACTTCATGTCTTCTGGCTCATTTCTTGAATCACTTACCCTACCGTGGCAGGGATTTACCGTCAGCGTCATCCAGAGAGGACTGTTTTCTACAGAGTCCTTTTTCATTATTTTGAGAAGTTCCTTCTGGAATATGAGAACCGTTTTGAGCGGGAGTACGGCTATTTTCGCTCTGTTATGCAGGAGGTGGTGGAAAAGTATCTAGACTGCGGCAACCCGATGTGCGGTTTCGCTCGCATCCGGTGTCCGGACTGTGGGGAGGAGCGCCTTCTTATGTTCTCCTGTAAGAGACGAGGATTCTGCCCATCGTGTCACGCCAAACGTCGTGAAGAATGGGGTGAGTGGATGCGGGAGAAACTTCTGCTCAATGTCCCTCACCGTCAGGTGGTTTTCACTGTCCCTAAGATGCTGCGTCTGTTCTTCCGATACAAGAGAGCCCTCCTTTCTCCATCATCTCTTTCATTGAAGACCATAAAGTTATTGACAGGATAATCGCCCACCTCAAGCTTACCTTTATGGCTGAAAGGCCCCCTCCTCCTCATCATGTCCAGCAGGAGTTGTTGATGGCCGCCGAGAGGAGTGGAGAGTATTTCTGAGGGCCTCTGTGGCTGTTTTCTGTCTGTTTTGAGAGAAAAGTCTATCCTTTTGGGAATTGTCCTGTAGTCTATCCTGAATTTTTAGTAATTTTCCATAAAAAGGCAGAAAAGTAAAATAGGGGATGTCCCCCAAGGTACCACCCTAACGAGCACGATTGCCCTCCGCATTTCAGCTTTCCTTGGAGCTGGTGATTTTGTAGCCATCATTGAAGATAACCGTGAGGCTTGTGATAGAGCCGTCCTGCCGCTCAAAGCGAATCCTGTAGTGATCCACACCCTCAACCAGAAAGTAATCTTCGGCGATAGGGATTAGTTTTCGCTTCGGCCGATTTTTGTATGTGTAGTAGAGAAATCCGTCGTCCAAGGAAACGAGAGAGCGGCCGTATTTCCCGGCATAACCGCCAAGCACGGCCTTGTCAATCACATAAGGAGTCCGTATCGCCTCGATACCGTCGATGGCCCACTGGTATTTGCCTAACTTTAATTTGTCCGTTGCCGCCTCTCTCAGTTTTTTAAGAGCGTCAAGATAAGCCGCATCCAGCGCCTCATCAGACTTCGCCTCGATGTCGGGTTTTATTCCTTTTCCCTCCCATCCGCCGTCCGTGGCCGAATAAACCACTTGATAGGAGGGGATTTGCAGGATAAAGTCGTCATCTAATATTTGAAAGGAAATCGGATTTTCTGCCCCGGCCGTGCGAGAGCCCACGGTGACGACGTGCTTATTGAGCTGCTTCATCCTGAAAATGAAAGCCTCTGCGGCCGAGGCCGTAGATTCTGAGGTGAGGATATAAAGCGGGATTTTGTCATATTTTTTCCCTGGCAGATAGGGGAGTGTCATCGAAGGGTAATAGGATTCGTCGATCGTCGAGCGCGTGACCTTGAGGACGACTTCCTCTTCGGGATCGATAAAATAGCTCAAGAGAAGATTGACCATGCCGTCCCAGCCGCCGCCGTTTTTTCTCAAATCGATAACCATTGCATCACAGTTGGCGAAAAAATTCATGGCCGCCGAAGCCGTATCCCCGGCGTACTTAGCGGCGAAGAAAACCCGAAGGTCCAGGTAGCCGATGTTTCCTTCCAGTATTTTCAGCTCCTTAAACCCGAAATTGTTCATCCTTTCCTGTTCGATGCTGGATGCCAGGTAAGCAGCCTCGGATCCCTTCTCCTCTTGTTCTCTCATTGCTGCGACTCTGGCAGGATCGTAGAAGAGGTCGAGATGTTTGTCCTGGCTCAGGGTTTCCATGTCTTCTGTGACAGCCGAGGCGAACGCCGCAGCCGACAGATTTTTTTTATACTTTCCAGAGTAGAGATTTTCGGTTAAGCCCTGGATGACCTTAAGCGCTATGGACTTGTCGGGATAGATCCTGTCGATCTTTTCACAGACAATTTTAATGACTTTCTCGTATTTGATTTGTCTTGATGGCTCTGTGTTGAAACCTGCTTGGCCAATAGACCCGATAAGCATTAAGAGAGTGATTAAAGAGACCGTTTTTTTGCTCATTTTGCCTATTCCTCCCATCTAATAGCTTATACGAATCATTGCCCAAAAAGTTGGCTTTAGGGGACGTTCCCCAATATCCCAACCTTGCAATCAAAATTCATAACTTGAGATTCCAATCGGATCCTCTGCGTCTAAATTACATTTGGGGTCAGGTCTTGAATTATAACTTTGTCAAAAAGGAGATTTATTACATCATAATTCAAGACCTGACCGCAGATTTGGTAGATTCACTTTAAAGGACATAATGGGATCGAATCGGCTGAAAATTAAGGAAGTCGAAAACTTAAAACTAGAATTCAATCTCAAATCCGATTGAAAAAGGAGGTAAGAATTGAAACGTTTTCGAAAAATTCAGCTTAGCCCAATCATTGTCGCATCAAGCGTCCTTTGGCTGTTCACCGGCCTAGCTGCAGCTCCTGTAGATCCGGGCATGCAATTTTTAGAGGCCTGGAACGCCTCTAATAAACCAGTCGAAATCGCAACGAGGGCCTTAGGTGAGACTTCTGTTTTGAGAGTGCCTCCAAAAGAGCGACTGCGTTTTCCGGATGTTTTGGAACCCTGTTTTCAATCTATGTTACTTATGATTGGTAACAAAAGGGTTGAGACAGATTCATTCTCAGTAAATAATTTTGCTAATAAGACCTGGCTCAGGGGCAAACTCCTGACAATCTGGCCTGACGAGAAATTAAGTATTGAAAAAGTTCTTTTCCTCGATGGGATGTGGAGGATAATACGCGTCGATGACCGCCGCGTACTACATGAGTACAAACTGGATATCTCCCATACTGAGCCACATTTTACAGGATACATCACCTACATGAACACCCGGCAGGAAGCTCCCATCAGCGGCACCATGAAGGATCAAATAATGAACTTCAAGATTGCATCTCCTGCCAATTTGCCAGCTGAGGATATGCGGCCAGAGTTGTCAGAACTCCGGGTCTACCCCGATGGACGTATGGAAGGATATTTTAACGCCAGCTATGTTGAGGACGGGAAAAGGGAAAAAATTTCAGCGCCCATACGTTTTGAAGCGGATTTCAAAAAGAAGCAGCTTGTGTTTAAGGGATATGAGAATTAACACGAGCTAGAAAACGTATCTCATCTTATTACAGGTCTACTGCGTTTTGAAAAAATTGCAAATGTGGCCATTTTCTGAAATCATGAGGCAATGGAATCACTCAACCGCAAAATACTCGTTTTTCATTTGCTGGGGATAATCTTCACCAACATCGCGGGATCGTTTCTCCATTTCGTTTACGAGATGAGCGGCTCCTTCAAGCCCCTGGCTTTGATTGGAGCGGTTAACGAGAGCACCTGGGAGCATCTAAAAATCGGCTTCTGGCCGGCTGCGTTCTTTGCAGTTCTCGAATATATTGCCTACGGGAAAAAGAACAAGAATTTTTGGCTAGCAAAGGCGCTGTGCCTGTATACCATTCCGTTCCTGATTATCATCCTGTTTTACGGCTACACGTTTTTTATGCACCACAATCTGTTTTTGGACATATCGATTTTCGTTTTAGCTGTGATCGCCGCCTATTATTTGAGCTACAAAATACTGGTGTCGGACAGAGATTTCTCGCGATATAGAATTGTCGCGATTATTCTTATCATCGCAGCCCTTCTCGCCTTCAGCCTATTGACGTATTTCCCGCCAAAAAACTTTCTCTTCTTGGATCCCCAAACCGGCTCATACGGAATCATCGAATAATCACAAGTCTCAGCAGAACTTGCAGTTCTTTCGCTCGTTAATGGAAATGTTGGACCCGTAAATTGAAAAAATCCTTTTTCATTATGGATCGGAGTTTTTCGAGAGATTTAAAATAAAGACTCACTTTATTTCAAATTTTTCGGTTTCAGGTCATCGATAAATGATGTATTGACCCAACAAATACCCTCATTCTCAAAGAATAGATATTTGCCGTCGGGTGAAAGCGCCAAAAAACCACCACAATAATAAGGAGCTTTAATTCTTTTTGACCAGGAGCCATCAGCTTTTTTATAGCTTATGTTTAGCTCTGAAGAACGTTGAGGATTTGCCTGCCAAATCAACATAAATTCCTCATCCGGTGCTATCACCATCGCCACCTCATAGTTTTCAGAATTATAGTCTTCTCCAAGTTTTTCCGGTTCAGTAAATTCTCCGTTGACAAATCTTGAAACAAATATTTCCTCATTTCGTGTCATGAGATTTCTGGTGAAATAAAGAGATCCGTCAGCCGTAACGCAATGAAGTCGTTCTATTGCTGGCGTATTGATCAATGGCGATACGGGTACAGGTTTAGACCATCCTTCATCTGTTCTTTCAACAACACAAATATCAGAATCACTCTCTTTATGCGGATCACTGCCAAATTCGATATATAGTTTATTTCCGTCAGGTGAGAAAACAGGCCGTTCTACGCGGATGTCTTTTGTAAATGGAGCGATTTGGGGAGCGGTCCACTGTCCATCGACTATTTTCATGCTATACAAACGTAGATTCCCAATAACTTGCTTGTCGGTATAAAAATCGATGTTTGTACACCAAAAGACTTCACTACCATCAGGTGAAAATACAGCAGCACTATGCTCAAAATTTTTTTCAACTGAAATAATACCAGGGGCAAATAATTCAGGAACTTTGCCCGGTGGTTTCTGACCGAGGTAGGGACCGGTGAGTTTTGGAAAATCGCTGTGCTGTGAAAATAAATATACACCTATTAAAACGTCCAGGCTGTCAGATGATGTAAATCCGGGAAAATTGTGCGAGATTCAATGCCATCCCCAAAACCAAATTCCTATATTTAAGAAGGCTGTGGAGTCCGGCAACATGGATGATATGCTTAAGCACACTGAAGCCTTTCATGCTGGTTTCGAACGCCTAGTCCGGACAATTCGTCCTGTTGTAGCGGAGCTGGATTCCTTCCATAAGGAAATGTACAAACTTTACCATTACTATGCGCCGAATTATGAGTTAAAAGAGATAAGGGCCACTGTCCAGGCCATGCAGGAGAAGCTTGTTCCTCTTCAAAAGGTTCAGCTTCCAAAGCGCTTGGCGGAGAGACAGGTCGATTATAAAACAGCAGTGAATGAGCTGGAAGCTGCTGTCACCGAGCTGGCAACAATCGTCAAAGTTGATAACAAAGATGCAATCCTTGAAGCCGTTGAGAAAGTTCACTCCGCCTACCAGAAAACAGAACACATTTTTGATTAGCGAGGTTTTTTAATAATCGCGGCCTGAAGAATATCTTCTAAGCAGGTGTTTTTTTTGATTATGATCTTATGTTTCCAGCCAGGTGATATTTTATCTAGAATCATCGCTTGTATAGCACCGCTCAGGTAGAAGCGAAGGTCTCCATGAAGTTCTCCTAGTTTCGATATACGCCAGGAAAAATCGTACTGCAAGCGGTTCCGTACAATTCGGTAGGCTTTCGATTCCACTTCTCCCTGTTGTGAAGAACCAAGTTCAGAAAATCTCATCTCAACGTACTTGGCTAAACCCTCGAGCCATTCGAGCTCACGTTCGAAGGCAATGAGTTCAGGAGAAAGTGAGGCGTCAACCCGGCGCTTGGTCCTCATCTCTAAAAAGCTCTGGATCAATTCGATTCTTTCCAGTTCTTCTTTTTCCCTTAAAATTGCAGCCAGCAAAGATCCCTCTTTGTTCCAGGTGTTCTTAAAGACCTCATCCTCAAAAGGATAGTGTTTCTTAGTAGCATATACTTTATTTGCCCTCAGGAAGCGATCGGGATCTTGTATTGCTTGGAAAGCGTGAAAAGCTTCATGGAGCAGAGAAACAACATGCTGGGCAGGAGTGATCTCCATCATTTTAATCATAGCCGGTGTCAGTTTCTCTGGGGGGATTTTTTCTTGGAGCTGTTTCTTCAAGGATTTATTCATATGACTGAGCGTGTCTAGGCTTCCAGCCCAAAGATCTCCCACAGGAACGGCAAAGGCCTGGGGCTCCTCCACCTGGCGGCGATAGTACAGACTATCTTGAAAGGTGTCATTGTCGACAACAGTCCAGGGAGCAGGAGGATCGGGATGAGCAACCAGGAATTCATGCTGCTCGTTGTACTGGATCAAAGGGATCTCGGCCTCACCAAAGCCAGGCCAGACAAGGTTACCGAACATTTTCTTTAAGCGAAGGAGCTCAGTCAGTTGAACCTTATCCTCTGAATTCAGCTTTGCCAGACCCTTGTTTTCTTTTGAGGCTTGCTGTTCCTGTCTATTTTCTGTGCTCTTTGCTTGGATGCAGAAAATGATCAATAAGGATGCTCCCAGATAGAACAAAGGCCATTTCCCAAATACTTTAGGCATGATTCACGCTCTTAAAATAACAGCACTCAATATTTCAGCATTCCCTATTTATACACAATACATCATTTTAAACATTATCTTATTTAAAAAAAAGTTGATGTCTAGTCTAGATTGTCTGAAAATATCTTTTTTTAAAAAACAGAGCTAAATTGACTAAACTTATGAGGACAGGGACCTCGACCAGAGGACCTATGACTGTAGCAAAGGCTACTCCGGAGTTGATACCGAACACCGCCACAGCCACCGCGATGGCCAGTTCGAAATTGTTGCTGGCAGCAGTGAAAGAAAGTGTAGTGGTTTGCGGATAATTTGCCCCTGCCTTCCTTCCAAGATAGAAAGAGAACAGAAACATAAGAACAAAATAGATAAAGTTATTGACAGGATAATCGCCCACCACAAGCTTACCTTTATAGCTGAAAGGCCCCCTCCTCCTCATCATGTCCAGCAGGAGTTGTTGATGGCCGCCGAGAGGAGTGGGGAGTATTTCTGAGGGCCTCTGTGGCTGTTTTCTGTCTGTTTTGAGAGAAAAGTCTATCCTTTTGGGAATTGTCCTGCAGTCTATCCTGATTTA
>JBGVTE010000044.1:0-27704 GCA_041862375.1 Candidatus Aminicenantaceae bacterium
GCGAGCGATCGAAGAGAGCGTGGCAATCTCATTGAAAACAAATAGATTAATGCCCTTCCTTAAGAGATTGCTTCATCGCTTCGCTCTTCGCAATGACAAGGCATCCCGTCACTTTGGGACAAAGCCATATATTTAAACTCACAGAAGAAAAGAAATAATTGATTGAAGTAATGTATTAAATTGAATAAAAAATTACCAGAAAAATAGAGCAGCCCCCAATTTTGATTGAAAATAAATAGAGGTATTGGCAGTTTTTATGAATAATTCAGATCAATTACTGTTCAGGAGATATGGCAGACCAACATAAATTGGAGCCTTAATGTCAAGAATAACCTTGAAAAAAGGAATCTTAATAGTTATTGAGGGAATAGATGGTTCGGGGAAGTCCACTCAGGCAGAACTTCTCCAGCAGAAGCTAAGGTCCAAAGGATTTGACGTAGTCTGTTTTCAAGAACCTTCTAAGAGCAAATGGGGCCGTGAAATTAAGAGAAAAGCCATTTACCCTGATTCACTTTCTCCTGAGGATGAATTAAATCTCTTTCTGAAAGACAGGAAGGAGAATGTCGAGAAAAACTTAATCCCTGCACTCAAAGAAAGGAAAGTGGTTGTCTTAGATAGATACTACTATTCAACCATATCTTACCAAGGAGCACGAGGAATCGATCCGGAGAGAATAAAGAGAATGAACGAACAATTCGCTCCTCAAGCGGATTTAGTTTTTATTCTGGATGTGGATGCGAGAACAGGTTTAGAGCGGATAAAAGACAGAAAGAAAAAAGAAAAACTTTTTGAACATGAGGATTATCTGGTTAAGGTGAGAAAAATATTTAAGAGTTTCAAGGGGAAAAATATTCATCAGATCGATGGGTCAAAAACCTCGAAGGAAATCAGCGAGGAGATTGAAGAAGCTGCCTACAATTATCTCAATAGATTTTTATAAAAGGGGACAGGCTACTTTTTTTATAAATAACAATTTTTGTCATTATACAGAGTTGCGTATAGCTGTGCCCCTTTTCTAAAGAAGTAGCCTGTTCCCTTTTTTATATGGACTGGCTGACTGAATTTTGTTATATTTTTTAATAGATGGAACTCAGAAAAAAGTTAATTATAAAAATAAAAAAAACAAAAAAAATAAAACTCGTTACATATACTATCCTATTTTTTCTTTTTCTAGCCGCTTGTATCTCAGGCGCCGTTTTTGGCGCCTACATGGCTATCAAGGAAAACCTTCCCTCCATATCTGAATTGGAGGAATTTGAGCCCAACATCATTACCTATGTATACTCAGATAAAGGGGAAGTCGCAGGTGAGTTTGCCATTGAAAAGCGGGTTGAAATACCTTATGAAGAAATTCCAGAAATTATTAAAAAGGCTATTATTGCCACAGAAGATCCCCGCTTCTACAATCACAAAGGTATTGATTTCAGGGGAATATTAAGGTCGCTAAAGGAGGATATCAGACTTGTGATAAAGAGGCGACGCCTTCATGGAGGAAGCACCATAACTCAACAGTTGGCTCGATTACTCTTTCTCCACCCTAGACAAACGATCCGTCGGAAATTGAAAGAATGGATTCTGGCACGTCAGATCGAGAAAAGATATTCAAAAGAAAAGATAATGACCATGTTTTGCAATCAATTTTACCTTGGTCATGGAGTTTATGGAGTTGAAGCTGCATCGAATTTGTTCTTTGGAAAGAGTGTTTCGGAATTAGACTTGGAAGAGTGTGCCCTCATAGCAGGAATTTTCAGAGGACCTTCATATTATTCTCCTTACTCAAAGGAAGAGCTAACTCTCCGCCGCCGGAATCATGTTCTTAACCGAATGTATGAAGAGGGGCATATCTCCGAAGAGGAGAGGGATGATGCCCAAAAAAAGCCTGTGAAAGTTCTTCCTTTGAGGAGGGGAAAATCTGATTTCGCCGGCTATTTTTTAGAAGAAGTAAGGAAATACATCGAAAAGAATTATGGAGCCGATGCTCTTTACCGGGAGGGTCTCAGGATTTACACTACATTAGATCCCACCTACCAAAAATTTGCTGAAGAAGCTCTCATTAGCGGACTTCGCACCTTGGATAAAAGGCAAGGTTGGCGGAAAGATAAGAGAAATTTAATAGAGGAAGGAATTGAAGGATTTGAAAATACTTGGCTTGAGAGCTGGTCAACGCCAACTGTAAAAAAAGATGAAGTAGTTGATGCAGTTGTTTTAACTGTAGAGCGCAATGAGGCTCTCGTCAAAGTCAAAGAATATACGGCGAGGATAAATAATACTGATATAGCGTGGACAAAGACAAAAAATTTAAAAAGCCTCATAAAGAGTGGGGATGTTATCCATGTTAAGATTAAGAAGATAGACGAAGAGAAAAGAGAGCTCCTTGCTTCTCTTGACCAAGAACCACTTGTAGAAGGTTCTTTCCTGGCTATTGATCCTCTAACTGGCCAGATAAAAGCAATGGTCGGAGGCTATTCTTTCGAGAGGAGCAAGTTTAACCGGGCTACTCAGGCTCTAAGACAGTCGGGATCAGCGATAAAACCCATTCTCTACACTGCTGCTCTTGAGAATGGATTTACCGCTGCCAACATAATTGTTGATGAACCTACAAGCTTTGTCGATAAATGGAGTGGAGAACCCTGGTCACCTCCAAATTATGATCAGAAATACAAAGGAGCTGTTACTGTTCGCACGGGTCTAGAAGAGTCTAGGAATATTGTGACAGCAAAACTCTTAGAGTACATTTCTCCTCAAACTGGAGTTAATTATTGTCGCAAATTCGGGATAACTTCACCAATTTTACCCTATCTTTCTCTTTCTCTGGGAACTTTTGAAGTAAGCTTATTAGAAATCGTATCTGCTTATACAACCTTTCCTAACAAGGGCATCAGGATAAAACCTTATTTTATAACCCGTGTTGAGGATAAGGATGGTAACATTCTAGAAGAACACAAAGTTGAAACAGAGGAGGTTATTTCTCCTCAAATTGCTTATATAATGACTAATTTGCTTCAGGGTGTCATCCATCGAGGAACTGGAACTGCAGCAAGTACTTTAATAAAAGATAAATCTCTAGCAGGAAAAACAGGAACAACAGATGAGTACACTGATGCTTGGTTCATAGGATTTTCACCTTCTTTATGTGCTGGAGTTTGGGTAGGTCATGAAACCAAGATTACCTTAGGGGATAGACAATCGGGAGCCGTAGCTGCTCTTCCAATCTGGATAGACTTTTTCATAAAAGTAATCGAGGTTGAAAAAAAGCAGATCGAAGAGGAGGGAACTGAGCTGATAGCTGAAGAATTTGAAGTTCCTACAAATATCTCTTTTGTAGAGATTGACCGAAAAACAGGCCTGCTCGCAACGCCCTTTTGCCTTTATCCTTTCAGAGAAGCATTTCTTCCAGGTACAGAACCACCCCGATTTTGCTCTAATGAGGAGCATATGATGATTCTGGATTACTATTCTGTAAATAAAGAAGAAGAACACGACTAGTAAGTATAAGGTAAATATAACACTGCCTCTTTTACTGACAATATAGAGAAACAAGATCAACAGGATAGTCTAGGAACGGATGTTATTTCTTCTTTCTTACTTTTCCTGACTTTGACTTGGAAGAGCGGCTTGAAGAGGAACGCCCTCGAGAAGTTGAGGAAGAGCTCTTTGACTTCGAGCGAGAGCTAATCGCTCGTGAAGAGGAAGGGCGTCTGGTAGAGGAGCTTTTTCCGATATGCCTACTGGAAGAGCTGCCAGAGATATATTTAGAGACTCGGCTGAGGAAAGAACCAGATTTTGAGGTTCTGGATTTCTTAGAGATATTCTTTATACTGATTTTTGGAGAAGGGGGATATCCGTAGGAACCTCCTCTTATATAACTTCTTTCATCTTTCTTTTTTACCTTTTTTCCTGCAGGTTTTTTGTCTTTCGTCTGGTCTTTCTTCTTTGTTTTTCCTTTTATTACGTTTCCTGTCTGAGGCACTTTTGAGCCGGCAGAACCAGGCTTCTTTTTTGAATTTTTTCTGAGAGATTTTGGCGCAGTTACAGATGACTCGGGCCTTTGTTTGAGAAGAAGCTTCCTGCTCCCGAGTTTTTCAATTTTTGTTTTGCTCGATACAGATTTTAAAGGTGGAGTTTTACGGGAGAGCGAGATTTTTCCCAGTTTTTTCACTTTATCAGGGCTTAAAGCGACTTTTGATACATTCTTTGCCTGAAGTTGATTTTTATGGATAACCGTTAAGGTTCGAGAATTATATGGATAGTGTCGCCCGTAGTAATGTCCATAATAACGATTGTTGATTATTATCCCTGGGTAACCATAGTAGCTTAAGGGAGCCCAGCCAAAATAATCATATCCCCAGTACCAACTCACCCAGGCGGGGCCCCAGAGAGTTGTGGGAATCCAGTACCAGCCAAGTCCTACACTCCAGTGCCATCTGCCGAAATGATATGGTGCCCATCCCCATGGTTCATATGGCAGCCATGTCCATCCACAGAGAGGTAACCAGGTCCATCTCCCGTAATAGTACGGCCGCCAGCCGGGATCCATGCCTCGTGGAACCCAGATATAGCCATGAGGCCTTAAGTATGCCCAGTCGCCATAAGTAGCTAATTCATACTCAAAATCTTCTAAATCTTCAGGAAGATACCCTTTTGCCACTCTCTTTTGTAACTGGGCATCACGATATTCGCTCCATCTGTCAAAGCTGTCTTGTGCCACAGCGTAAAAACGGGTAGGTCTTGAGGTGAAACGAGCATTAGCAACTTCTAATCTCTGTTCGCTTTTGATAAGTACAGAACCTTCTTCTCCAGAAGCTTCTATGAGACCCTCGAAAACAAAGATTTCTGTTTCCCTGTTTTCTCTTACGTCGATTCTATAAAGACCCCTCTCAAGAATGTAGATGGAAACATCTGAAGTGTGGATTTCAATATTCTTTTCTTTTTTTAGAAAGCTTACACTAAAATAGATATTTCCTGACCAGATTCGAATTCTGGTTAAATCATAATCCCTTTTAGGAAGGTTCAAGAAATCTATTTTTGTATCGTTGTCAAGTCTCAGGTAGTTTCTTTTTCCTAAGTAAATTTCAGCTCGTCCGTCAGTAGTGCCTATTCTATCTCCTTCGGAAATAGGCATGTTGACGACTCCCTCTTCATAACCGAGATCTGCTGCTCTTTGGATATAAGTATTTCCAGTGATATAGCTCAATCGAGCAAATGAATAGTTGTTATATTGAGCATTCTCTGAATACGACAGGGAAAGAGTCAAAATAAAAACTAATGCAAAAGAAGCATATTTTTTCATTTTTTCGCTCCTTTTCCGATAATTTTCCTGCAAATAATATGCCAATTGCTTTATCCTAGAGCTTTGCTTTTATTGCGTTTTTCCTGTCCTTAAAAGGAGACGGATGCACCTATATAGGGTCAGGTTCACACTTTTAGTTCTTTAGCCTTGTCCTTAATTGACAAGATATAGAGTCATTGCAGTATTAGAAGAATATTCTAACCTATCAGTTTTGGACAGTCCCAATTGTTTCAGAAGAAATATTTGCTAGTTGGACTCCTTATATCCTATTTTATAATGAAAAAAAGTTAAAAGTGTAGACCTGACTCTAAAGGCTTAAGGGCCAGTATTTTTTCTGCGTTTGGATGACCGGCTCTAATTCCCTTCGGGTGAGAGGTGATATCTCCATTTTTACTGGGGGAGCCTTAATCTCTCCCCCAAGATGGAGAAGGACATGTTTAATCCCCTGTTGAAGGCCTTCGAGGTTATAACCGCCTTCGAGAGTAAATAGAAGCCGGTCTTGGCATAATTCATGGGCTAAGGACATAAGTTTACCAGCTAAGGCACCGAATCCTTCTGCACTGACTTCCATGCCTCCCAAAGGATCACCGCGGTAAATATCAAAGCCGGCTGAAACCAAGATAAAATCAGGCTTAAAAGAATATGCAATAGGAGATAAGATATTTTGGTAGATGAGGAGATAGTCGTTTTCATTTTTTCCCGGAGCAAGAGGAACGTTAACTGTAAAGCCCTCTCCATCACCCATGCCTGTTTCATTCCAATATCCTGTCCCGGGATAATGAGGAAATTGATGAGTTGAAAAGAAGAGCACATCCTTTCTTGAGTAGAATGAATGTTGAGTTCCGTTTCCATGATGTAGATCCCAGTCAATGATCAGAATTTTCTGAAGACTGTATTTTTTTATCAGGTATTCGGCTCCAATGGCAACATTATTGAAAAGGCAAAAGCCCATCGCTCTTGATACTTCAGCATGATGTCCTGGGGGTCTAACCAGAGCAAAACCGTTAGAGATTTTTTTCTCCATAATAAAGTCAATTGCCTGAAGGAGTCCTCCTGCAGCCAAAAGAGCAGTCTCAAAGGAGCGGGATGATGTAGAAGTGTCAGGGTCCAGGATGACTCTATCTTTACCGGAAGTTTCTTTGATGGTTTGGATATATGATGAGGAATGGATCCACTGAATCTCTTCCTCTCGAGCAAAGCGCGGTTTTATCTCTACGAAGGAAAAGGCTATTTCACTTTCAAGCATTCTATAGATTGCTTCTATTCTCTGGGGGCTTTCTACATGAAAAGCACCCATGTCGTGCTCCATGTATTGCCAGTCCTTGACAATTCCAGTCGTCATGTTACCTCCTGGTTGAAAAATACCTTCCATTTTTCTGGATGGGGTTTTGGAGTGAGCAGGCTGACCACAACGAGAAGCGTGAGAGAAGTTATAAGAGCAGGATAGATAGCTGGCACACTCAGGGGAAGGTGCCCTTGAATTTTGTTGATGATTTCCCAGCCAACAGTAACTGTCATTCCACCTAAAATGGATAGTACTCCACCTGAAACAGTTGCTCTTTTCCAGAAGAAGACCGCTATGAGGGCTGGAGTTATTCCAGCCCCGTAGACAGTATAAGCTGCATAGGCTGCATCCAAGATTCTTGGGAAGAAGGAGATGAGAGAGTAAGATATAAGACCCAAGATAATAACTATAAGCCTGGAGTAAAAAATCATCTTTTTATCAGGCAAATCAGGATTTATAAACCGCTGGTAAATGTCCCGGATGACATTGGTGGCTGGGACAAGGAGAAAACTGTTGGCAGTAGAGGTGATTATAGCCACAATAGCTGCCATGAGGGCACAGCCCACAACGATGGGCACTCCTTTATGGGCTACAAGAAGGATAATTTTTCCTGACTCTGCTGCACTAAGACTTTTAAAATAGCTGCTTCCTGCCACAGCTAAACTCTGCAGGGCAACTCCCAATAGAATGACTCCCAGAATCCAGCCAACAACTGATTTTTTTGCTTCTTTCTCGTCTTTAGCAGAGAAGAAACGCTGGTACATGTTGCCGTTGCCCAGCGCGAGAAGTAACGTGGGGAAAAAGTAGCCCATTGCCTGCACCAAGCTCATATTTCCTAAAATAGGATGTTTTCTGGGAGTAACATTAGCCACAATATAATCAATTCCTCCTACGTGATGGATGAGAAATGGAAGCGCGAGGGAGACGCCGACTATCATGATTATTCCGTTAAAGATATCCAGGTACGCTACAGAAATCATCCCGGCAAGCAGAGTATAGGTGATAACGAAAAGAGCAACGATGATCATACCTTGTTGAGCCGAAACTCTTCCCTCGGTGATGATGTTGAGCACCCAGCCTCCGCCTCGAAATTGGTAGCTAACGATGGTGACATAGGCGATTATTGTGGTAATGGTAGCCAGAATGCGGGCCCATTTGTTATAGCGGGCTTCCAGGATATCGGGAACAGTGAATTGACCAAAGCGTCTAACTTTGGCTGCAATAAAGAAGACGATAATAATGCCTAACCAGCCACCGCTGCTTCCTATAAGCGATGAGTATCCATGGTTATAGCTGAGATCGGAAACACTGAAAATATCCCCAGATCCTATCCAGGTGGCAAGGAGGGTACCCACAAGGACAGGCGCAGTAAGTGTTCTGCCTGCTACTAAAAAATCTTCTTTTTTTTTAAGCCTCCGAGTTAATCGAAGGCCAAAGACAAAAAGGACAATGAGATAGATGAGTATAGTAAGCAAGTAAACCATTTTTTCTTACATTTTATTTTTTGATGGAAAGAATTTTTCGAGCTCTTCAGGTTTCTGCTTTTTTGTTAATAGGCTTCCTAAAATAAGGGCGAGAAGAGAAGCTACCAGCGGTGGATAGATAAGAGGAATTCCCCATGGATCACCATCAGGTGCTTTATCAGGTGGAAGCACTTCTGAGATTATTTTAAAAATTATACAGACTGTTGTACCGGAGATAATTGATGCCAAGCCTCCAGCTTTTGTTGCCCTTTTCCACACAAGTGCAGCAATAAGAGCAGGTGTTATGGCAACCCCATAAATAGTGTAAGCAAAGAACGCCATTTCCAGTACAGATTTCAGACTTAGGGCCAGGAAAAAAGCTATTAATCCGAGGATAACTACAAAAACTTTCTGGAGAGCAACCATAGTTCTTTGGCTGGCGTCCTCTTTCAAGAAACGTTGATATATATCGCGCATGATGTTTGTTGAGGGAGAAAGAAGGTAGTTCATGCCAGTGGAAATAACAACAGCACAGGCAGCTCCAAGAAGCAAAACTCCAATCGGAGCAGGGACTAGGCTTCGTGCTGCCATGAGGACTAATTTTCCGCCTTCTTTAGGGATGGTTAAGTCAATCTCTCCCTTAAACTTGCTGAAAGCAAAAACCGCAATAACTACAACGACTGTTTCAACGAAGACAGTTCCGATGGTCCAGAGGATCACAGCCTTTCTGGCATCCCTCGGTGTCCTGGCGCTGTAAAATTTCTGGTACATACTCTGTACACCCATCAGAAGAAGCATAGTTGCCAGAAAGTATCCCCCTACTTTCAAGATAGGGTGAGCGCCGAACTGATCGTTCACGGCTGCAAAGTATCCAGGATCAAGTTGCTGCGCAGCTTCAGGAAAACCGCCTGCTGCCAGGTAGACAAAGGGAACAGCAAGCAGACAAGCGAGAAGGATAATAATCCCGTTGGGCAAATCAGTGTAAGCAACTGCAACCATCCCTCCCACTGCTGTAAAAAGGATTACAAACATAGCGGCAATTATAATACCTACAGATTCAGGGATTGCTCCGTCAGTAACAACGTTGAGTATAAAGCCGCCGGCGACAAATTGGTAGGAAACGATGGCGGTAAAAGATACGATTATAGCAATTGCTCCGAAGATACGGGCAGCAGGTCCGTAGCGTTCTTCTAGGATGTCGCCGATCGTATACTGGCCGAATGTACGTATTTTTCCAGCTAAAAAGTAAATAGCAATTATTCCAACCCAAGCGCCTGCCGCAAGCCAGAGGGCTGAAAATCCAGCTTTAGAGGCAAATTCAGCTCCTGCAATAAACGTCCCTGAGCCAATCCAGGTGCAGATAAGGGTGAAGACCATTACTGAGGTTTTTATTCTTCGTCCCGCTACCATAAAATCCTCTTGGCTCTTGACGCGCTTAGCTCGGATGAAGTTCAGACCGGTAAGTACCAGAAGATAAGCCAGAATTATGTAGAGATACATAGACATCAATCCCTCCTTTTTCTTATAAACATTTTTTTCTTAATTAGCTCCATTGAAAGATTTAGCTATAAACACATCTTTTTTCCCCTTGATGAAGAGAGTCCTGACTCTTTCATTTTTATCAGATAGTCAAGATTCTTTATTTTCCATTTTAAGGGAATAAAGGCTGGTTATGTTTGGCTCTGACATAGTAGTTCCATACATATAGTCCGCTACTTCCATAGTTTTAAAGTTGTGAGTGACGATTATGAATTGAGTCTGTTTTTTTATTTTTTTCATTAATTCTAAGAATCTTGCTAAATTGACATCATCCAGTGATGCATCTACTTCGTCTAGAATGCAGAAGGGAGTTGGCTTGTATCGAAAGAGGGCAAAGAGAAAGCTCAGGCTGGTCAAGGCCTTTTCTCCTCCAGAGAGAAGCATCATGTTTTGTAGCTTCTTTCCTGGAGGCTGAGCAGTGATTTCAATTCCACTTTCTAAAGGATTTTCCGGGTTCGTGAGCTTTAACTCTGCAGTGCCTCCCTCAAAGAGAAGGGAAAACACCTCCTGTAAATTTTTATTGATTTCATCAAGGGCAGTCAGAAATTGAATTTTACTTTCCTGATCGATTTTTTTAATGGCTTGTTGAGTTGTATCTATGGATAATCGTAAATCATCTTTTTGTTGGATAAGAAAATCATAACGCTTTTTTTGTTCTTGGTATTCCTCTTCAGCCATCAAATTTACTGCATTAAATTTTTGAAGTTTTTCATTTAGTTCTTCTAAATCGTCTTCAAGTTTTGTATCGTATTTTGTTTCTTCTAGAGAAGTTCCTTCTTTAACTTCTTTAAGAGTCTTCTTTAATTCTTGCCAGCAGTTTTCCTCTAGGTTTGCTAAATCTCGATCTTTCTCAGCTCTGCTGACTTCCCACTTTACTCTTTCTTCCTTTAGAGCCTCATGTTTTTCCCGTAGATTCTGGAGGAAAATTTCTTTTTCTTTTACTTTGTTTTTAAGGCCTTGAAGAAGAGTTTCGTCTTTTTGTGTTTGGATGCCTTTTCCTTTTATATCTGCTTGCAAATTTCTTTTTTTCTCTGAGAAATTCTTAATATTATCTTTTGATTTGGATTCCTCCTCTTTACTAATTTTTATGTCCTCGTAGAGAGAGTCAATTTTCGACTTAATGGTTTTCTTTCTCTGAGTGAGTGTTTGTATCTGATGGTCGGTGTTTCGGATTTTTTCTTGAAGTAATTCAAGATTGGCTTTTAACTCAAAGAGATGCTTTTCTCCTTCATTGTTTTTTCCCTGGTAAAAAGCTAACGTTTTCTCCTCTGTTTTTAATTCTTTTTTCAGCCTTTCTCCTTCCTCTTCCAGTTTTTTTTGCTTTGAAGAGAAGTTCTCTCTTTTGTGGATTGCTTTTTGTCTGTCATTTTCCAAAATTTCAAGTTCCCGATGAAGAAGAGAGAGGCTGTTTTCAGTTTTTTCTCTTTCTATCTCTTCAATCACATTCTTTTTTTCAATCTCTTCGACTTTTTTTTCTGCTTCGAGAAGGAGCTGAGTTTCTCTCTGGAGCCTATTTTCGATTTTGAGCATTTCTTTCTTTTTTCCCTCTACTCTGCGAGAAAGAGGAAGGAGCTTCTTATCTTCGTCTGCTATTTTTTCTTCTAATATTTTTATTTCTTGAGTGAGGGCGATTATTCCGTCTTCCTTTTGTCCTAATTTCATTAATCCAGATGAAAGCAATAAATCTCCCTTTATAGTTATATAATTTAGAGAAGGAAACTTAAGCCAGAGTTTGATTGCATTCTTTATGTCTTTGACGATGACTGCATCTTCAAGAAAGGGTATATACTTTTTGATTTTTGGAGTTGCTTTTATGGTGGATTTCAGAAGGCCGAGTACTTGTGGATGTTTAAGTATACCTTTTGAAGAATCTTCTTTTTTTTGAGAAGGAATCAGAAATAGATTTCCTTTTATCTTATTCCCTGTTAAATTTTTCATAAGGTCTTTCGCATGGACAAGGACCGATCTAGTCTCTTCTTTCCAGAAAATATCGAGGAGGGGTGCGAATTCAGGGTCAGCCTCGACTAAATCTGCCAGGCATCCGATAGCTCCTGGAATATCGTGAGAGATGACGGGAGTCCTTTCTTTTTCTCTTAATTTTTTGAGAGCTTGAAGGTAATGGTTGAAGCTTTCCTTTTTTTCTTTTAGGTCAGATATTTTGCTCTGGAGGCTTTCAATTGAACGGTTAATCTTCGTTTTGGCTCTCTCAAGCTTAGTTAGGCTGTTTTTTTTCTCTTCTTGGGACTTATTGGCTAGGGAAAGGGCTTTTTTGTTCTTGTCTAATTTTTTTTCATTTTCTTCGAGGAGAATCTTTTCTCTTTCATTCTGCAATCTCAATTTTTTATTCTGGTAGGTGATAAATTCTATTTCCTTGTCTGTTTTAACTCCTTCATTCCTGATTTCTGAATGTTCGGCAAGTTTTTGAACATAAGCGTTTCTCAGCGATTCTACTCTTTTCTCCCAGGTAGCCATTTTTTCCTGAATAGAGCGATATTCTTGTTCTGCTTTCTTAAGAGATAACTCGTTTTGGTTATAAGATTGTTTTAGGCTTGAGAGATTAGTTTCTGCTGTAATGAGTTCTTTATTGATAAAACTGAGTTCTTCCTGAAACTCCGCTGTATTTATTTTAGCTTTTTTCCTTTTTTCCTCAAAAAACTCTATTCTTTTTTCTTCTTTTTCTAAATCTGAATCTAAGCGGGTAAGCTCAGATTTTAGTGTAAACAAATTATTATGTCCCTGTTTTATTGATTTTTCCAGATTCCATGTATCTCTGTTTTTAGAGGCAAGCTCTTTTTCTTCCGATTTAATTCGAGAGATTATTTCTCTCTCTCTTTGCAGACTTTGATCATGAAAAGAAGTGACTTCAGCTTTGCTTTTTTCCAGTTGGTCTAGTTTTTTGCGGTAGTGAAGAAACGTAAGACCGCGGATTTTTTCCCTCACTTTTCTGTATTTAATAGCAGCATTGGCCTGTCTTTTAAGAGAATTCTTAGCTTTGGAAACTTCTGAGATGATATCTTCTAATCTGATTAAATTTTGTTCACTGTTTTCCAGTTTGTTCTGGGCCTGACGCTTTTTTTCTTTGTAATAAGCTGTACCAGCGGCTTCCTCTAAATATTGTCTCTTTTCGACAGGCTTGGAAGTGAGGATGCGGTCGATACTTCCCTGCTCAATAGTAAAATATTCTTTTTCAGCGACTGACCTTTTCCAGAGTAATTCCTGTATATCCTTTAACCTGGCAACCTTTCCGTTAAGCCTGTATTCACTTTCTCCAGAACGGAAAAGGCGGTGGTTGATGATCATCTCTTCTTCATCATCAGCCAACAACAAGACAACATCTGCCAGACCCACAGGTGCTTTTTTATCGTTTCCATGGAAGATGATATCTTCGGTCCTTTCCCCCTGAAGAGACTTGTGCCTGTGGCTGCCTAATGCCCAAAGGATAGAATCGACAATGTTACTTTTTCCCGTTCCATTTGGACCGACAATAACAGTTATTCCGGGATGGAAAAGGATCTTGGTTTTTTCTAGGAAAGACTTAAATCCTTGAAGTTCCAACCTCTTGATGATCATAGTTTAAGCTATAGATATTCTTGATAGTTAAAGCTAATTTTATTAATTATAAATTACCTGAAATATGATTGTTTTTTCTAGCTAAATCTTATTTCAGTCGGGCCAGTGTAGTTCAGTGTAGAGCAACTGATTCGTAATCAGTAGGATTGAACAATTGTGTTAATGTTTTCATCCTTTCTAATTTTTTGAAAATAAACTAATTCCGATCTTGTCATATTGATTATACTTTTTTTCATTATTTTAAAGGCTGTCTTAATGCTCTTGAATGGAAATACAAACTCATTATTATCATTTTTATTGTGGAGACTTTTTAGGATTTTGAGCAACGTCTTATTAATTGGAACATATCTTGTTTTGCCGCTTATCGTTTTTTCCACTTTTATTTGTATGTTTTCAAATGAGATGTTTTTCCACTGAAGGGAAATTAGCTCGCCGAATCGTAATCCTGAGTGCAAGGCGATTATAATAACAGGTTTAATATGCTCAGAGCAAGCATTTAACAATTTTTCTTCTTCCTCGGCTGTTAAAACCCTTTCTTTTATGTATTCTTTCTCTGAAAACAGCTTAACCTTTTTAACCGGATTCTCTCTGAGATAATCCCAATCGATTGCTTTATTCAACATTTTTCTTAAACAAGCTAAGTTACGGTTGATAGTAGATTTTTTTACACCATCATCAAGTCTTTTAGCAATAAACCATTCAAGGAGGAGGGGAGTAATTTTCGCAATTTCAAGTTCGCTAAAGTAAGGAATGAGATTGGCATGCAAATAAATCTTATCCGACCTCTCCCATGCCTTTTTTTCAAATGATATAAGAATTTGGTTTTTTCACTCAATTGACAACTAATTTTCGCTGTGATAAAAGCAATGATGGATTATATGAAAAAATCCAGCATAAAGGGGAAGGAATTTCCCTTTCCAATAACCATAAGGAATGATGGTTAATGAAATGCCCCAAATGTCAAACTGATAACCCTGATACTCTAAAGTTTTGTGGAGAGTGTGGAACACAACTACCTCCTACTGAGAAAATCTCTGCACCTACCGAGACTCTCGAAGCAGCCAAAGAAGAATTAACCACTGGCTCCACCTTTGCTGGACGCTACCAGATCATTGAAGAGCTAGGCAAAGGTGGCATGGGCAAAGTCTATAAAGCTCATGATACGAAGATCAATGAGAAAATCGCCTTGAAACTCATTAAGCCTGAAGTGGCAGCAGATAAAAAGACGATTGAGAGATTCAGTAATGAGCTGAAGTTTGCCAGAAAAATCAGACATAACAATGTTTGCCAGATGTTTGATCTGAATGAGGAAACAGGGACTCACTATATCACTATGGAGTATGTAAGAGGGGAAGATTTAAAGAAGCTGATCAGGAAAATGGGGCAGTTGAGTGTGGGGCAAGTCATTCCCCTAGCCAAGCAAGTCTGCGATGGATTGGCTGAAGCCCACCGGTTGGGAGTTGTGCATCGAGATTTAAAGCCTCAGAATATCATGGTTGATGAGGAAGGTAATGCTCGGATCATGGATTTTGGGATAGCCCGCTCAATTATAGGGAAAGGAATAACAGGTGCAGGAGTCATGATAGGGACACCAGAATACATGTCACCTGAGCAGGCAGAAGTAAAAGAAGTCGACCAGCGTTCTGATATCTACTCGTTGGGAGTCATCCTTTATGAGCTGGTGACAGGTAGAGTTCCTTTTGAAGGAGAAACACCATTAGGCATAGCTATGAAGCACAAGAGCGAGATGCCTAAAGATCCCAGAGAGCTTAATGCTCAAATCCCCGAGGACCTCAGCCGGGTGATTCTCAGATGCATGGAAAAAGATAAGGAAAACAGATATCAAAGTGCCGGAGAAGTTCGGTCTGAGCTCGTCAATGTCGAGAAAGGTATCCCGACGACTGAGAAATTGGTTCCCAAGCGAAAGCCCATCACTTCAAGAGAGATAACCGTAACACTCGGCTTGAAGAAACTTTTCATCCCTGCCCTAGTAGTTGTTGCTACCATAATAATCGGGATCATCATCTGGCAGCTCCTTCCTCAAAAGAAACCAGTCCCTGTCCCATCAGGTAGATCCTCTCTTGCGGTGATGTATTTTGAAAACCGCTCTGATGAGCCAGATTTAGATAAAATTCTGGTGGACATGCTCATCACCAATCTCAGCCGCAATGAAGAAATTGAGGTGGTCAGCAATCAGCGGCTTTTCGATATCCTCAAACAGCTGGGGAAAGAGGAATCAGAAAAAATTGATAAAAACATGGCAACAGAGGTCGCGAATCGGGCCGGTGTGAAAACCATGATGACCGGAAGTATTATTAAAATCGGAGACAAAATTCGCATAACTTCACAGCTTACAAACGTGCAGACCGGTGCCATCGTTGGATCAGAGCAAGTCGAGGGGACCCGAGTTGAAGATGTTTTCGACATGGTGGACCAGTTAACTGAGAAAGTGAGTGCTCAGCTGGAGGTCTCTCCTGAGAGTAGAGAACAGCACTTCAAGATTGCCGAGGTTACGACCAACTCCTTTGAGAGCTATAGATATTACCGCAAAGGGCTTGAAAACATATGGCGGTGGGACTTCTCCGGAGCGGAAGAAAATTTCGAGGAAGCTGTAAAAATAGACTCTACTTTTGCTATGGCTCACCTCTATCTTGCCTTAGCCAAGGGAGCTTATGGCATGCGGATTAGATCTCCTTTCAGGGATCTCAATTCAATCCGAAAATCCATCCAAACTGCGAAAAAGTATGCTTCCAAAGCAACCCGGAAGGAACAGCTCTTTATCGAAATGTACGAAGCTTTGGCAAATCGAGAGTTCGAGAAAGCCTTAAAACTATCTAGCGATTTTGTCAAAAGATTTCCCAAAGACAAAGACAGCTCTATCATACACGATTATGCATGCCAGTACACGAATCAAACAGTTCAAGCAATTGAAAATTTGGAGAGAATTTTAGAGATATTCCCAACTTTTGGAGTTGGGTATAACGCGCTTGCCTATGACTATTCTAGAATCCAAAATCATCAGAAAGCCATATCAGCCGTAAAAGAATACATAGCTCTTCAGCCAGATGTATGGAATACTTATGACTCGGCCTGGGAAGTCTACATGATGGCAGGTCTTTATGATGAGGCCATTCAAGCCTGCCAAGAGGCACTGAAGAAAAATCCAAACTGGAGCAGATTTTATATATTTGAAGGATTCAGTCTGCTTTTTAAAGGAGAACAGGAAAAGGCCCATGAAAAAATTCGTGAGTTAGGAAGGCTCTTTCCAGAGTGGGCTGAAGCGAAAGCTTATCTTATGGGTCTTCTTTTCGTGCACGAAAAAAGATATGGGGAGGCAATTACTGAATTTCAGAAGGCAGTAAAATTGTTCCACAGCAAACAAAATGTAAGTCGGGAAATGTTTACTCGTTTCGATTTGGGGAAGCTTTTTGCAGAGCTAGGCCAGTATTCCAGAGAAATGGATGAATTTTCTGAGGCAGAAGAACTTTCTTGGCAGATCTATGATTCCTCCTTTAACCCCGTTCCCATACTTTCCTATTATCTCTCTGGAGTGAGCCTGGTAAAGAAAGGGGATTATGCTGAAGCCAAAGCTTATGCAGCTAAGATCGAGAAGGAAATTCAAAGCAAAAATTATGATGATTTATTCAAAGATTTTTATTGCCTGTTGCTGGGGGAATTGTTCGTTGCTCAAGGCAAAGGACAGGCTGCTCTGGATGTGCTCCAACAGGCATCGGCAATAACAAAATATTACTCGCCTCGTTTCAGGGTATTGGAGGCCGCCGCTCTTGCGTTAATGAAGGATTGGGAGAAGGCCATTAATGCTTATCTTAGACTTTACAATTTGGTTGAAACACGAAAGGACAGCATGGGCGATCGTTTCTATTATTTCCTGGAACGTTCAAGGATTAACTACTATATCGCTCGAATCTACGAGAAGCAAGAAAAGATAGCCAAAGCGATAGAATATTACCAAAAAGCCCTAGAACAGTGGAAAAATGCTGACCCTGGTTTTCCCGAAGTAGAGGATGCAAAGAAGCGTCTGGCTGCCCTTCGAAATTAGCTAAATACGGATTAATAAAATTAGTTTTTCACAAAGAATTCTGATAAAATTACAGT
Source organism: Candidatus Aminicenantaceae bacterium (assembly GCA_041862375.1). Lineage (GTDB taxonomy): Bacteria > Acidobacteriota > Aminicenantia > Aminicenantales > Aminicenantaceae > WVZL01. The sequence goes on from JBGVTE010000044.1 coordinate 17,264, forward strand.
ATGAAAAAGTCGGATCCTCGAGAAAACAACGGAATTCTCGTCCTAAGACACTCAGACGAAAAAAGGGAAATTGAATTTGAGTTAAATTTCTTATCATCTCTGAACTCATCTCAACGATTCCTGCTAATGGAGACAAAAAGCGGGGAACTAAAATCCAATCTAATAAAAAATGGACACCGAGAAACTCCTCAAATTATTAAAAGAAAATGAAGTCATTTTTCTTGTAATAGGAGCTTCAGCATTTCCTGTATATGGCTATGCCAGGGCAACTCTTGATATCGACCTTTTTGTTAAGCCTGATTTGGAAAACATAAGAAAAACTATAAAAGCATTAAAAGAATTTGGCTATGACTTAATAGATCTCGTTGCCAAAGATTTCATGGAAAATAAGATTCTTATAAGACAATACATGGTTGAGGCAGATATTCATCCTTTTGTAAAAGGGATTACTTTCGATGAGGTATGGAAGAACAAAATTGCAGCAAAATATGGGGATACAGAAGTCTACTTTCCATCTCTCGATGATATGATAAAGATGAAAAAGGCTTCTGGAAGACCTATAGATATGGAAGACCTAAAATATTTACTAGAAATCAAAAAAAGAAAATAAAGGATTCTTTAGAGAAACAGATATGAAATGCCCCAAATGTCAAACTGATAACCCTGATACTCTAAAGTTTTGTGGAGAGTGTGGAACACAACTTCCTCCTACTGAGAAAATCTCTGCACCTACCGAGACTCTTGAAGCAGCCAAAGAAGAATTGACCACGGGCTCTACTTTTGCTGGAAGATACCAGATTATTGAAGAGCTGGGTAAGGGTGGAATGGGAAAAGTCTACAAAGCTCAAGACACTGACCTGAAAGAAAAAGTTGCCATTAAGCTTCTAAAGCCTGAGATAGCTGCAGATAAAAAGACGATTGAACGCTTCAGGAACGAGCTTAAATTTGCCCGTAAGATCAGGCACAAGAACGTCTGCCAGATGTATGACTTGAATAAAGAGGAAGATGCGCATTACATCACGATGGAATATGTGGATGGGAAAGATTTGAAGAGCATGATCAGGATGATGGGACAGTTAAGTTCGGGGAAAACGATTTTCATAGCAAAGCAGGTGTGTGAGGGTCTGGCAGAGGCTCACCGGTTAGGAGTAGTGCATCGTGATTTGAAACCTCAGAACATCATGGTTGATGAGGAAGGGAATGCGAGGATTATGGATTTTGGGATAGCCCGTTCCCTTAAGACAAAAGGGATAACAGCCGCTGGGGTGATGATCGGGACACCAGAGTATATGTCTCCTGAACAAGTGGAAGGTAAGGAAGTCGACCAGCGTTCTGACATTTATTCATTGGGAGTGATTCTTTATGAGATGGTGACCGGGAGAGTTCCATTTGAAGGAGAAACGCCCTTTACAATAGGCGTGAAACATAAGAGTGAGGAACCAAAAGATCCTAAAGAGTTCAATGCTCAGCTTCCAGAAGAACTGAACCTTGTTATTCTTCGATGTCTGGATAAAGATAAGGAGAAGAGATATCAGAGTGCAGGAGAAGTGCGTGCGGAACTCATCAGAATAGAAAAAGGAATTCCCACGACTGAAATAGAGATCCCGAAGAGAAAGCCTATCACTTCGAGAGAGATAACAGTCCAATTCAGCTTGAAAAAACTATTTATCCCCGCCCTGATTTTTGTGGCTCTCATCGTCATCGGCGTAATCCTCTGGCGCATCATTCCTGCTAAAAAAGTTCCCCCTCCTCCAACTGCTAAGCCCACTCTGGCTATCCTCTATTTCAAAAACAATACTGGGGACGAAAAGCTGGATGTATGGCGCTCTGGCCTATCTGACCTGCTAATTTCAGCCCTTTCCCAATCCAAATACATCAATGTCCTCAGCTCCGACCAGATCTTCAGCATCCTTAAAAAGTTGAACCTTCTGGACGCAAGAAGTTATGCTTCGGAGGATCTAAAAGAATTGGCCGTAAACGGTGGCGCTACCCATATCCTGCAGGGCTATTACTCCAAGGCGGGCGATAATTTCCGGATAAATATTACGCTTCAAGAGGCAGGAACGGGAGAAATTCTGGGCTCGGAGGATGCCGAAGGACCGGGAGAGCGGAGCTTTTTCTTGATGGTAGATGAGCTAATAAAGAAAGTAAAGGCTAATTTTCACCTGTCGTCCGAACAGTTGGCCAGCGACCTGGAAAAGGAAGTACAGAAGATCACCACCTCCTCACCAGAAGCGTACAAATATTACATTAAAAGCAGGAAATTCCATTATGATACGGAATACCGAAAGTGCATTCCTCTCCTTGAGAAGGCCATTGCTATTGATTCTGAGTTTGCCATGGCTTACAGGGCCTTGGCATCGGCTTATTACAATCTGGGAGATTTATCTAAAGATAAGTTATACAGAAAAAAGGCGCTGGAATTGAGCGACCACCTTTCAGACAGAGAACGATACATCATCCAGGGAGAGGAGTACTTCTGGAACGCGCCCGAAAGAGATTGGAACAAAGCTATCGAAGCCTTCAATACGCTGCTGGAGCTTTACCCTGATTATTCCATGGTAAACTACGAATTGGGATCCATTTATAGATTACTTGAAGAATGGGATAGGTCCATACAGCATTATGAAGTCTGCCGCAAAAACAAATATCAATTCCTAGTCTTATATTCCGCCTTTGCAGATAATTACCGGGCAAGGGGATTATATGATAAGGCCGATGAAGTTCTTGAATACTGTTTAGAGAATATTTCAGATAGCGCAATAACACATCTTTATATGGCCTATAATTATTATGCCCAGGCCAAACTTGATTCAGCCATCACTGAAGTCGACAAAGCAATCACTCGTGATCCGACCCATCGTTATAATTCATACTGGAATGGTCTCATTTCTATGTATAAAGGGAATCTGGACAGGGCCCGACTGGAATTTATTAAATCCCTCGAGGAAAGGGATATAGATGTTCTTTATTTGAATTATTTAGGACTGTTTACTCTGGACCTTCTGGAAGGGAAGTTCGAAAAAGCAAGAACAGAGCTGGGTCAGGGAATTGGAAAGATGAATAAGCTCAAAGCCAAAGTGCAGGAAGCAGGATTCCACATTTATTTGGCCTACGGATATCTAAAGTCCGGGCGGCCCGAGAGAGCCTTAGAGGAGTGTGAAAAGGGATGGAAAATAGCTCTTGAAATAGAAATAGACGACTTGCAGAGACGGGCTTTAAATCTGAAGGGACAATCGTATCTTAGAGAAGGATCTATAGACGATGCCCAGAAAACAGCCGAAGAGCTCAAGCAAATGATCCAATCAGGGATCAACAAGAAAAAAATCAGGTTTTACATGCATCTCGCGGGAATGATCGAGCTCGAGAGAAAAAATTATCCCAAGGCGATTGAATATCTCAAGGACGCCGTTGAATCGCTTCCGTACGGTCCTCTGGAGAAAGATGCTTCCTTTGTCAACTCTTTGGCTTTAGCTTATTACAAGATGGGAGATTTTGAGAAAGCACGAGAAGAATACGAGAGTATTACTACCCTTACAACCGGAAGATTTGATTATGGAGATATCTATGCCAAGAGTTTATATATGCTGGGCAATATCTACGAAAATCAAGGTAATAAAGCCAAGGCCATAGAGCATTACGAGAAATTCCTCAACCTCTGGAAAGACGCTGACCCTGGTATTCCTGAGGTTGAGGATGCGAAGAAGAGGCTGGCGGGATTGAAAAAATTGCACTGATTCTAAACAGAAAAATAGGCTTAATTTCTGAATTTTAAGGAAGTGCCAGTTGTTTCTTAGTGCATAAATCAGCTCTATAAAAGTTCTAAGATTGGATATGTTAGGACTGCCGCTCTTACGCCTATGTTTTTCTCCTCCTTTTTAATCAGTTTAGTTGCTTTTCCTTTAAGCACCGTTAATCAAGATTAGGCGTTTTTAAGCACAATATCGCCTGTAAGCTGATTAATATAGACTTACTCCCATGTCATAAAAGCTTGTATCATAAAAAAAATCGCTCAAGAAAAATCATTTACACTGACATTTCGATTGTTTCTGAAGAAGAAATGATTGGGGCTCCGTTTATGTCTTGTCTTACTTGCTTAATTTTTCCAATGCCCATTTTGCCAATGTTTGAACATTTTGCCAATCTGGATCGTTCAAAGCATCAGTTAAAGCAGGGATAGCACGCTTATCGCCAATAATCCCCAGAGCATGGGCTGCTCGTCCACGCACCATATAATTGGGATGATTCTTAAGCACCTTCTTCATGAGGAAGTCCACAGCATGCTCGTCTCCGATTTCAGCCATCGCTTCTAGGGCATCGATAGCTTTATATTCGTCGGGTCCTTCAACTGAACTTCGAAGCGTAGCCTTGGCTTTCGAGTCGTAGGCTGGGTCCCCCATTTTTGCTAATACGACATATGCACGATGAGTGGTACGATGGTTCTTCTCATTAATCCATTCTGTTACCGATGGCACCGCTGGTTTTCCTATTTTAACCAATAGTCTGACAGCAGTCCTGCTGGCATCATCTGTAAATTCCTGGCCCCAGAATGCAGCACTCAAGAGGGACTCAGAAATTAATCGTCCTGCTGAAATTAAAAATGAAGAATCCATTTTCTCTAATTTTTTTATAGCAGCATCGCGCACTTCTTTGTCTTGGCTAGCAAGTTCTTCAACAATCGCTTCCGCTACTTGGCGCTCCTCGGGGCTGAGTTTCTTATTATCGTTCATTATTTCCTCCAAAAAAATATTTTATCAGAACTATTCAAAGTGGGTTGAGAACGCGGAGATGTGTTCTTGGACACTTAATCCCCACTTCATTCCATCTAAGCTGGGTCTCAAAAGAATAACAATTATGGAGATAAACATCAATGAATTTTAAATGCTATGATTTGGCATCAGATATTAGAAAGGGGATTATCTCAAGCTAATTGGCTCATGGGGGGAGATAGGCTATTTGCTATAAACGTTACGTATAATATGTTAATGATTGGATGAGATTGGGAAGCGGGGCTTAACGTTTAAGAATATAACATATGTATAACGTTTATATACGTTTAGAGGGAACGGTTAGTGGGCTTGATTTGGTAAACAGTTATTAACAGTTAATAGGAAATATATTTATAGCTGGGTAATAGCGCTGAATTAGCTTTATGACAGATTAGAGAATTCGAGATTGCCAATATCACCTGTAAGCTGACTTAAAATAAATATAGACTTACCCCCTGTCACAATTTTGCTTATACTCGCTTAATTTGGCTTAATGGTACTTAAAAGTAGAAGTCTTGACAGTTGGGATTAATTCTATTATTTTCTATCTGTTGGAGAGAGATTTTTTTCAATGAGCCAGTGTAGCTCAGTGGTAGAGCAACTGATTCGTAATCAGTAGGTCGGGGGTTCGAATCCCCCTGCTGGCTCTTTTATTTTTTCTTCCTTATTCCGGTTAATTCAGTCCTTTCCACACAGCTAATAGGGAAGCCAAAATCCACAGAAATCGAAGCTAATATATCTCAAAGACAAGGAATGGTTGCTTGAATATTATCTCTGTTGTGCAAACGGATTGTAGGCTGCCTTTGTGTACCCTTCAGGAATATCATAGTTACCTGCGGGAGCATCCTTTTTTTCAACAGAAACTACTTCTTCTTGGAATTTTATTTCTGCTCCCATCATTTTCATGGAGAATGAAGACAGGACTGGGTATCCTTCAATTTTTTGGATTTCATCAGCCAAGCCTTTTGTCCAGGGATTAATAGCAAGCACTTCCTTATTAAATTTCTTGTAGAGATCCAAGTCTATCCCCAGGTCTTTTGAAGCCCAGATTTCCTGTGTCATCGGCATGGTCATTCCCATCATAGAGATACCTAATTCAATCAGATATTTTTTGCAGTTCCAGTTTTTTATTTTCCGAGTCTCACTGGTTGGCGTTATTTTTGATGTAATCTCCATCATCTGCAATCTCTGTATTGCTTCAGGAGCAAGAATTTTTTCGAGATCTACAGGGAATGACATCTCAGCATATGTCTTCTCTTGGTGATTGATGAAATATATCTTCTTTAAATCAAGGCGGACGATGAACGAGCTCTCTTCTCCATTATCTTCTCTGAATTTATCCTTACTAATCCATGTCCCTCCTGTTTCGTCTTTAGCCGGCTCGGTTTGACCCATGAAAGACACAGCGTCAGTGTGTTTATTTTTTATGATGTGAGTATCAGCTTTTACCAGAGCTGGAGAGAATATCAATAAGAGAGCTAGAAGAAAACATGTAATCCACAAATTTTTTTTATGTCTCATACTTCCTCCTTATAAAATATTTTTTTACTTTATCCGATTTTTTACATTAAATCAATTTTTTATTCCATCAATAAGAGTGTTAGAATTTTTGCGCTGTGTAATTGTTACGGAAATGTTGAGGGATTCATTTCAGAATAATCGAATTCAGAACCCAGGAGACTGTGCGGTATTAAATAGACCACTAACAATAAGATCGCTGCACCTAGAATCCACCAACGTGCCTGCCTCTTTTTCCGTCCTGCTATTAAGGCTACGAGCCAGCCTATAAACGCGATTAATGTCTTGTTATCCGTTAAATCATACCCGAGTGGGAATCCTGTCCAATATACACCGAAAGCATATTTTTGGACCAAGGGACCGAGAACCATCCCTCCTATGAACAGTAATCCTGTTGCCAGGATTGCATATTTATAAGTACTGTCTCTTGGTTGAAGAGCCTCTATACCAGCACGGTTAGAAATAAGCATTGCTAAAAACATGATAATTATATGAGGTATAAGTATCGCTCCGGGTACTCTATCTTTAAAACGGATTATTGCGGGCTTTTCACCTGATAATGAAACCTCTTTCTCTTTATATGTTAGGATAACTTTGTATTCTAGTTTTCCTGCTGGCGGTTGATGAGGAAGGCTTGCTACCAGCGAATTTTCCTTTCTCAGCATGGGAAGAGTTGTCCACATATCCGCTGTTTTATGTCTCTTAAAAAATACATGTCCTTTGATATCTATATTTTCTACTGTTATTGATACCTCATGGTCTTCCATGCCCTCATGGCTGCGAGCTAGTGAGTAAGAAATAACTGAATTGTTTAAAGTTACTTTTCCCTCCAAGGGGTATGTTGGTCCAGTCAATCTTTGGTAAACTGCTGTTGAGACTGTAATTATGATAGCAATTAACCACCACGCAACTTTTTTCATCGTCCTATCCTTTTCTATTCATTTATATTATTGAATCCTAGATTATACCAAAATCAATTCTGCTTACAAATAAGGCTCTTGGTTAGTAAGCAAATGTTATCCGTGATGGTTATTATCTAAGTTTTATTAAAGAATGGGTCCTGTCCAGTGGCTCCTTGTACGTCCGCTGTGGGCGTTACGAGGATTAATTTAACGTGGAAAGAGAAACAGATGATGAATCTTTATTATGTTTTAAGAAGATTCTAGTGTTGTATAACGTAGTATGTAGTGTTGTCTGCTTGTTCTAATTCGAGCTTTATCTTTGTTGCTTGTTCTCTATTTTCGTAACCACCAATAGCAATTCTGTAATACTGAGAGCCATTCTCACTAGAGGGGGGAATAACAATACCCTCATACCCTTTTTGTTTGAATTCTTCTAACGTTGAGAAGGCATACTCTCTAACGCTATAAAGGCCAACTTGGACATAATACAGTTTCTTTTTCTCAGGAGGGGGCGTTAACTCCCGCTTCTCCGGAATTTTTTCTTCCTCTTTAGGTGTGGGTTGCATCAGTTTTATGCTTTCTGAGGGTGGAGTAGGAATGTCTGTTGTCCTGTCTTCTTGAGGTTGGACTTGGCTTACATCTTTTTGGAATAGAGGTAGGCTTGTCAATTTTTTTAAACTCTCGTGAATTTCGTCAATTACCTGATCTTTCTCTTCTGAAACGATCTTTTCTTGCTGTGTTCTTTCATGACTCCTTCCCAGGGAAAATCCAATATAGAAAATGATGACTTCAAAGATAACAAAAGCTAAGAAGAGTAAGATCAAGAAGCGCCTGGAAAATTCAAATTCTCTCGGTTGTCTCATTCTATTTATTCGCCTCAATTTAAAACATTTCAGTTGTTTTTTCTTATTTTATCAAATTCTTTATGATTAATCCAAATTTATGTTTGTGAAATTAAACATCTTTTTTCCCGTAATGAGGCCTGAAGTAGTCATCAGCGAGGAGATCTGCGGCTTTAAGGTACGCTCGCTTTGGCCCAGCAACTCTGGGATCAGGCTTCATCAGGAATGGAAGCCGAAAGCAAGAATCTAGCCTCTGGCGTAACATAGACAACGAAGCCTGATCCCGCATGTGGGTATAAGGAACCGTTTGAAGGCTGAGCGAGCTTGGAAGGAAAGATCAGATTTTAATAAATATTTTTTTCTTATACAGGGGAATCATTATTCCCAGCCAAATAAGTAATAGAAACAGCGGGAACATTAGAGAGCCATTAAGAGATCCTCCTAGAGGGACAAATATATATTTATAAATATATGTCTTTAAAGACAAGGCCTGGCTACCCGCCGATACCTTAATAAGGACAGCCAGTTTAGCCATTATTGAGGAAGCCACGTAGACTGTGATTGCATTTGTTCCAAAAATAAGGAATGGAACCGCCCATTTTCTAATGCCCATTCCTTCCATGATTACGTAGAAAGCTGCTAAACAGATTAAAGCAGCTCCTGCTGAGAACAGGACAAAAGTGCTTGTCCATAGCTGCTTGTTGATGGGGAAAAGGGGATGGAGGAGGAGTCCTGCCAAAGCAAGTATGAGGCCTGCCCCTAAAAGACCAGATGTTTTTTGAAGAATTCTTTTAGACGACCGAAGTAAATCTCCTGTTAAAGTTCCCAACAAAGTTGTTGAAATGGCAGGCAGTGTACTCAGGATACCTTCAGGATCAAAATCAGCTTTATAAAGATGACCGGAGAGCAGCTTATTGTCAATATAGGCACAAAGATTTCCATGATAATCGAGATTTCCCGCCTCATAGCCTGGTACTGGAACAATTTTCATTATTATCCAGTAAATAGCCAGGAGTGAGAAAGCTAGGATAAATCTTCCCTTTGTTCCTGTCTTAAGGAAGAGCAGAGAAGAAAAGAGGTAGCAGAGTGCGATACGCTGGAGAACACCAGGAATCCTGAGAGTTGTTAAGTCAAAGCGAGGAATTAAAGCCAAGATGATCCCCAGAGAAAATAGGATTAAAGTTCTCTTCATGATTTTAAAATACAGGCTGTATTTTTCGTAGCCTATACTCACTCTTTTGGAAAAGGAGAGCGATACAGAAACTCCAACAATAAACAGGAAGAAGGGAAATACAAGGTCTGTAGGTGTCCAGCCATGCCACTCAGCATGGCGGAGGGGCGCATAGACATGCTTCCAGCTTCCAGGATTGTTTACCAGAATCATTCCCGCTATGGTAAAACCCCGGAAAGCATCCAGGGATGTGAGGCGATCACTTTTCACAATTTACCTCTTGAAGTTAATCTTCATATCACCCTTTAATGCCTTGAGAGGATTAATTAATTCTCCACTCTGATCAATCAGTTATAAATTTGTTTTTTTTGAGATGTTTTTATAAAGAGCAAAACCCGAAACAACTGATATAGCAAGAAAAATAATTCCTTTTTGGGTTTCGAGGAGAATAATCTTACCAATTCCAAATAGAGCACTATAGATGAGGACTGTCCCTAATATCCAGCTTATTATATCAGGAATTATTTTTGTTACTTGTGTAAGTCCTGGTATTTGGATTCTTATTGGCTTCCATAATCCTCCTGGCTTTATTTTCTTGTAAAAATTAATTAAATGTTCTCTTTCAACCGGTCTTGTCAAAAACGTTACCGTCATCCACAACAAAGTGGTTATCCCGGCTGTTATGAGTATTCTGTACGCCCAGTTCAGTTCTCCTTGTTCTCCGAGTGGAGTTTTTAATAAAATCATGGCAACTACAAAGGAACCGGTCATGGCTACTATTTCGCTCCAAGCATTGATTCTCCACCAGTACCATCTTAAAATGTAAACAAGTCCTGTACCTGCTCCGATGGATAAGAGAAGTTCCCACCCTCCCTTAATACTTTCCATCCAGTAAGCAGTCAAGCCGGCAAAAACCATGATAATAACAACTACTATTCTGGAAATAAAAACATAGTGAGAAGACGTTGCCTCTTTCTTGATAAATCTTTTATAAAAATCGTTCACCACGTATGAAGCTCCCCAGTTGAGGTGAGTATCAATGGTAGACATAAAAGCACCGAAAAAAGCAGCAATCATTAGGCCCTTAAGCCCCATAGGCAAAAACGAAACCATCATTTTAGGATAGCCTAACTTTGGGTCAGACAAATCGGGAAAGAATACTAAGGAAGCCAGAGCCACCAAAATCCAGGGCCAGGGTCTCAGGGCATAATGGGCAATGTTAAACCACAGTGTTGCGAA
>JBGVTE010000045.1:0-43152 GCA_041862375.1 Candidatus Aminicenantaceae bacterium
CGCTTCTTGGGTCATAAGCTTCCGAAAGAGAGAATAATCCTTTCCGCTGCGGCTGACATCTTCCCAGTGGATAACTCCGCATATTCCTTCCATATCCACAGAGATAAATACTTTAAGTCCTTTCTGAACTTTTTCGGCTCTTACAAAAAATCCTAAAAACAAAAGAAGAATACACATAACAAGAATTTTTTTTCTCATTTCTTCCTCCTTTAAAAATACAATACGGGTTGTGACTGTTTATATAAATTTTTTTCCCCGGACATTTGCCAAAACCTTTCTTAAGAAAAAACAATCATAGAAAATTGAAAATTTGAAGTCAACCGAGATAAAATAAATTCACATTCTAAAATTAATGTGCTATATTTCTCTATCAATTCAGTCCATGTAACATAGACAGCTCTTTTCTCTTTGAGGAAAATAGCAATTCATAAAAAACCAAGAACAAAAACAGGAAAAATATCTCAAAAAGGAGATTTTCTATACTTCGGAGGAGGGTTTAAATATGGAATATAAAATATGTCTTATTGGCTGCGGAACTGTAGGACAGGGTTTCCTGGAGATTCTTTACGAAAAAAATGACTATTTGAAAGACACCTTTGACTTTGTCCTAAAAGTCGTGGCCATAAGCGATAAACTCAAAGGCTCCCTCTTGATTCCAGAGGGTATACATGTAAAGAAACTACTTGACATTATGGGACAGGGGAAAAAGATAAACGAATATTTAGAGGGAAGAAATAATGAGGCAGAAGGAATGGATGCTCTGGAAATCATAGAAAAAAGTGATTCTGATATTATTGCTGAATTAACGTACACGGACATTAATACAGCAGAACCGGCGACGAGCTATATAAAGAAAGCCCTTCAGACAGGAAAGCATGTAGTCACTTCAAATAAGGGACCTGCTGCTCTCTATTATGGTGAATTAAAAGCACTAGCTCAAAAAAACAACCTTTTTTTCAGGATCGAGGGCACGGTAATGAGCGGGACACCAGTATTCAATTTATTCGAGAATGGCTTTGCTGGAAACACAATTAAAGAGATTAATGGAATCCTTAATGGAACAACCAATTTTATCCTGACAAAAATGGAAGCTGACAACATGGATTACGAAGAAGCACTCCGGTTAGCCCAGAATTTGGGCTATGCTGAAGCAGATCCCACTGCTGATGTGGAAGGTTATGATGCCTTGGCAAAAATTGTTATCCTCTCTAATGTACTCTTAGGAGGAAATATAAAGCCTGATGATGCCAAAAGAGAAGGCATTGCTTCCATCTCCAAAGAAGATGTAGCGGCAGCTAAAGGAGAAGGCTACAGGTATAAGCTCATCGCATCTACAAAAAAAGGAAATGGGCAGATAGTAGCCAGTGTCTCTCCTCAAAAACTGCCTCTTTCTGATCCCCTGGCGGGAATCATGGGAGCTAACAATGCTCTGACTTTTAACCTAGATTTACTGGGGAAAGTAACGATTCAAGGAGCTGGAGCTGGAAAAATCGAAACAGGCTATTCAATCCTTACAGATATGCTTGCCATTCACCGTCATTTTTCTAAAAACATTTGAAAAAATAAACACATCTATGATACTGCCGCACTGCGTTCGCAATGACAAAATACAGGATAAATTTGATATAATTCTTTAAAGAACTCGCCGTGTTAGATAGGATTACTTCTCACAAAGTCCGCATGACTAAAAATCACTTAGCTTTGGCATCGCGCTTAAAATATAAAAAGGGGAAATTGTGTGAATAAAACTCGATTAGAAAAGGAGGAGAAGTATGCATTTTAAGCTATTGAGCGACAAGGATATTAAAGCCATGGATGCTCTACTGGACTCATACGGTGGACCTGAGGAAATTTCTGATAAAATAGATTCTATGAAAGATTACGAGACCAGGAAAAGAATTGCAGGCGAAAAAGGCCTGGGGAAGATACTGGAGAAGGCTGAGGAACACGTAAAAAACTTTGCCAGAGTTGAGGACTTTGTGGAAAAAAACGGAATCACTGTTAACAAGAAAGGTACCTGTACTACTCAAGTATCCGGATTTCAGGGTGCGCGTCCCACTTTTGATTGTATAAGAAGAGTAGCAGAGAACGGGGATGTCCTCTTTCCCACAGAGATGATCTCAGTGGTGGGTTTGACTGATACCTATGTCTACGACGGTTATCTCATCGCAACCCTTGCCATGGCTGAAAATATACTCAGTGCAAGCAAGTTCTGCACGACAAATCTCCTGGGGACTCCTCTTCCGGAGGAACGATTTGCAAGGATAGAGAAAGTCACGGGTGAGAAATTCGAGAGAGCTGATGTGGGAAATGGTTTGAGCCAGATAATTCTTAAAAACATGGGCACACCTTACGGGAATCTTGGAGGGGTTGAAGTAGGAAACAACAACCACCTCGTCTATCTTGATGGAATAACGAGGGCTGCCCTCACTACAGGAGCGAATTTCTTCCTGAATCCAAGCTGGTCAACAATTGTGGCGGCATGCTACTATGCCAGGAAAATTCCTAACCTCTCTTTCAAAATATCCATGCTCTTATCGACTCAAAACACCATTCAGTTAAGGATGCTCCTTAATATTTTTAAAGAATACCTCCGCGACGATGGAACTACCCCAATTTACGAGATTAACATCGGAAATGCAGCCACAGCAGAAACTTTCATCCAGTGCTCTGAGGAGCTTGAATCGTCAGGGCTTCCCAAGATCTATCTCGCTGCCCATCTCAGGATAAATCCCGACTTAGGCTTGGCCACCTTCAACTGGACCGAGAACGCCTTTAAAGTCCTCGAAGCTGGAAGGGATATAACCATCAAATATGAGAGCGACGGCGAAGCCCGTCCTTACGATACTATGGAGGCCTATTTCCTCTCAGACGAGGAAAGAAACGAAAAGGCAAGTTTAATTGGAGATGTGATCTATCATAAGTGTGTAAGGTGTGATAAAGATGCCAAAGAAATAATGAGAAGAGGCCACGAGACCAAGTTTGCAAGAGCCTCATACAGATAATAGAATACAGAAATAGAATGCCAGACAACCGGGAGTGATGCATGGACTTAGGAATCAAGGATAAAATTGCTTTGGTAGCAGCCTCGAGTAAGGGGCTCGGAAAAGCAGTGGCGCTTCAGCTATCACGAGAAGGAGCAAAGGTGGTAATTTGTGCAAGGGGTAAAGAACAGCTTTTTAATACCAGGGATGAAATTGCCGCGGAAACAGGAGTCGTAGTGAGGGCTTATGTAGCTGACGTCACGGACAGGAAACAGGTCAATGGATTGGTAGAAAATGTCGTGGATGAATTCTCAACTGTGGATATACTGGTCTGCAATGCCGGTGGCCCACCTTCTGGATTAGCTGATGCATTTACTCTGAAAGATTATCAGGATGCTTTAGAGCTTAATCTCCTGAGCACCGTGAACCTCTGCTACGAAGTTATTCCCTTGATGAAGAAACAGAAGTGGGGAAGGATTATTACCATGACCTCAGTAGCAGCTAAACAGCCTATAGACACACTCATCCTCTCCAACACTGCAAGGTCAGGTGTTTTGGGATTTTCTAAATCCCTCTCAAATCAACTTGCACCTTACGGCATCACTGTGAATTCAGTCTGTCCAGGATACATGAAAACAGAGAGAGTGGAAAACCTGGCCAAATCCTTCGAGGAAAGCGGAAAGGGTCGAGTCGAGGATTTTTATGAGAACATTGAAAAAACTATCCCGATGGGAAGGCTTGGCCGTCCTGAAGAGCTTGGTTCGGTAATTGCTTTCCTTGCTTCAGAAGGAGCCGCTTACATAACTGGAGTGGCTTTACAGGTAGACGGAGGCTTTATCAAGGCCTTGTTTTAAAAAGGAAGGGTCATATGAAAAATTACATGAAACAATGGGAAGGAACTCCCTTTCCTGATTTAATAAGAAATCTTCCGGAAATCGATATCCCTTTTAAAGGAATACGGGGCTGGCTTCTTCAGAGTACTGATAAGCAGGCTGTGTTTTTTGATATTGAGCCTGTAGGTGTAGTACCTCCCCATTCTCATTGCGCCCAATGGGGAATTACGATCGAAGGCGAGATGAAATTGACAATAGGAGACAAAACTCAAGTGTACCAAAAGGGCGATTGGTATTTTATTCCGGAGGGAGTTGTGCATTCAGCAACTTTTCTTTCAAGAGTACAAGTAATAGATATATTTGACGATGCAGAACGCTATAAGATAAAAGAGTAAAGGATGAAGTCACTATTTACTCCTATCATGAGTGAATTCGAGGGCTATGCCATCGGCAAAATGCTTCGGTTCATCACCGATGCCGAAATAATCTCTTTTGCAGGGGGACTGCCAAGCGGTGATGTTTTTCCCCTGGATATCATTCAAAAGGCTGCTGAGAAATCATTAAAAGAGGATTGGCGCCATGTACTTCAATATTCTCCCATTACAGGCGAAAAAGAATTGATGGAGGCAATAATAGATTACCTCAAGAAAGATAACATCTTTATCAATCCTGAAAACATTATGATAACTACTTCGGGCCAGCACGGACTGGATCTAGTGGGAAGATTGTTCCTGGAACCAAAAGATACAATCGTAATAGACCTGCCTACATTCGGAGGCGCATTAACAGCTTTTGAGATGGAAGACGCCCAGTACATTGCCAGAGATATAGAGGAAGATGGGTCTGATGTTAAAGGGCTGGAGGAAGGAATAAAGGATTCTATTTCTGAAGGCAAAAAGCCTAAATTCATCTACGTGGTTCCAGACTTTCAGAACCCATCTGGAATAACACTGAGTCTTGAGAAAAGACATGCCCTTCTTTCAATGAGTAAGAAATACGGCATTCCTCTTGTGGAGGATAGTCCTTACAGGGAACTCAGGTACAGCGGTGAACACATGCCTTCCATTTATTCCCTGGATAAAAACGAGGGGAATGTGATAGGCCTTTATACCTTTTCTAAGATACTCTGTCCGGGTATTAGAGTCGGTTTCAACATAGGCCCCCCTGAAGTGATAGAGAAATTCTCATACATAAAGGGAGCCAATATCCTCAACACACCCAAGCTTAACCAGGACATCTGTACTGCATTTTTACAGGAATACGATTTGGACACCCACTTCAACAAAGCAAGACAGTACTACTCTGAAAAACTACTTTTTTTCCTTGAGGCTATGGAAGAGAACTTCCCTGAAGATATGGGAGTAAGATGGACAAAACCTGAAGGAGGCTTGTTTCTGTGGATTACTGTGCCAGAAGAAATAAACACCCTGGAGCTTTTCTGCATGGCCATTGAGGAAAAAGTTGCTTTTGTCCCTGGTGAGGTTTGTTATCCGAAAGGTTATCGCCGGTATAATACTATGAGGATCAACTTCTCTTTCCCAACGAAGGAGCAGATTATAGAAGGAGTGAAAAGACTGAGCTCAGTGATAAAAAAATATAAGGTTAAGAAAATAAAAAATAATTAACATTATAACAAGATAATGGAGGAATAATGAGTGATAATCAAGAGTACGGGCCAGGTATTATGAAATATATTGAAAAAGCCAAAAAACTCTCAGCTCAAAAAGACGAACAGCTCAGCCGGATTAAAAAACTCAAATTTGACACTATTGCTGTTCATGGTCTCTACACGACAGAGGAAGCTCTTCGAGAAAATCAAGGAGCTGTAATAGAACCTCTGTATCTTTCTACATCCCAGGCCTACCGTGATTCAGATGAGCTGGAGGCTGCACTTGCTTACCTGATTCCAACCTGGTGCTATACCCGAATCGCCAATCCTACAACGTATTACCTTGAATGGGTTCTAGCCTTGTTAGAAGGCTACCAGACTGGCTATGAAACATCTTGTCTTGTGACTGCTTCGGGGATGTCAGCCATAGCGGCAGCCGTAGACCCTTTTCTCGTTAAGCAAAAAGAAGGGGAAGAAAAAATAAATTTTGTATCTTCCGTGCAGCTCTATGGCGGCACATTCCAGCACTTCTCAGTCAGGAAAATGAAAGAAAGAGGAATAGAAGTACGCTGGATTGCTCATCAAGAAGATATGGAAGAGTGGAAGGCAAAAATAGATGAAAACACCCGATTTTTATATTCAGAGGCACCGAGCAACCCTCAGCAATCTTTCTGCGATGTCAAAGCTCTTTCGGATCTGGCTCATTCCTGGGAAATCCCTTTCATCATTGATGCCACCTGTGCTACGCCTGCCTTGATGCGCCCCATTGCTTATGGGGCGGACATTGTTATTCACTCTCTGACTAAAAGCATTACCTCAAGCGGCCTGGCTATTGGAGGAGCTTTAATCAGCCGTAAACCCATAGTAACCAAAATAAAAAATGATGATCCCCTTTTTAAAGAAAGCTTTGCTGAGTACGTGAAGTTTTTCCCTTACAGGGATAATGGGCCCGCAGCTTCTCCTTTAAATGCTCTTTTCGCACTGAATGACCTGCGCACTCTGCGTTCCAAGATGGACTTGGTGAGTGCAAATTGCGAGAAAGTTTCTCAATTCCTCAGCCAGCACCCTCGCATTTACCAGGTAGATTACCTCGGATTACCTAACTTTCCTCTCCATGCTCTGGCGAAAAAATACATGAAACTCGTAGATTCAGATGACGGAAAGGGCAATGAAGTAAACCGCTACGGCCATCTTCTCAGTTTTCGAGTGGATGGACCACCTGAAAACGCCCGTAAGGCTTTTGACAGCCTCAAGCTCATCTTCAGGGCTACCGATTTAGGCCGCATCAAAAGTGTGGCCACTATTCCCGCTATCTCCACTCACCAGCAACAGGGAGAGGAAGCCCGCCAGATGGCTGATATTCCCCCTCAATTGATACGACTTTGTGTGGGAGCAGAAGATCCTGAAGACATTATTGCTGACCTCGACCAGGCCTTAGGCTCTCTTTAATAAATCATTATTTAATAAGTCATTATTCATTATTTGGACGCGGCCCCAAATTATTTTCATTCGTGGTATGCTATAATGGCTCTGATATGGATGATCCGTACAATTTGCATGAACTGAAATCTGTATGGGAAAAGCATGCCCGCCATGATCCCTTGTGGGCCATTCTAAGCTACCCTCAACAAAAAGGGCGGAAATGGCAGATGGCGCACTTCTTCCGTACGGGAGAGATGGAAATTGACTGCCTGGTAGGACAAATGACAAAACTGAGGAAACCGGCAGAGCGAGTCCGGGCTCTCGATTTCGGTTGTGGGGTGGGACGGCTTTCACAACCCTTGTGTCGATACTTCCGGGAGGTAATCGGTGTCGACATTTCCCCAACAATGATCAGCCTTGCCAATGCCTTAAACCAGTACGGTGAACAATGCCGGTATATCCAGAATGATCGCGACAACCTGAGCATGCTTCCCGACGATTCCATCGATCTTGTTTATAGCAATATCGTGTTGCAGCATATCCCGCCCTATACGGCCAAAGAATACATCCGTGAGTTTTTACGTATCGCCAAGGCCGACGGAATCGTTATCTTCCAGCTTCCATCCCACCGAAAACCAGTATCGAATGCTACGGAAAAACCTCAGGCCATGCCGGTTGAAGCTTACCAGGCCCGCATACTGGCATTAAGCGAGCCTTCCCGCCGGATTCTTCCCGGCCAGAGCGCCACGATCCCGCTCCGCATCATCAATGATACACCGCTGTCGTGGAGAACCAATGCTGTCTCCCCGCTTCGTTGTGGTAACCATTGGCTGAATGCCGACAACGACGTATCTGTAATATTTGACGATGGTCGTGTCGATATTCCTGACGGCCTGGAAGCCGGTCAATCATGCATCGTTGACTTAACGGTCACCGCCCCCGAAGCACCTGGTGAATACATCTGTGAAATCGATGTAGTACATGAACTCATTTCCTGGTTTAAAGTCTACGGCTCACCAACTCTTCATTTTCCGGTCACAGTTTCAGTGACGGATAGTGTCACACTGGGTAAGCCAGCGATTCCTTATAAAAAGAAAAAACAACCTGATACTACCTTCCCCGAAATTGAGCAGTTGTTACCGGAAACAACTGAGGAACCACCTCCTTACAGTGTGTTCGGCATCCCCAAAAAAGAAGTATCTGAATTGATCCGGCGGCAGGGTGGACACATCCTGCACATCGAGACGGATGGTCGAACCGGCATTGACTGGGTGGCTTATCTTTACTTCGTTTCTCCGTCTCTTTCCCGATAAGTGCTCAATTTGCGCCGTCAAATGGTTTAAGATCAACTCGTCAATTTCCTTTTACACACTATCGTATCTCTTTTTCTCCTCCAAATCCTACTTCACTCTTTCACTTCTTTCCAGCCTTCTATTCTAACGCCCACAGAGGCAAGATACGCAAGGCCGGAGTCTCTCCCCCTCCTCAAATCCTCCAGCATGAACTCCTTATGGCTGCTAAGGAAAGAGACGAATACTTCTGAATGCGTCCGTGAATGCTTTCTTACTTTTAAGATCAGAACGCCGCAATGCATCAAGGGCCTCAGTAACAATCTGAAGTGGGAACCTATCTGGTTGGCGGAACATCTTTTAATCGATGAGGAGGAATGATAAGAGGGAAAAATATTTATTTTAAAATTTATACTGAATTACTTAATAATTTGACAATCTATTCATTCGTTACCTATCCTCACAAACATAATAACGAATCAGATTTGTATATTTGGTTCTTTTTAATCTTCCTGTGATTTAATCCTCACTTACACCATAAATTCCTCTTAAAGTAACATATAGGACCTCACAAATTACTTTTTTGCTTATACCTCTCTCACTTTTTTCAAGTAAAACAAGAATCTGTGTCCCAAATTCTATTACAGGCGCAATTATTCTTCCTCCTATCCTGAGCTGTTCTATTAAAGGAGGAGGGATTTCTATGCATGCAGCAGTTATGCAGATTCTGTCGTAGGGAGACATCTCTGCATACCCAAGACCACCATCTCCTTTCACAAGCGCAATATCATTATAGCCTGCACTTTCGAGATTTTTTCTTGCAAATTCAAAAGTCAATGGGTCAATATCAACGGATACAATTAAACCTTTAGGTCCAACAATTTCCCTTGCTAATGCAGTGCCATAGCCAGAGCCGAGGCCTACTTCTAGAAATTTATGTCCTGTATCCAGACCCAGAGGTTCATAAAAAAGAGGATAGCTATGAGGGCATGAGATAGTCGCCTTCTCGCCAGGAAGAGGGAGAGGAACTTCTAAATAAGCATAATCTTTGTACATAAGCGGAATGAAATCTTCCCTTGGGACCTTAGACACTGCATCCTTGATGCGTTCTGATTTGAGATATCCTTGCCTGATAAGCCATTTCACCTTTTTCGTTCTTTCCTTTCTGAATTCTTCTTTACTTTTAGTAGGCTCTTTTGGCGGTGGTACTATCCAGCCTTGCATTTCTTTCCAGAATACCAGTGTTTATAAAGGTTTTAATGACTTCCTTATATTCTTTTCTCTTTATATTGGAAATTATAACACACGTAAACACAGAGGCTCAGAAATTAATGACATTTTTGAAGGAAGGAGAAACGGAAGGGTAGACCTACAATTAATGATTTAAATAAAATCAAGCCCGATGCTTTAAGGAATGAGCCCCTTTATTACATTATTATAAATTAAAACAGACAACTTTCGGCTCTGTCATCTCGAGGAGGGCAAATTTTATCCCTTCTCGTCCGAGCCCGCTCCATTTCACCCCGCCAAAAGGCATCATGTCTATACGGTAATCTGTTGAATCGTTGACTATTACTCCTCCGACATCTAGTTCTTTGACGGCTTTGAAGGCACTCTCGAGAGATCGTGTAAAGATAGCCCCATGAAGCCCATATTTAACGCTGTTTGCCAAAGAGATAGCTTCGTCTAGAGATGAAACTCTATAGAGATTTACAACAGGCCCAAAAACTTCTTCACAGTTTAGCTTGGCGTTTTCAGGCATATTTTTAAAGACAGTCGGTTCAAAGAGAGTTCCCTTACGCTTTCCTCCTGTAAGAAGCTCAGCACCCTGCTGGCATGCTTCTTCAATCCACTTTTCAACTCGAGCAGCTTCTTCCTCTGTAATCATGGGTCCCATGTCTGTGTCTTCATCAAGCTGGAATCCCACTTTCATCTTTTTAGTACTTTCCACAAACAGCTTTTCAAATTCATCATAGACATCCTCATGAATATAAATCCGCTGGACTCCGATGCAGTTCTGGCCCACTGCCCAGAATGCTCCTGAGACAGAAAGCTCAACTGCTTGATCGAGATCAGCATCATCCATGACAATAACCGGAGAGTTGGAGCCCAGTTCCATGCCGATTTTCTTCAATCCTGCTTTTTTCACTATGTCTAAACCAGCCTCAGTTCCTCCAGTGAATGAAATCATCCTTCCTCTGGGATCGGTCACCAAGGCGTCAGCAATTCTTGAGGCACGTCCAGTAACAATATTTAGAATTTTCCAGGGGAGCCCTGCTTCGATAAAAGCCTCCCCCAGCTTTAAGGCAGAAAGGGGCGTGACTGTTGCCGGTTTGAGAACGACTGCATTTCCTCCAGCAATGGCAGGTCCAACCTTGTGGGCAACAAGGTTTAAGGGGTCATTGAATGGAGTAATAGCTACGATAATGCCTATAGGAAAGCGGCAGTAGTAGCCAACTCTGTTTTCTGAGCCTTCTCTACTGTCAAAAGGAATGGTCTCCCCCACGATTCTCCGCGCTTCTTCGGCAGATATGGTAATTGTGTCAATGCAGCGGCTGGCCTCTTTTCTGGCTTCCCTTATAGTTTTACTCCCTTCGGTAGCAATAATCCTGGCAAATTCCTCCTGATTGCTTCTTATTATTTCTGCAGTTTTATAAAGTATAGAGATGCGCTTATGAACCGGCATCTTTCGATTGAGTCGAAATCCTTCCTCAGCAGCTTTGAAGGCAGCCTCCACATCCCTCGTATCTCCATAAGGGACAGTGTCAATAAGTTCATTGTTATAAGGGTTTCGGACTTCAATCTTTTCATCCTTATCAACCCAATTTTCACCGATAAGCATTCTCATTTTATCTCCTCCATTCTCAATTTGGGGATGGTTCTATTTTCCCTGACGCTCCTCTCTAAAAGAAGGGCTTGTGTTTTTCGGTCTTCAGGCAAATATCCAACACCCATCTTCACAGCGTTCTTGGGGGAATCAATAGTGACCTCTCTTTCTCGAAGAAATATCTTGCCCTTTTTCTTTCTGCGAGCACCGATAAGAAGAAGCATGAGCTCTGTTCTCCCTGAACCGACAAGTCCCATAAATCCCAGAATTTCTCCTTTTTTAAGAAAGAAAGAGGAGAGGTGGTTTTTCGCTCATAATATTCAGCCTGAATTATAATTCACAGATGTTTGTTATTGTAATTAATTCTGACCCATCAATTCAATCAAAAATAAAGGAAAAATAAAAGGGACAGGCTACTTTTTTAAATTATGACACTTTTTGTCTATTTTATCAGGGCAAAAAGGGAACTGACAACTTAAGTTTAAAAAATAGGTAAACTACTTTTTTAAAAAGAGGAGTTCAGCTATACAAAACCCTGTATAATGACAAAAATTGTTATTTATAAAAAAAGTAGCCTGTCCCCTTTTTGTTCTTTACAAGTCTATAGATATTGAGCATATTATTTATTAAATCGAATGCTCCAGACGGTACTTAACTTGACTCTTTATTGTTTCGACCTGCTTGAGTTATGAAAGTTATGAAAGCCTGACCCCAATGGGAAAAATAGCGATTTTATTTAATCCAGCAGCAGGAAAAGGAAAGGCATTTAAAAAAAGGAACGAACTGGAAAAACTTCTCCAGAGATTTGATATTAAATATGATTTGATTGTTACCCGGAGCGAGGAGGATTTAAAAGAGCTTGCACGGGAAAAAATTGAAAGCGAGAAAATTATCGTCGGAGCCGGAGGAGACTCAACATTCAATATCATTCTCAATGAGATTGTACAAAAAGAAGCAGAAGTTGCGCTGGGAATGATCGGCCTTGGTTCATCTAACGATGTGACCAAGGAATTCGAAATTGATTCTTTAGAAAAGGCTTGCGCAGCCCTTAAAAGAGGGCGTACGAAGCGAATTGATGTGGGATGCATCACCAAAGACAAAAAAATTCTAAGATGCTATCTAGGCCAGGCAAATATCGGGCTTGGAGTTCTGGTTAACAAGTACGTGGAAGAGATGATCTTCAGGAAACCGAAAGTGGGAAAGATACAAACACTTGCCGGTGCTTTTGGCATAATTAATACTTATTCATCCCAACAAATTCCTCTTCCGTTAACCATAGAGTCAGAAAGAGGTAAAATTGACGGAAATTTTGTCCTTGCCCTTTTTAATAATATCCGTTACTGGGCAACTGGTAAAAAAGCGACTCCTCATGCTCTGCCTGATGACGGGCTGTTGGACTGCTGTTTAATCAAAGAATGCACTCTTCCCCACTTTGCTCATATTGTTTTTCTATCAAAAAAAGGAAAGCACGCCAGCGCGGAAGAAGTCGAGATTTTTCAATCCAAGTATTTTGAAATATCGTCAGGAAAAGAATTTGAAATCCAGACTGACGGCGAAATCCTTGAAAGCTCTGGAAAGCCTTCTCAATTTAAGACAGTAGGCTTCAAAGTTATCCCTCGAGCATTGAATATCATCTGGTGAAAGATATTTAGAGAATGAAGGCTCTTTTTCACTGAATTAACATGAATACTATTAAATTTTTAGGAACAGCAGGAGCAAGGTTTGTTGTTATGAGGCAGGTTCGTTCTTCTGGTGGAATCTGGTTTCAACTTGACAGTACAAACTTCCTTGTAGATCCAGGGCCTGGAAGCCTGGTGCGCTGTGCTGCCAGCCGGCCTCGATTAGACCCATCAAAGCTTGATGCAATAATCCTGACCCATCGTCATCTTGACCACTCAGCTGACGCAAACATCATGATTGAAGCTATGACAGAAGGAGGTTTCACTCGAAAAGGAGGAGTATTCGCTCCCAAGGACGCTCTCGAAGATGACCCTGTTATTCTCTGTTATATGAGGGATAAGGTGGAACGAGTAGAAATCCTCCAAGAGAACAGTCATTATTCTTTTGGAAACATTACATTTAATACTTCTCCACTCCTCAAACATTCTGTCGAAACGTATGGACTGACTTTTCACACAAAAGACACTTCTATCTCCCTCATCCCTGACACATCATATTTTGAAGGATTAGATACATACTTCTCTGCAGATGTGCTTATCGTGTATGTCGCTTTTCTTCATGAACGACCTGACCTTCCCCATGCAAAGCATCTTTCGCTTGAAGATGCACGGCGTATTATCCGCAACATTAATCCGAAAGCGGCAATTCTGACTCATTTTGGAATGACTATGGTCAAAGCCAAGCCATGGGAATTAGCTCAAGAAATGAGTGCAGAATTGGGCACGAGGGTTCTGGCTGCAAATGACGGGATGACGGTTAACTTAGAAGATATATCTAAAGCTTAAGGAACATCCACTCCTTAGAGTAAGGAACACTGCTCATGAGTACGCCTTTCTTTTCAGCCACTAATAAATTGTCGCTGGGATTATAGCCAAAACCATTCTCTGGATCGTAGAGGCCTGGTTCAACGCTGAATGTCATTCCTTCCTCAAGAACTGTATAATCACCTAATGCAAGCCAAGGGGCCTGGTGCCCTTCCATTCCTTCGCCGTGAGCAGGACGATGGTAGATGTATTTGGCTACTCCCTGCTTGACCTGATACTGATGAATCTTATGGGCAACCTCAGAGCACGTGTTCCCAGCTTTAGACTCCCTCTCTTGGATACGGACACACTCGGTGACTACATCCCATAACTTCTCTCGATGGGCATCCCAGGGAGCTATCTGATAATAGCGGTAGCATTCTCCACCATAGCCTCCTATCCTGACTCCACCTGAAACCTGGAGAGCATCACCTCTTTCAATTTTTTTATGGAAAAACTGATTCGGGTGCGGATAGGCTGTGCCTGCCCCTGTCCGGCAACCAATTCTGACTGAGATACCTACTGCATTATGAGGTTTCCCATCTCTTTTGATGTCCTTAATGATTAAATTAGTACCGTATTCTATGGCTGCCTGGCTGACTTTAAAGTCTGTAGTATCTGTACCTCTCTCTAAGATATAATCTCGGGCAAATGCATGAATTTTGCTGAAATAATCCATCGCCCTCTGGGCAAGGGCAATTTCTTCTTTGGTTTTAATCATTCTCATCTTGAGACAGATGTTGCTTATGTCCACAAATTTTGCACCGGGCAAAATCTTCTTTGCCTTTTTTACTTTTGACGGTGGAAACTCAGCGTCAACTCCGATTACCTTTTCTCTATAGCCTCTCTTTTTCAATCCTTCCAACAGCCATTTAAAAAGGTCGACAGTTTTTCCCTGGACAACTTTTTCCTTGTTCGGGAAGCCTCCTTCTGCATGGAGATAATCAAAATAATACTCGTTCTCGGTATTCCACCATGAAGTAACAAGGTCCCTATCAAGACCTGGATGATACCAGTAGATGGCATCCTCATCCACGGGAAACAAAACGTAAAAGGGCCTCTCTGTTGTACTGTGAAAAAGCCCGGTAAAATAAACCAGGTTCCATCGATTCTGAAGAAGAATAACATCGACTCCTTTCTCTGAAACAATACTTTTTAGGCGATTTACTGTCTTTTTATACCAACTGAGAGGAAGGCGGTCGAAAGCGGCAGGCTGAGGATGATCGGGATTTTTTATGAGCATTTCTTCTGAATTTCCTTTGAGCGAGGAAAAAGAGTAAGCCTTTTTTTTCGTGAATAATCCAAGACTTGCCACGCTTACACCAATATTTTTCATAAAAGTACGGCGGGAAAATCTCATGAACACCTCCTTCAATCGATTTATAAAGAAACAATCCCCTTAAGTCAACGTGAAAAAAGGGGACAGGCTACTTTTATTATAAATAACAATTTTTGTCATTATAGAGGGTTGCGTATAGCTGTGCTCCTCTTTTAAAAAAGTAGTTTGTCTATTTTTTAAACATAAGCTGTCAGTCCCTTTTTTACCTTGATAAAAGAGACAAAAAGTGTCAAAATTTAAAAAAGTAGCCTGTCTCCTTTAGTTGAAATTTTGGACCTACTATTCTAGAATGGATAAAAATGGTAAAAATTAGAATCGCTAATAATAAAAACCTCTGCCTAGAAGGAAAAGTCAAAATAAGCGGAGCTAAAAATGCTGTGCTCCCTGCGATTGCTTCCTCTCTTCTAACTGAGGAAAAAATCAAGCTTTCTAATATCCCTCTTGTAAAGGATGTCTATACTATTCTCACTTTAGTGAAGGAGCTCGGAGCCGAATACAGCATCCGGAAAAACTCTCTATCCATCCAAACCCAAAGAGTCATATCCGATGAGGCTTCATACGAATTAGTAAGAGCCATGAGGGCTTCAATTTTAGTACTCGGTCCACTACTTGCTCGCTACGGAAAAGCAGTCGTTGCCCTGCCCGGAGGATGCGCCATTGGATCCCGCCCCATTGACCTCCACATACATGGGCTGGAAAAACTAGGTGCATCTATAAGCCTTAAACACGGCTACATTGAAGCAGAGGCAAAAAAGCTTCGAGGCGCAGCGATTGAATTCGAGAAAAAGACAGTAGGAGGTACTGAAAACCTCATTATGGCAGCCTCCCTCGCTCAGGGAGAAACAGTAATGACAAACTGCTCCCTGGAACCTGAAGTTTCAAGCCTGTGTCAGCTCCTGACCAAGATGGGAGCTAAGATTGACGGCATCGGTGAAGAGACAATTCGCATCAAAGGAGTGAGAGAATTAGGGGGAGCTATTCATGAAATTATCCCAGACCGTATTGAAGCAGGCACTTTTCTTGTCGCTGGAGCCTTGCTCGGAGGAGACATTGAGCTAAGCAATGTTGAACTCAGTCATATTGATACGATAGTCGAAAAGCTTCGCTATTCTGGAGCCAGAATAGAAGAAAAAAATTCTAATTCCATTCTGGTCACCGAAAGTCCTGAGATAAGACCTCAAGACATTACAACTTCTCCCTACCCGGGCTTTCCGACAGATATGCAGGCTCAGTTCATCGTCTTAATGACACAAGCCTCTGGAACGTCGATAATAACGGAGACCATTTTTGACAGAAGATTTTCTCATGTGAATGAATTACTCCGCCTGGGCGCAAACATCGAGGTTTCAGGAGATAAGGCTATGGTTAAAGGAAAGACTCCTCTTTCTGGAGCCGAAATTATGGCCACAGACCTTAGAGCTTCAGCTTCTTTAATCCTAGCAGGATTGATTGCAAGCGGAGAAACTGTAATAAATGATGTTGAACACTTAGACAGAGGCTATGAAAACATTGAAGGAAAACTTAAAACATTGGGAGCTCAGATAGAAAGGATTAAAGAATAGGAGTTCAGAATAAAATGGAAGACTGCCTCTTTTGTAAAATCGTAAAAAAAGAAATCCCTGCCAACATAGTTTTCGAAAACGAAAGATTGCTCGCTTTTAAAGACATAGATCCTCAAGCTCCTGTGCATATACTTTTCATTCCCAAAGAGCATTTCGCCTCTTTAAAGGAAGTTCCTGAAGAAAAGAAGGATATTCTGACTGAACTTCTCCTCCAGACTCGAAAAATTGCTGAAAAAGAAGGAATCTCAGAGCGGGGATACAGAATAGTCCTCAACACAGAAAAAGAATCAGGGCAAGCAGTCTTTCATATCCACTTCCACCTTTTAGGAGGAAGGCAGATGACGTGGCCTCCAGGGTAATCAAGAAAGAAACCTTTTTGGCTTCTTTCATGGAAATATACTAAAGGAGGAGGTAAAAACATGGAAATCACATGGCTGGGACATTCTGCAGTTAAAATCCAGGGCTCAAAAACTGTTATTATCGATCCCTTCCTTACAGGAAATCCCGCTGCATCCACAACGCCTGATGAAATCACTGAGGTTGATGTTGTTGTCGTTACCCATCACCACAGTGACCATCTGGGAGATGCTTTTGCAATCTGCAAAAAAACAGGAGCTACTCTTGTCGGGATCCATGAAATATCAGTAGAAGCTGAGGCTGAGGGAATTACTGCCGAAGGCATGAATATCGGAGGCACGGTGGAAGCAAAGGGAGTAAAAGTGCATATGGTAACAGCCCTCCATTCAGCCGAAAAGGGTGACCCTGCGGGTGTCGTCATTGAAATGGATGGAAAAACAATCTATCATGCCGGTGATACTGGATTAACCTACGATATGAAACTCATCGGAGAATTCTTCAAACCCGATTTAAGCTTTATACCAATCGGAGACAGATACACAATGGGCATTCCTTCTGCCACAAAGGCAGTGGAATTTATCCAATCTAAAAAAGTCATCCCAGTCCACTACGGAACATTTCCTATTGTCAGCGTCGATCCTGAACAATTCAAGGAAAATGTAGGAGATATGGCAGAGGTTATTATTCTCAAGCCAGGCGAATCTTATACCTTGTAGCATTTATCCTTTACAACACTCATCCTCCCAGTCTCAGTGGCCTATTTAATCGATGGAAACAACTTCATAGGATACATTTCTCGCTCGAGCCTAAAAGATCCCCGAAGCAAATTAATATTAATCTCAAAACTCCAGATTTTTCAGCACTTAAAGAGAACAAGAATTATAATTGTATTTGATGGGTATCCCGACCCGAATATTATTGGAAAACACCTCAGGAGAAAAAATTTTTCTGTTTTTTATCCTCCTCATGGCCAGAATGCTGACCAGCTAATCAAAGAAATTATCTTAAAACAGACTTATTTTCGAAGATTCTATGTAGTGAGCTCAGACCGAGAGGTCCAGCTGTTTGCCAAGTCCAAGGGAGCTAAGACTTTAAACTGCGAGGAGTTCAGTCGTCAATTAATAAAAGCATTAAAAGAATACAAAAATGCCAAGGAAGAAGAAAAAAAAGTCACCTTTCCTTCTCCTCTTGAAATCAATCAATGGCTGGAGATATTCAAAGGCAAAAAATGATTGATACCGCCATAATTGGCGCTGGCCGCTTAGGAACTTCCCTGGGTTATGCTCTTTCTAAAAAGGGTTACAGAATTAAAGCTGTCTCCTGCAAGAGATTATCTTCAGCGAGACAAAGTCTCCAAATAATTGGAGAAGGAAAAGCCTTCACTGATAATACTCAAGCAGCAAAAGAGGGTGAGCTTTTGTTCCTCTGTTTACCTGACAGTGAAATTGCTAAGGCAGCAGAGGAACTTGCTGTTTCGACGCTTCCCTGGAGAAAAAAAACCGTCTTTCACTGCAGCGGCCTTCTTCCTGCTGGAGTCCTGAAACCTCTAAAGACTAAGGGCGCACTGACTGCATCACTTCATCCAGTTCAGTCATTCTCACAAAAAAAAGGCGACCTTAAGCAATTCGAAGGGATATATTTCAGCTTAGAAGGAGACAAAGGAGCATTGGACCTGGCACAAAAAATTGTGGATCATTTTGGAGGAACATCTATCTTTATCAAGGGAAAAGACAAGCCTCTCTATCATTTAGCTTGCAGCATAGCTTCAAACTTTTCCGTTGTCCTCCTTAATGTCGCTGTATCCCTTCTTAAAGACATCGGCCTTGAAGAAGATAAAGCCTTGAAAGTGATCATGCCTTTAATTAAGAGAACTCAACAAAATATAGAAGAAGTAGGAATTAAGAGCGCTCTAACAGGCCCTATAATCAGGGGAGATGAGAAACCCTTAGAAGAGCATCTAAAGGCTTTAAAGAGATATCCTGCTTATCGTGAAATATTCCTCCAGCTTACAGCTCAAGCCTTAGAGATAGCAAAAATAAAGAACCTCCCGCCAGAAAAAATCAAGACCTTAAAAAGCTTGCTAGAAGCAAAATAATCTCTTAAACTACGCGGACACAATAATTCTATGATTATGTAATTCAAACTTCTATAAATCAATTAGAAGAAAGTGCACACGACTCTAAATCATGGAATTCAACTTCAAATTCAGGCTTCCAGGGCTGAAAGAAATAAAAATTATATCTGACTTGATTTATACTCTTTTTATAAGTATATTACTATAAAATAATTGAAAAGGAGGGAAACAATGGAGAGGAAAGAAAGACGAAGTGTTTATGATTATCTGTATTTTATAATGGAGTTTGTAAAATTAGATCCTGATAATCCTGATTGGAAAAAGAGAAGAGAGGAAGCACTCAATTATGGAAAGCTCTTAGAAGACAAGCTGAAAGAAGGACAATTTTACATAGATAAGGCACAAAAAATAATGTTCTTTGGTGATTGTCCAAAACCCTGGACTCCTGGAGAAGGGGAAGACTAATAATATAGCCTAATTAATATTTCTTTACAGTCAGATTCTAAAATCTATGGATGGAGTTATCTAGCTTTACACTTATTCTAACAGATAAGTGCAATTTTAACTGCCCGTATTGTTATCAAAAAAAAGGGGAAAAAATACTCGATTTTTCTATAATTGAAAAATCTCTTGACTTTTTCCTGCCCTATTTAAAAGAGGAATGCTATGTAAACTTCACAGGTGGTGAACCTCTCCTAGCCCTTGAAAATCTCAAAAAAACAGTATCCTACATTCAAAATAAAAACAAAGGCCAAAGAAAGCACATTCAATACTCTCTTACCACTAATGGAAGCCTTATTGATGATGAAGTACTGAATTTCCTGAAACAGCACAGATTTTCACTCATGGTAAGCTTTGACGGGTTAGTTCAAGACGTATTCAGGAAAAAAGGGAGTCTTGAACGAATCGTTTCGGTTATTAAAAATTTATTAGTTCACCCGGATATTGATCTGGTTATTAACAGTGTGTTTATGCCGGAAAGCATTGGATATCTTTCAAAATCCTTTAAATTTATCACGAAGCTCGGTGCTTCAGATATCCGCCTTTCCCTTTCCATAAATTCCTCATGGAATGATTCATCGCTTCTCCGATTAAAAAAAGAGCTGCACTCCTTGAAAGATTTTATTCTCTTTTTCTATAAAAGAACCCGAACTATCCCTCTGAGCTGCTTCAGGAGAAATATCAGAAAAGGTATTTTTTCCTGTTTTGCCGGGTTTGACCGCATGACACTGAATCCTGAGGGAAAACTCTGGGGATGCTATCTTTTTTCAAATTACTTCAATGGAAAAAAAGGAACACCAGAATATCTTAAATACTGCTTTGGCGATCTTGATGAATTTATTGATAACCATAAAATGATTTACCTTGATATCCTTAGGAATTATTCGAATCTCCGTATGGATAATTTTTACACAAATGATAGAGCTTGCAAACAATGCCCTGAGCTTGAGGGGTGCGCTGTATGTCCTGTAAGTGCAGCATTTTCCAGTTCAAATATCGGAAAGATACCGGATTGGAAATGCAAATATAGAAAAATTGTCAGAAAGGAAAGGGATCTCTTCTTGAAAGATTTGAAAAATATATAAATTCTATTCCTAATTAACTTTATTCAGAACCGCAAATTGCTCTTTTGCATCGGTCAGTTCCGGAAGATTAGAATCAGCATCTTTCCAGAGCTCGACAAACCTTTCATAGTGTTCAATGGCCTTTCCTTCCCACCCTTTTTTCTGGTAGATCTTTCCCAGCCAATAATAACTTCTGGCATAAACATCTCCCCACATAAGCCTCCCCATGGTCAAGGAAGCAATTCTTTCATAATGTTTTTGGGAATTTTCAATATCTCCAGCTTCATAATAAGCTGAAGCAAGGGAATCAACATAAAAAGATTGGTCTTTTAAGGTGTATATCTGAAAAGACAACAGAGAAAAAGCCTTTTTGAAATGTTCTATTGCCTTGGAAACCTGATTATTTCTCAAGGCAATCCTTCCCACCAAGTCGAAGTAATGTCTCATATGCTTTTTATTCCCAGTTTTTTCGATCAACTGCTTCAGTTCTTCTGCTGTTTTTTTTGCCTCCTCCATTTTCTTTAGCTCAAGATAGGCGATTCCGCGAAAATGTAATGCCATTTTTTGATTATCTAGGGAACCGGTCTCAACTGCAATTTCCACTGCCTGGCTCGATGCATCGAGCGCTTCTTTGAAATGCTTGAGTCTAAGATTCAGGTACGCCAAAAATAATAAAAAAGAAGTCTTTTTTGTTTTAATCTTTAATTTCTGTGATTTCCTTATTCCTTCAATAATCTCATTTTTGCATTTTCTATATTGGCCCTGCAATAAATATAGATGACTTAACCAGAGACACCCCGACAATTGGGAGTTCGGGCTCTCTTTTT
Organism: Candidatus Aminicenantaceae bacterium; assembly: GCA_041862375.1. Classification (GTDB taxonomy): domain Bacteria; phylum Acidobacteriota; class Aminicenantia; order Aminicenantales; family Aminicenantaceae; genus WVZL01. Next base: position 21,172 of record JBGVTE010000045.1, read on the forward strand.
CAAGGAGGACCTTGTAACTCTTTTCTGCAGAAGGAAAGTCCCCTTTAAGATGATTAATCTCGCCTTTTAAAATAACGTTCCCTTCATATTCAGGTTCAATTAAATAAGCCTTTTCTATTTCCGGGAGGGCAAGATCATACCTGCCTTGACAGATAAAGACATGGCCCATAAACCTGTGGAAAGTGGCCTGGTCGGGAAAAACATCCTTGTTTTCTTGAAGAATTTCCCTGGTTTTATCATACAAGCCTTTAGCCATATAAACATAAGCAAGGTTCTCAAAAGCTAGATGTGATTTCTTGTTAAATTCAATAACTTTCTTAAACTGTTCAACAGCCAGATCCCATTCCTCCAGATTACGATAGATAGCTCCCAGTTCCAAAATTCCTCTTTCGTCGTAAGGATAAATATTTAATAATTCACGATACGTTTCTATTGCTTTTTTGTAAGCCTTTCCAACCATATTAAAATAAGAACCCTGGATCAGATATCGCTCTCTAAGCGATACATGTTCTTGAAGTGCCAATGCTTTCAAGAGATTTTCTTTGACTTGAGCTGTATTACCCTCATAAGCATAACCTGTGGCAATCATGTCATAGGCCATAGCAAATTCCGGATCAATAGCTACAGCCTTCTCTAGCAGCACAATACCCTTCTTGAATTTTCTCTCATTGTAATATCGTTTCCCTTCTATGTAATATTTCAGCGCTTCAGGCGAGCTGGTCGTTATTTTCCCTATCTCTTTATCAATATCACCAGCTATTTCTTGAGGAGTGAGCTTGAATTTAGATTTAATCCAGACAGTCAATTTGTCCACCATAGTATGAAAGCTAGACTCTCCTATCCCCTCTGCAATTTCTGTCCCCACAAGCTCTTGTGTCTGAGCTTCCCGTATCTTACAATTGATCCTAAAATTATCACCAGCTTTCCCAAAGCTTCCTAAAATGATGTAATCTATATTTTCTTCAGATGAAATCTTATCCAGAACATCAGCAGAGTACTGAGTTGTTTCTGACTGTTTCATTTCTTTAAGAATCTGGAAGAGCCGATCATCAGAAAGAATCCTAAAATACTTAGACTGTGCCAGGTCCGTAATCAAGAGATCCTGGAGAGCTCTCCTCCAATAATCCAGGCTTCTATCCCCAGTATTATTCTCAAAATACATTACTGCTATTGATTTTCTTCCGTCTACAAAGGGAGGCAAGGGAGCTGGTTTCTTCTTTTCTATCAATAAAAAATACAAAGCTGCCAGGATGATGATAGGGATCGTAACATAGGCAAGCATTCTTAAGACTTTTGTCTTGGCACGAGGCAAAAGCACCCCAGCTTTTACTTTTTGCTCTTTCAAATCTTTGATAAGCTCATCTATATTCTGATACCGCTTCTCTTTGTCTTTTTCGAGACATTTAAGGATGACTTTCTCAAGGTAAGCTGGAATTAATGGATTTGTTTCAGAAGGAGACGGAGGTTTTTCTTGGATATGCTTTTGGATATAGCCGGCAATATTTTCTGCTTCAAAAGGGCGTTTTCCCGTCAGCATCTCAAAGAGAATTACGCCAAGAGAATAAATATCAGATATTTCATCTGCTTCTTCACCTTTTGCCTGTTCAGGCGACAGGTATTGAGGAGTTCCAATCACACCCAAAGATATGCTTGTTTCCTGACCTTCAGTGGATTTTGCCAGTCCAAAATCCATGACATACACTCTGCCGTTATTGTCAATCATGATGTTTTGGGGTTTTAAATCCCGGTGAATGATTCCCTTTTGATGGGCAACTTTTAATGCCTTACATATCTGGTTAGTAATGCTAGTAGTAGTCTCAATCGCTAATGCGCCTGAAGTACGAATCAGCTCTTTTAAATTTTGTCCCTTTATATATTCCATCGAGATGTATTTAATATTACCTTCCTCTCCCAGATCGTGGATCCGAATCACATTTTCGTGGGAAATGGACCGGGCAAGTACGGTCTCCTTTTTGAATAGTTTTATAAAGTGGGGATTTAAAGAGTATTCAGGGCGGATCATTTTAAGAGCAACTGTTATAGCCAGCTCTTTATCTTCCGCTTTGTATACCCTTCCCATTCCACCCCGGCCTATCTCTTCAATAATTCGATAACGGTCGCCGAAACTATCCCCAGGGGAAAAATGTAATGAATCCTTTTGCTGAAGTTCTTTATCGGGCTTATACGTAAGGGTTCCCATATCTTTCTTCAGGGAGAATCCACATTTAGCACAATAAAGGCTGTCATCCGGATTAGATGCATGACATTTCGGACATTGCATAGTTCTGAGTTATTCCTGCCTTTTTAATAATATAAGGATAATAAGATAGCAAGTCAATTTTAAGACTTAACTCTTAGATGCTAGCTAGATCATTTTCTACTTATGTGAATAATACTCACCCTGCTATCTTTCCAAATAACTTTACATAATGTAAAGAAAATTAGCATAAAATCACTCATAACAGTCTAAGTGCGAGAGTAAAACAAAGGATTTAAAAAATTACTGGTGCTTAAAAAACATACCTGATGATTATGAAATATTTGTACTACCCGCGGCCGAAGCTCAAGGCTTGGGAAAAAAGATTCTCTTTGAAAATATCAGGGAATTGAAGTACTTGTTGGAAGAAAAACAACCTCTTCCTCAAGCTCTATCCCAAATTTTTCCTTGACTCTCTCTTTTAGTTCTTGAGCGAGAGAGAGCACATCTCTGGCTGAAGCTTTATCTAAGTTAATGATAAAATTAGCATGATCCGGGTGTACTGCTGCCCGGCCAATCTGGATGTTTTTTGCACCTACCTTATCTAGAAGAAAACCTGCAGCCACCTTCTTACTGTCAGATAAAACGGGATTCTTAAAATAGCTTCCCGCACAAGCTGTATCCTCTGAGGGATGCTTTTCCTTCCTGATCCTCAAATTTTCCCCAATTTTTTTTTCTATTTTCTTCTTATCCCCTTTTCGAAGCTGAAAAAAAGCTTTTAAGAGAACACGATGCCTCTTCCTAAGGTTGCTTTGACGATAGCTAAACTTAAAGTAGTCTCTCTCAACTCTTTGATCATTTCCTTTCTCATCAAGAAGAAAAGCTTCCTTTAAAAAATCGCCGATGCACTGATCGAATGCCCCTGCATTGCCAAAGACTGCTCCCCCTACTGTTCCTGGAATTCCAGCTAAAAATTCAAGCCCTGTCAGACTTTTTTCCGTTAAAAACTGAAGGAGCGCGTCCAAAGATGTACCGGAAAGAACTTCAACTCCTTCTTGTTCTCTAATCATTATCCCTTTGACTTTGTTTCTGATTATAAGGCCTCTAAATCCATCATCATCAAAAAGAATATTATATCCTCCCCCTACTAGATAACAAGGAATACGGCAGCTATTGGCCGCAGAAATTGAAGACTTTATTTCAGCAATAGAGTTAGCTTCAAAAAAATAATCAGCCTTACCGCCGATTCTAAAATTTGAATAACGACTGAGAAGGACATCCTGCTCTAAAGGTTTCTCAACCTTTTCTAAAAAATAAATATAAAAATCACGATCAGCCACTGTTTTCTACATTCTATATGATGCTTAAAAAAATGTCCAAAAATTTAAAAAAATGTAAACTTTTTTAATCGCTTTTAATCTGGCATATTTTTTGCTACTATTACTATTGGAATGGTGATAAAAACATATTGACATTTTTATTAAGGAAAGATATTATGCCATTCAAATTTCATGCGAGGTTGAAAATGAAAAAAACAGCGCTTGTAACACTAATTTTAATCTTCTTCGTTTATAGCTCATCCCATGGTCAAACAGACCCAGCCCATGAAGAGTATATCAAAGCAACTACAGCCCCGACGCTTCCTCAAAAAATTAAGCTTCTCAAAGAATACCTAAATAAATATAACGGCAAGGGATCTCAGTATGAAAACTATGCCAATGCCCATCTCTGTTTCTATACTTCCCAGAGCAATAAACTTTCTGAAGCTATTGAATACGGCGAAAAAGCTATTACGATGAGCGGTTTGGATGATTTTACAAAGTCCCAACTTTATATTACACTTTCCTCAATCTACGCCAAGCAAGCCACGAATCTAGAAAAAGCTAAGAACTACGCTCTGCAAGCTGTAGAAATAGCCCGAGTAAATAAGGATAAAAAATCTTCAACAACCACTCCTGCTCAATGGATACAGCTCATGGGAGCTGGTTACTACATACATGCTCAAACTCAAGAGAAAGCAAAACAACTCAAAGGCGCTGCGAGTTCTTATATAAAATCATACGACTTTTTAAAGAATCCTCAAATCGGAAAAGACCTCAAGAAAGTTGGAAAATCGCTCTATAATTTTAAATTTTACAGTAATGCAGAAGAAGCTTTCAGAGTTGCTTACAATATTCTAAATGACTACGAAAGCTGTTCCTACTACGCAAAATCCCTCTTCAAGAACAAAAAAAGAGATGAAGCCCTGACTTATTTTAAGAAAGCATACCAGAAGAAAAAGTCAGGTGAAATCGCTTACAACATTGGAATCATCTTAGCAGGAAACTCAAAGAAAAATCCCAATACTTCTACTGAGGCAATTAAATATTTACTCGAAGCCAGCTTTCTCTCCCCTTCCAACTCAAAAAAAGCCAGATCACTTGCTGAAAGTATATTCTTCAATTCGAAGGAAGCCTTTGGATATAACGAGAAAGTCAAGGAGCTTATAGAGTTAAATAAACAGTTGGTAGAAACGACCGAGCTCTTCAACGAAAGCTTCGGAGATAAAAGTGAAGAAGAATTGAGCGAAAAACAGAAGAAAGAGATTGAGTCCTGGCAAGCCGATATTGAAGCTCTCCAGGAAAAAATTAAAAAACTTGAAGCTGAACAAAAGGTAATTGTAAACAAGTTCAACAAGCTTCTCGAAGATACGAAGAAACGATTAGGAAGTAAATAGATCCTTTTTAAACTCTCATAATTTCTGGGGCAGGTTGTGACAAAACCTCTCTCTCTTAAACAGGCTTCTCGAAAAATTCAAAAACTAAAAGATGAAATAAAATACCACGAAAAAAAGTATTATGTCGATAATAACCCACAAATCTCAGACTATGAGTTTGACCTTCTCGTCAAAAAATTAGAAGAGATCGAAAGACAATTCCCTGAATTAATTACTCCTGAATCACCCACCCAGCGAGTCGGAGACCAGCCTATAGAAGGATTTGCCTCAGTTTCACACGCAACGCCTATGCTCAGCCTTGATAATTGTTACAGTGTAGAAGAACTGATAGAATTTGAAGAAAGAATTCAAAAATTACTCCCTTCTCAAAGGATACAGTATGTAGCGGAGCTCAAAATCGACGGTCTGGGAATCTCTATAATCTACAGGGAAGGCAAGTACAGCCAAGCTGTAACGAGAGGTGATGGCTTTAAGGGAGATGACGTTACCCTAAATGTAAAAACTATCAGAAGTCTTCCTCTTGAAATAAGAAACCACAAAGAAATCGAAGTCAGAGGAGAGGTTTATCTTCCCTTTGAATCGTTTCATAAGATTAACCGTGAAAAGGAAAAAAAGGGTGAGCCCCTCTTTGCAAATCCCAGGAATGCAGCAGCCGGCTCTCTCCGGACCCTTGATCCCCGGGAGGTCTATTCTCGCCGTCTAGATTTATTCCTTTACTACATCTTTATCGATGGAAGCGAAACTCCAAGTCAATGGGAAAATCTGAAAACACTCCAAGGCCTCAGCTTCAAAATAAACTCCATTGTTCGTTTATGTACCAATCTTAGGGAAGTAATAGATTTTTATGAGGATTGGCGAGAAAAAAGAGACAATCTGGACTATGACGTAGATGGAATTGTTGTTAAAGTAAACTCTACCGAGCAGCGGAAACTCCTGGGGGCAACATCCAAGTTTCCTCGATGGGCAATTTCTTTCAAATTTCCCGCCAGACAGGCTACGACAAAGATAAAGGATATCAAAATTCAAGTAGGACGCACAGGAGCATTAACTCCTGTCGCTCTCCTCGAACCAGTTAAACTTTCAGGTATTACTATCAGCCGCTCAACACTTCATAACGAGGATGAAATTAAAAGAAAAGATATAAGAATTGGGGATACTGTTCTTATTGAAAGAAGCGGTGATGTCATTCCCAAGGTTGTCTCAGTTATGAAAGAAAGACGCACAGGGAAAGAAGTCACGTTTATCTGGCCTTCCTCATGCCCTGTTTGCCACTCTTCTACCTTCAAGCTAGAGGAAGAAGCGATTGCTCGCTGCACAAACACCTCCTGCCCTGCTAAATTAAAAGAATCCATACTCCACTACGCTTCCCGTCGGGCTATGAATATCGAAGGCTTAGGAGAAGCACTGGTTGACCAGCTTTTAGAAAGTAAGCTTATCCAAAAAATACCTGACCTCTATTCTTTAAAACACGAGGATTTGGTCAATTTAGAGAGAATGGGGCCTAAAAGTTCCCAGAACCTGCTGGAAGAGATCGAAAAAACAAAACAGCGAAACTTGGATCGATTGATTTACTCCTTAGGGATAAGATACGTCGGAGAACGTACAGCTCAAGCCCTGGCCACCACTTTTAAAAAGCTAGAAGTGCTGAGCAAAGCATCTCTCGGTGAGCTCACTCAAATAGAAGATGTCGGACCTAAAGTTGCTGAAAGTGTTGTTTTCTTCTTTAAGCAGCCCGAAAATATCGAGCTTATAGACAAACTAAAGCAAGCTGGTCTAAATTTTTCATACAAAGAGGAAGTACGAGGTGAGCTCATGCCTCTTTCGGGACAGATATTTGTTATAACAGGAAAACTAGAAAGCGTAACTCGAGAGGAGGCCACAGAACTTATCGAAAAATTGGGGGGAAAAGTTACTTCCTCTGTGAGCAGCAAAACCACCTATGTTGTGGCAGGTGGCTCTCCTGGATCAAAACTCACTAAAGCTCAGCAGCTCGGTATTCAAACGCTGGAGGAAATAGAACTCTTAAAACTCATCGGGAAGGAATAGCTCACTTCCTTTTTTTCTTCTGACCAAAAAGTTCAAAAGAGAATAAATCCTTGAGTCCCCTTTTCCTTTCTTCTTTAGAAGCCATCTCCACCTCTCTGAGGGCAATACTGTGATCAGGGTCAAGTTCCAATGCCTTTTTAAACTGTTTTTTCGCTTTCGCTCTGAGTCCTGCTTGCTTATAGAGCAAACCTAATCCCACATAGCATTCTGGATTCCAAGGCTCTAAATCTATTGCTTTTAAAAAATCTTCCTCAGCCTTTTTTTGCATTGTTAGGATTTTTGACTCTGTGAGTGCAAGCAGTAAGAAGAAGTACCCTTTATTCCTGACCAACCTGACAGCTTCTTCAAGAAGAACCAAGGCATCCTCATACCTCTTTTGGTTGTAAAGAGTCTTTGCTTGACGGAACCTGGTATCTGCTTTCTTTGAAGGGTCTTGTTCTTCTTCCTCTGAGGGAAGTTCAATCTGGGAATCATATTCCTTCCTTTTCTCCTTATCAATCAGTGTTTGGTATGCATTAGAGATCTGAGTAAAAACATCCTCAATGTTTTTCCTTGCCTCATGGGGAAGATTTCTATCAAAAGAGTCAGGGTGAAATTTTCTGGCTAGGCTGAAGTAGGCTTTTTTTATCTCCCTATCAGATGCAGATCTGGAAACATCAAGAATTTGGTAATAATTCAAGGAAGGAAATCTTTTTACCATATCATCCACATCAGCGAGCTGTTTCTTCTCTTTTACCAAGGTAATCTTCCCCTCTTCCTCTTCTTTTATTATTTCATCCTTTCTCTCAATTTTAACATCAACCAAGTCCAAACAATAAAAAAGGTATAAGCTCTTCCAGAATAACTCAGCATTGTAGCCTGCGGAATTTAAAATCTCTGTAGCTGACGATATTCCATCAACTGAATTTAAAATTTCTTTATCTTCTGCTTGTAACAGATAGGAATATTCATCACTTTTACGGAAAAAAACCTTAGTTTCCCCAAATGATTTTAATGACGGATGGTATTTCATCCTCTTAATGCCGTCTTCGATTAAAAGAGGAATGTCTATTTCTGCTTCGAGCTTCTGATCAATTAAACTCTCCTTTACTTCGAAGAAAAACTCACCATCAAAGAAAGGGAAAGTGTTTAAAGTAATCTCTCTCATCTGAGAAATCAAGCCTTCATACAGATCCGTCTTGGAAATATACCCCTCTTTCACCAATACTTCTCCCACTTTCTGCTTATATTTAATGTAAAAATCAATCTTGGAGTATGTTTCTTGTGAAATCTTCCCTAATTTAAACAAAACTGCAGCTAATCTCTCCTCAGGCTGGTTTGTCTTGGCATAGATCAAATCCCCATCCTGAAATAAGAAGATTTTTTTAATATCTTCCTGAGTAAAATTAAGTAATCCGCTTTTCTTATTGTGATGGATGTGTTTTAGATGATAGGCAATATGATTCATATTTCTCATTGTATAAAATATATCCAAAACAAATTAATTTCAATTTTATTTTTCAATTCTTAGTCTCTTGCAATCACCTTATTATTTACCTCGAGATAAACAGCAGTCAGACTCGTGACAAACAGAGAAGGGACAGGCTCGATTTTTGAGAAAAGTGTTTGAGGGAATGCTCAGGTCAGTTAATTCAAAAAATTGCAATGGATAAAAAATTATGGTAATTTTCCTGACATGAAAATTGCAATAGTACAGATTTCTCCTTTTCTTGGAGATATAAAGAAAAATTTCGAGCTCCATCTTGAGTACACAGAAAAAGCAAAGAAGAAAAAGGCCGATCTCGTTATTTTCCCTGAACTCAGTCTCACAGGCTATACCCTAAAAGATATAGTGGAAGAAGTAGCGCTAATTCCAGAAAAAGACCGTTACTTCAAAGAGCTCAAGACTTTAAGTCGAGAGATCTCTATTATATTTGGTTTTGTAGAAGAGAAAGAAAATGGCTTATTTTTTAACTCAGCTGCTTTTCTCTCAAAGGGAAAAGTGATTCATATACACCGCAAAGTTTTTCTTCCTACGTATGGCATGTTCGAGGAAGGGAAATTCTTTGCACAAGGTAAGAATTTTAAGACATTCGACACTCCATTTGGCAAGACAGGAATGATGATCTGTCGGGACTTCCTCAGCTACGGAGCTTGCTATCTTCTCTTTGCTGGCGATTCTGAAATAATAATTATTATCAGCGCAGCTCCAGGAAGAGGAGTCACTGGTAAGGAAGCTTATGAAACAAGCCGAATGTGGGAACTTATGGGAGAGGCCATTTCGCGATTCTCAACAGCCTTTGTCATTTACTGCAATCGGGTAGGATTTGAAGATGGTAAAGCCTTTGCAGGTGGCTCCTACATCTACAATCCCTGGGGTAAGTTGTCAGCCAAAGCTTCTTACCTTGATAAGGATTTTCTCTTTCAAGAAATTGACTTGGATGAAATAAGGAGAGCCCGAAAAAGATGGAGTTTTAAAAGAGATGATAAACCTGAAATAATCCTTGAGGCTCTAAAAAGGATAGTGAGAGAATATGAAGATTAACGGCCCATTTGTTGAAAAAGTATTGACCACGTTTATAAAAGAAGAATTAGCTAAATTTAACTATAAAAAGGCAATCCTAGGTCTGTCAGGAGGTCTAGACTCTTCGGTTTGTTCTTATCTCGCCGTAAAAGCTCTTGGTTCAAAAAATGTTATAGCCCTCATAATGCCATACAAAAACACATTTCACGAAGATGCGACAGATGCACAGGAAATCGCAGCGCGTTTAAAGATTCAGTGGAAGATAGTGGATATCTCTCTGATGGTAGATGCCTACTTTTCAAAGTATCCTACCCAAAATAAGATTATCATAGGAAATAAAATGGCTAGAGAAAGGATGTCTATTCTCTATGATTTCTCTGCACGGAAGAAAGCTCTGATCCTCGGTTCAAGCAATAAAACCGAGCTTCTTTTGGGCTATGGAACAATCCATGGAGACATGGCCTGCGCCATAAATCCCCTCGGTGATTTATACAAGACGCAAATTCGTCAACTAGGTCAGCACTTAGGGCTGCCAAAAAAAATTCTGAAAAAACAACCAACTGCAGGATTATGGGCTGGACAGACAGATGAAGGAGAGCTCGGCCTGACATATGCCGAAGCTGATAAAATACTATACATGCTTGTTGATCAGAGGAGTTCAAAAAAAGAAGTAATAAAATCAGGATTTAAAAAAGAAAAAATAGATAAAATTATTTCACTCATAAAAAATTCTGAATTCAAAAGAAAAATGCCTCCAATTCCCAAAATTTCCGCTCGAACAATAGGCTTAGATTTTCTCTACCCCTACGACTGGGACAAATAGACTATCCAGGCAATCAAAATTCAGCATCAGAAAGAAAAAGCCGCTTAAATCAATCACTACGATGAAAAAGAAATCAATGAAGGTTAAATCCAAGGCGGGAAAGCTTTTTATAGTGGCTACTCCTATTGGTAACTTGGAGGATTTAACCCTCAGAGCCCTAAGAATTCTCAGTGAGGTGGATTTTATTGCCTGCGAAGATACTCGTCAAACAATAAAATTATTGAATAAATACAATTTTAAGAAAAAGCTCATAAGTTACTACCAGCCTAAGGAACATAAGAAAATTCCCCGAATAATTAACCTTCTCAAAGAGGGAAAGTATGTAGCACTGGTTTCTGACTCAGGAACTCCTGGACTTTCAGATCCTGGCTTCCCATTGATCAGAGAAGCTATAAAAGAGGATATCCACGTCATCCCAATACCAGGAGCTTCAGCAGCGACAGCAGCACTGGCTGCTTCTGGGCTTCCTACCCACAAATTTCTTTTCATAGGATTCCCTCCCCCTAGGAAAGAAAAGACGAAAAAACTGCTGAATTCAATAAAAAACGAAGATGCAACCCTTGTTTTCTACCTTCCAACACGCAAAATATTAGCTTTTCTTGAGGTCATTATCGAAGTTTTCGGAGATAGAAGTGTTGTAATTGCCCGGGAAATGACCAAAATCCACGAAGAATTTATAAGAGGTCGAGCTAAAGAATTGATCACGAAGCTCAAAGACAAAGCCCTTAAAGGGGAAACCACAATACTCATTAGAGGCTCGAGAGAGAGTAAAACATAAAAATTTTTTAAAATACTTGACATTTATACACTCATATATTATATTATAGAAAGACTCAAATATTAAGGAGGTGTAAAAATGGCTGTTATCAGATGGGATCCTTTTAGAGATCTCGTTACTCTAAGGGAAAAAATGAACAGACTTTTTGAGGATACATTCACTGCTCGAGGTGAAGAAAGAGACTTAGTTTCAGGTAACTGGTCTCCTTCAGTAGACATTTACGAGACTGAAAATGCCCTTGTTCTTTCTGCTGAATTACCTGGCTTAAACGAAAAAGACATAGAAATCAAGATTGAAAATAACACCCTCACTATAGAAGGTGAAAGGAAATTCGAAAAGGAGACCAAAGAAGAGAATTTCCACCGAATCGAACGCGCTTATGGTTTCTTCTGCCGTTCCTTTACTCTTCCTAATTACATTGATCACGATAAGATTGAAGCTGAACACGAAAACGGAGTCCTTCGAATTACCATGCCCAAAAAGCCTGAATTAAAGCCTCGCAAAGTGAAAATCCTCAGAGCAAGTAAAGAAAAAAATAAGTAAACTATAATCATCATTTAGAAAAGCGCCCATGGTTTCTGAAACCATGGGCGTTTTTTTTAAGGAAAATTGAGGTGTCAGGCTTGAGCTACACTAAGCGCTCTGACCTCTCTGACGCCTGCCTCTCGAAGCGCCCTGCTGCATTCTCGTATTGTGGCTCCTGTGGTATAAACATCGTCTACCAAAAGCACACTTTTCCCTCTTACTTGCTCTTTCTTCACTACACAGAAAGCTCCCGACACGTTTTTTTCCCTGTCTCCTGGTTTTATCAAAGTTTGGGGGGGGACATTTCTGACTTTAACGAGCGCTCTTTCCACAATCGGAATCTCCATATTTTTGGCTAATTCCTTTGCTATAATCAATGCCTGGTTGAAGCCTCGCTGCTTTTCTCTCTTGCGATGAAGGGGAACTGGTATTAGAGCTTCGACATTCCACCAAAGATCTTTATATCTATTCGATATTTCATAGGTAAAACGGGCAAGCTCCTTCCCCAGCAACTTAAAATGGCGATACTTAAAGAGAAGGATAATATCTTTTAATGTTCCTTTATACCTTCCACAGGAGCGATGAAGAGAAAAAGGAGGCCTCCCCTGAAGACAACTACGACAAAAATGAGGTTCTGCTACTCCCTCAAAAAAGCGGCCGCAGCATAAACAAAAAGATTGACGAGGAGCTCTGATTTTTCCCCAACAAGCTCGGCAAATAACGTTTTCATGGGGAAATTCAAGAAGGCTAGAACACAGCTTGCAGCTAGAAGGGAAAAAAATCAACTCCCCTAATTTTCCGATAGTTGTAAGTAATCTTGGGAAGGAAGAAATCAAGAAGACTCTTCCTCCTTCTTTTCCTGGCAATTAATACAATAAGGAGTCCAGGGAATAGCATCCAGCCTTTTTTTACTAATTTTATTGCTGCACATCTGGCAAACTCCGTATTCGCCCTTTTTAATTCTCTTTATTGCTTCATCTATCATAGACAACTGCTCTCTTTCCGCATCAGAGAGGCTTAAAAGAAACTCCTTAGTGTAAGAAATTTCAGCCTTGTCAACTACATCCTGGGCAATACCAGTCTCAACCTCTTTACTTTCGGTATATGTCTCGCTTAACTTTTCTACAATTTCTTGCTTCTTTTTTATAAGTTTATCTTTATATTTTTCTCTTTCTCTCTTATCCAATATAATCCCCCCTTATTTTACGTATTGTTTTCCTCTCTGGAGTGCGAGTGCTCGGTAAATCTGCTCTAACATAATAATTCGGCTTAGTTCATGAGAAAAAGTCATCCTCGAAAAAGAGAGCAGGAAATCTGCTTTCTTTAAGATTCTTTCAGACAGCCCTAGAAATCCTCCAACTACAAAAGTAATGCCCCGAACTGGACTTGAGGCGATATCCTTTAGGAAGCGAGAAAACTCAAAGGAACTCATCTCTTTACCTCCATCGAATAAACAGATAATGTAATCATCTTTTAAGTGCTTTTCAAGAGATTTGGCCTCAATTTCTTTGATTCTATCAGCAAACTTTTCATTTATTCCTCTAGCTTCTTTTGTTTGTATAATTTCGCAATATTCCATATGATTAATTCTCTCTAAATAAAATTCCTGTAACTTTCTTATCTCTGTATCTTTCGTTTTTCCTGGCCATAAGATCTTAAGTTTCATTAGAAAAGCCGAGAAAATTCTTCCTGAAAGACCTACGTTATTAAAAAATTTGTCAATAAAAAATAATGATTAAGAGGCAAAATGTCAACATTTTTTCTCTTTTTTTTTAAAATTTTTTTACTTTACAGGAATCGGGAGTAACGGTCTTTTAAAATTTAAGGAAGCTGAAAAGTAAACTAAAAGGATTCAGTACGAGAATTTAGGAGCATCACCCCATAATTTTTCTAGAGCATAGTAATCCCTTGCCCTCCTGGAAAAGACATGGACAATAAAACTCCCATAATCCATCAATATCCACTCACCATTTTCCTTTCCTTCTACACCCAGAGGACGAATATTTTTCTTCTTTAACTCCTGCTCTATGTTTTCGTAAATGGCTGTATTCTGCCGGGTGGAATTTCCATGCATTGTGATAAAAAAATCCGTAAAAGAAGCAATCCCTCTTAAATCAAGAACAAGAAGATTTTCACCTTTTTTAGCCTGACTAGCCTTAATTGAAAGCTTTACGCCCAGGGGAAGGCTCCTTCTATCGATTTTTTTTGGCGTGTTTTTGTCCATTTTAATTTTGATAAAGTTTATTTTTTTTTATGTAAGCCTCAACAGCTGCTGTAACCATTCTCTTAACTGAATCCCCTCTCTGTATTCTTCTCCTAATTTCAGTCGAAGCAATGTTTAATGCCTGGATAGGAAAGAGAAATATATTAAAAGAAGCAAAAATTCCTTCATCTATCTCTCCTCTCTCAGACAGCTCATGCATTCTTTCTCTGTATCTGCCGTTTAAAACTTCTTTCACATCCTTTAAATGATACCCTGGACGGTTTACAATGATAAAGAAGCACTTGGCAAGAAGTTTTTCATGCTCTCTCCACGTCTCAATTTCTAAAAAAGAATCTACTCCAAGGAGGAAAAAAATTAAGGCCTCCGGAAAAATCTTCTCTACTTTGGACAAAGTTATAATTGAGTAGGACTTTCCCTTAGCCTCAATCTCAATCGATGAAGGAATGAACAGAGGATAAGAAGCACAAGCAATATCCACCATTTTAAGGCGATGTAAAGGAGAGGCGATCTCCACTGTTTCTTTATGAGGTGGAATATAGGAGGGGATAAAAAGAATCTTATCCAAAAGAAATCTTTTCTGCACGATCTCAGCTGCTTTTAGATGGCCCAGATGAATAGGATTAAAAGTTCCCCCGAAAAGACCTATTCGTTCCTTTTTCATAAACTACTGTGCATTCTCCTCCTCAGTATTAAGTATCTTTGCCATAGCAAAAACAAGCTCTTTCAGTCCTTTTTCTTCTTTAGCAGAAATGGCATAAAAAGGAAGGGACTTATTTGCAGCTAAAACTCTTACGTTTTCCAGCTTGCTTCTCTCATTCCCAATAAGGTCAATCTTATTGGCAACTAAAATCTGCGGCCTTCTAATCAACTGCGGGTTGAAAGCTTTCATTTCTCTCACAACGGTCTGATAATCCTGATTTGGTTCCCTTCCTGAATAGGGAGATACATCAATGAGGTGGACTAAAATCTTCGTCCTCTCTATATGCTTTAAAAAATCAATGCCTAGACCATGACCACGATGTGCTCCTTCAATCAATCCTGGAATATCTGCAACGACAAAACTTCTGAATTCATCAATATCCACTACTCCTAAGTGGGGTACGAGAGTCGTGAAAGGATAATCAGCAATAACAGGCTTAGCCGCTGAAATTTTTGAAATAAGGGTAGATTTTCCTACATTGGGAAAGCCAATTAATCCTACATCTGCAATGAGCTTTAGCTCGAGGACTAGCTCCTTCTCTTCTCCTGGTTGACCTTTCTCCCACTCTCTCGGTGCTTGATGTGTTGAGGAAACAAAAGATGCGTTTCCTCTTCCTCCTTTCCCTCCTCTGGACGCAAGAAACTTCTCTTCTGGCTGAAGAAAATCAAACAAAATGTCTTTCTTGTTCTTCTCCCTGACAACAGTTCCTACAGCAACACGAAGGATTAAATCTTCTCCCTTTTTACCTTGACGATTTCCTCCCTGGCCGTGAGCACCACTAGCAGCTTTATTTATGGGATGAAACCTGAAATAGGAGAGAGAAGTAAGATTCTCCTCTGATACTAAGTGGATATTCCCCCCGTCGCCTCCGCGACCGCCATCAGGTCCGCCTCGAGGAACTCCCTTTTCCCTCCGAAAACTGACGCAACCATTTCCTCCCTTTCCTGCCCGGAGGGTAACTTTAACTTGATCAACAAACATATTTAGCGGAGTTTGGACCTCCTAGGAGGATATGACAGAAACATACTTAGTTCTTTTTCCCTTGGTTTCAAAGCGAACAACACCAGAGATTCGAGCATATAGAGTGTCGTCCTTGCCCCTTCCAACATTGTTACCGGGTCTAAAAGGTGTCCCTCTTTGACGGACAATGATTGAGCCGGCATTAACATATTGCCCGCCAAAACGTTTAACTCCGAGTCTCTTTGACCGGCTATCTCTCCCGTTCCTGGCACTTCCACCTGATTTTTTATGTGCCATCCTCTTACTCCTTTGTCTTTTTTGGCTTCCTGGTCTGAGCAGCAGTTTTAGTTACTGCTTTCTTCTTATCAGAGGCTTTAACCTTTGATTCTTTAGCTTTTATTGTCTTGGTCTTCCTTTTGACTTCAGCCTTTTTTTCAGATTTCCTCTGTTTCTCCTCTTTAATTGCTTTTGGCTTTACAGCTTTTTTAGGTGCTGCCTTTCTTACTGGTTCTTTCCTTTTAACCTTCTCTTCTGGTTTTTTCTTTTCTTTTTCAGGAGCAGGTTTCAGGCCAAAAACAATCTCCTCAACTCTTACCCGTGCAAGCTCCTGCCGATGCCCCCTTTTCTTCCTGTATTGCTTCCTTCTTTTCTTTTTAAAAACAATTACTTTCTTATCTTTAAAATTCTCAATTACCTCTCCCCTAACCAACGTCTTTTCAAGAAAGGGTGTTCCAATAAAAGTTTTCTCGTCATCATCAATGAGAAGAACCTGGTCAAACGTTACTTTTTGACCTTTATCGATTCCAAGTTTCTCAACCTCAAGAACATCTCCTTCTTGGACTTTGTACTGTTTTCCACCTGTTTTTATGACAGCGAACATCTTTTTTACCTCAAACTATATTGGTTTCTAAATTTAACATAAGGCTAAACTTATGTCAATGTCAATTGAGCCCGTCTTGACAAAATATTATCTTTCTTCTAATTTAATTAAAGCTCCGAGAGAAATTGTTCTAAAAAATGGGCGGTTAGCTCAGCGGTAGAGTACCGGTCTTACAAACCGGGGGTCACTGGTTCGAACCCAGTACCGCCCACCAGAGATTCTTCATACAGATAAGGGGAAAATAGGCTCTTCCGGTTAGTTTTCCTTTAAGCACGATCAAGCCAAATTAAGCGAGTTTAAGCAAAATTTGTGACATATTTGTGACATGGGGATAAGTCTATGTTTATTCTAAGTCAGCTTACAGGCGAGAGTGGCAATCTCGAATCTTTTAATCTGCCAGTAATCTAATTCAGTGTAATTCCCCAGCTATAAATATATTCCCTATTAAACGTTTATTAAACCAAGTCCACTAACCGTTATCTCTAAACGTTTATAAACGTTTTATACATATGTTATGTTCTTAAATGTTAAGCCTCCCTTCTCTGTCTCATTTATCCAATAACATAATAGACTACAGCAATCCGAGGACACCCATTGACCCCCATAAGCGAATCAACATGAGATAATCCCCTCTTCTGTATGCAATATTAAACAAAGCATATACTGCAAGCATCGTATACATCACATAGATTAGGGTCAATTAAAGTTCTATTATTTTGAATTTGTGCAAAATTATGAGAGAGATTCAATAGATTAAGCTAAAAATTGACACATTTTGTTAAAATATAGAAAAATTCATGACAAAGATTGTCACTTTAACAATTAGAGCTTGACAAGTGATAATTTAGAGCCTAAGTTATTGTCACTCTTTAAAATATGGGGTTGAGAAAAATAAATTGTTTTTATGCAAAAAGAAAGAATTCTTTTTCTTAACAATTACAATAGTAATTTATGAGAGGAAGATTCATGCCTAAAAGGGAGGTGGTGCTCATTGATTTAGCTAACATATAAAAAACTTCTTATCAATTCTATCAAAAAGAAATGAAAGGAGGTTACTGTGTATAAAAAAATTTTTGTATGTGTACTGCTGTCAGCATCATTGGCTATAGCAACACCATCAGCTACGCAATTGACTAAGATCGAGTTTTCTGGTGGTTGTTTAACGACCAGCAATTTAAACGCCTGGTCCGGTGTCAATGGTGTTACCTATTCCACTTCATTTAATGTGGACACTGCCGGAGTTGGAAATGTTGGGCTCAGGATGTATGTATATGGCCTTGATATGAGTACGATTAACTACGAAGGGGACTGGGGTTGGCCACCTGACCCTGGAGACCTCGGTGCTATCGTCGCTGCTGGTGTTGCAGGAGATCCAACAATACGCTTTGACATGGCCAATGGTTGCTGGAATCAACTTCATAGCTCGCCAGGATCTAATGCTGGATCATGGGATGGATTTCGGCCAGTTGATCATGACAATGGCTACAGAAAGTGGTTCAGACAGGTGTGGTCATCCGATATGTTGGGCAATAAGATCCATCCAGATGGGCCAAGTCATATGTATAATGTAGAAAGTTATGTAGTACCAAATGCAAACCATCCGTCTGGTGGTACAGGCAATCCTTCAAATTACTGCACCTTTGATCTAAAAATAGAAATAACACCACTCGATACTACTTCTGGCTCCAAGCAGTATAAAATGGAGACTTGGTCGAGAATGAATCGAGCTGCCTCCAACGACGAAGGCTGTAACTGGAAATGGAATACTGCAATAGAACCCGTGCCCCCACAGAAGGCGAACCCCGAGAATGCATGGGCAGGTGGATGGCCTCCTGGGTCCTATCGTGAACTCACTCATAATGACTTTGCTACAGTGTTCCCATTCGTGAATATTGCGAACTGGGGAACACAGCAGACGCAATACCATACAATATGCTGGGATAGTCTTGTGGTCGAGGGAATCCTTGGCCCGATTATTATTGCAGGTTGTAATACAGGTGTCACTGATAAAGTACTCGAAGATGGCACTACAATTTCTGGACGTATTGCAGAATGTGCTGATGATGCCAAAAACCATGGACAATTTGTAAACTGTGTCTCCCACCTTACCAATGAGCTGAAAAAAGCTGGAATTATTACTGGTAAGGAAAAAGGTGCGATCAATAGTTGTGCAGCCCAGGCTAGCATTCCTTATTAATTAAACATGATACTTTAGGTAGCTCAGAAGTAATGTCACCTCTCACTAAATAGTAAACATCGGGCACAAAAGAAAGTAATATTGTAATTCTATAGAATAATTAAGGAGCGGCGACAGAAGTACTCCTGTTTAATACATATAAAATAGGGAAAGGAATGGATAAGTCTAATTATTAATTTAATCCTTAGAAGAAAATAGTGGCGTACAGAGTGAGTGAGCTTGAAGAGTTTGTTATTAATAAAATCCTCGAGGAAATGGAAAAAAAGGGATTGAGCAAAAGATGGGTTGGAAAGAAGATTGGGAAGAGTCATGGTTGGGTGACATACAAGCTTAAAAAGAAAAGAAGGCTGACTTTGAAAGATATAGAGGATTTCAGCAGAGTATTAGAAATTAATCTGACGTAGTTATTTCCAATGCCAAAAGGTAGCATTGATCATGTTTTGAAAATGTCAGTTGAGAACTTTTTATGTAAGGTAAGCAAAGAGGAAGGGGGAAAATAGAACAAAGCTGAGTGTTACTTCACTAGCTTCGATTCCAGAAATTTATATATACATTTTATGAAGACACCTGAGCGAATTAACGGCTAAAAGAGATAAAGAGAGAGGGATTCTTAATAAGATGGAAGGACACTGACCCTGGTATTGATGAAGTTGAGGATGCGAAGAAGAGGCTGGCGGGGTTAAAGTAAATGCACTAAGTCCTGGCTTCCCGAAATGAGGGCTTTGGATTGACAATTGGCTATAAAACAGGAATAAAATTTAATATTAAAAGTGCTTTCTAAGGAAGGGATTGATGAAAAAATTCATCGCTTTGTTTCTTGTTTTTTCTTTATTAGCACTTTCTGCAAATCTGTATGCTAAAGAGAAGCGAGGGGCTAAGCTCATAATCATAAAAACAGACGGACAACAGATAAAAGGCGAACTCATTGCAGTTAAGGAAAACTCACTGTTATTGCTAGACTCTGAATCGGGGGCTGATGTAACCGTTAATATTAATGAAATCTACTTTATTAGAATTGTGAAGAAGAAAAAAGCGTGGAAATATAGCTTAGTAGCAGGAGGAGGTGTAGGATTGATTGAAGTTATAGCTAGTATTGGAGAAGTGCATGGTTTTTTTTCTACTTTCATAGATCCCTTCATAGAATCCTTCATATTTATTGGGCTTCCTGTAGCAGGAATTGTAGCAATAATTGAAGGAAGAGATAAAACAATCCGAATTAAAGGAAGGCCAGACACAGACGTCAAAGAGGCTTTAGAGGAATTACGTAAGAAAGCCAGAATTCCTAACTATCAGTGATATATTCTGGATACAGCGAGGCAGTGGAAGCCAAATATCCTAAAGCCCTGACTCCCGCTTCTTTGACACCTGAGCGAATAAGCGGCTCAGTAAGATATGCAGTATTGATTTAGTCCTTCAATTTGACTCTCTTCTCATAAATTGATATCCTTTTGCCAAGCAAGCGAATAAGGATGATGGGTTATGAAGTGCCCTAAATGCCATTTTGATAATCCCTCTGATTCCAAGTTCTGTAAAGAGTGTGGCACCCAGCTTCTCCCCAAAAAGGAAATCCCTGTCACAGAAACTATCCAAACACCCAAAGAAGAATTAACTAGGCCTCCCGTTGGTGAAAAAGACGTGTTGACCACAAAGTAACGCCTACTAGTAGAGACGAGTAAGGGAAGGAAAGATTCTCAAAATGAATAAAAGGATGGAATATATTACTAATAATACTGAAAAAATTTTGTTTACAGGTGCTGGATACACAGCAAATTTTGGTGGATTTCTGGCTAAAGATATGTACCAGAAAATATTCAATCATAATGAATTGCTAGCTTGTCAGAAAGTTAAAGATTTAATGAGAAATGAAAAAAATGAATTTGATTATGAGTATATATATTTTTCTGTGCAGAAAGGAGATTATAAAAAGGAAGAGAAGGATGCTATAAATAAGGCCATACTTGATATATATGAGAAATTAGATTCTATCGTTAGGAATTGGAAGTATATTACAACATCACGGTATCCTACAAATATTTATAAAGTGAATTCATTAATAATTGATCTTATAGCAATGCATAACAAATTTGGATTTTTTTTCACTTTAAACCAAGATCTTTTTTTTGAAAGACATTTACCTGATAGATATTTTGAAATCCCTTTTTTTGAACAAGAAAGGCATCGGTTTAGAGTAAACAGGAATAAGCCAATTAAAAAAGTAATTGTTCCAACAAAAGAGAATATTGAAAGTAATAAAGATAAGATCTTAAAAAGAAATGCCTTTTATGTAAAACTTCATGGATCATAGGATTGGTTAAGCTCTTATGGGGAGCATATTATGGTTCTTGGTCGTGGAAAAGAAAAGCAAATTCAAGATGAACCTCTTTTATCTTGGTATTTTGATTTATTTAGAAGAGTTATTAATAGAATGGGAAGAAAGATTTTAATAATTGGTTATGGTTTTAGAGATGAGCATATAAATGAAGTTATCGCTAAAGCAGTGGATCAGTTTAGGCTTAAAATATATGTGATTTCGCCTGAATCTCAAAAAAATTTTCACAATTCTTTGAGAAATGAACGAATTCATGGGGATACTATTTTGAAAGGATTAGAAGGATACCATCAAACTACACTAACTGATATGTTTTATGGCGAAAATGATCCATCACACTATTATGATGACCTCCGGTCCCAGTTTTTTGAATCACCTCCTTTGAGATAATAAATTACTTAACCAAATAAGATTCAAAGTAAAATGACCAACGTTTAAGTTGACAG
Source organism: Candidatus Aminicenantaceae bacterium (assembly GCA_041862375.1). GTDB lineage: Bacteria > Acidobacteriota > Aminicenantia > Aminicenantales > Aminicenantaceae > WVZL01. The sequence continues at coordinate 42,496 of JBGVTE010000045.1, forward strand.
GTATTGTAAAGTCAGGTATTCATTATTAAAGTTAAATAGATTTTCTCATTGAGAGAAATAAGGAGGGAAAATGAGAAGTAAAGTTTCAGTCTTTTTAATTGCGGGCTTTGTAGTTAGTCTATTTATTCTTACAGCCCTTGTTCAAGCTGAGGAGCAGAAGAAGGCAAATCTAATAGTAGAAGTGCACTTATACTATGACCTCTTGCCAGGTATTGATCAGCAAGCCTACCAAGAATGGGCTAAGAAGGCAATCGGCTTAGTGATGCAATCACCTGGGCTTATTGAATTTCGTGCCCATCGTAATCTTTTGGGTTCACCGTTTGTGCGTTCAACTTCTGTATGGCAAACTCTGAATGACTGGGCCAATTTTGCTCAAAGTGAAAAATGGGAGAAAATTGCGGCAGATCTCCGTAATTCGTTTGCAGTCAACATTAAAGTTGAAATCTGGGGTCCATCACCTATTGTGCCTGAGCCTCTTCGACCAAAGAAATAGACATATCACATAAGCTCAAGGAGAAGTAGACCACAAAGTAGATTTCTTGGTTAAGGCAGCCGCTGAAATAAAGTGGCGACTGATAATTATAAAGGCTAGGTAGTCTATTTAAATATCCTCATCAATGAATTAAGGAGGGGAAATTAGGCTCTTTCTTGCTTTTG
>JBGVTE010000046.1:0-27674 GCA_041862375.1 Candidatus Aminicenantaceae bacterium
ATATGAAAAGAATGAGAATTTTGAGAAGACCTCTGGTAATCAAGAGTTGTCAAATATGTCGAAGAAAAATCAACATCATTTACTGACATATCTAATGGCCTGTAGCCGAACATTCTTAACTGTTCATCTACGCCTAAAAGGTCTTCTTTTTTCACCAATAAATCTACATCCGACATCGGCCTCAAAGCCAAATTCCCGTACACTATCGAAGCTAATGCTGCACCTTTAAGGACTATGACCTGAAGTTCGCTTTTTTTTAATGCCCCAAGGAACTTTCCCAGTTCCTCAAAAAGCAGGGTATTTTTAGCAGCATTCTGGTAATAATCATTTTTGAGTTCTTCAATAATAGTTGATGGGACGTCCGGACAATCCTCTCTCATTTCATTCAGACTTCGATAAACAACACCCGAAACTCCATTGTCTCTTGTCTTTTCTAAAAAACAATCCCAATCTACATCATTTCTCTCTGCTTCAATTATTTTCTCTTTAATCCTATCATCTACTTTCGTTCGACAAAAGTAGAGCAGCAAGCGGTCTTCGGCTGTCCAGCTCAATGCTTCCTCTCTCTCATCATTTTTTACTTTTTTTATGAGATTGCTTCACTTCGTTCGCAATGACAAGGCATCGCGTCACTTTGGAACAATTTTTAATTTTAACTGAGAAAAATAGAATTTACAAGAATAGGAGATGCTTCCAGTCGGAGCCCTAAAAAGTTCATATGTGAGAGCAGAATGTAGTTTCTTTAAGGCATTCAATGCAACTTATGATTGAAAAAAACAATCTCAATAATTATCGATGGACAACGGATAATATGGAGTGTTTAAATTCACCCTTTATTTCACCTGAAAGGGGGATTGCCTCATATGATAAAATGTGGCATTCATAAAAAGTAATATTTTTCTGCTCTATATTTTATGCGTACCTGGTTTCTTATTCATATCATTAATCAGAACGCTTAAAAATGTTAATACATTGATTTTAACCGAAAAGGAAAATTGAAAGAGATTATGCTAAGATAGTAAGCACGGCAGTCAAATTGAAGGACTGATGCAACAACAAGTTTATCGTAGCGAACATCCGTCATCAGAGACAGAGGATGAAAACAATAAAAAGGGAAAAATGTATTTATTTAGATTTCTTAAGAGATAGATATGATAGAAAATAATGGAGGAGAAAAGATGGATTTTTTAGAAAAATGCTACCAAAAAGATCCTGATACGCCCTCCAGGAAAATCGCAGATGAGATCATCCTGGTTCCCATAAGGCGGAAGCTGGCTGATGTAGATTCTATATATTTACTGCGAGAGAATGTTACGCTTCGTATCTGGGAGCTCATTGATGGCCTGAGGAGCGTGCGGGAGATTATAGAAATAATCCAAAAGGAGTTTGATGTAAGCGCAGAACAAGCGCAGATGGACATTGTTGAATTCTTTAAACAACTGGAGAAGATAGGGGGGATAATAAGAGAAGTAAGTAAGGGAGAAAAGCCTGAAAAATAAATAATCCTTTCTCAAGGCATGGCGGATTTATTATGGAATGTATCACGATACCCAGAATAGAATACAGGAATTTCTGCGAACGTATCATAGACAGAACAAAAGCGAAAAACATACCTCTTGAAGGACAGATGGAGGTTACCTTTCGCTGTAACTTAAAGTGTGTTCACTGCTACGTGGCGGAGGACTCCACAAAAAAGGAGCTCACATTTCCGCAGATCACCGACATTATAGATCAGATACATCAAGAAGGGTGTCTCTGGCTCTGTCTTACTGGGGGTGAGCCCCTGATGAGAAGTGACTTTCTAGAAATCTATTCCTATGCCAAGAGAAAAGGATTTCTGGTTACTCTATTTACCAATGGGACATTAATCACTTCAAAAATTGCCGATTACCTGCGAGAATATCCTCCCTTTATGATTGATATCACGCTTAATGGGATAACTGCTGAAACTTATGAGGGCATAACACGAGTTCCTGGCTCTTTTCAAAAATGCCTTGAGGGGATTGATCTTATCTTGGAAAGGAATCTTCCCCTGACCTTAAAATCCAATGGTATGATCCTGAATCGAGACGAGATATTGAAGATAAAGGAGCACGTGAAGAGACTGGGGAAGGCGAAGTACAGGTTTGATTCTCTCCTTATCCCCAAGCTGAACGGCTCCAGGGAGCCCTGTCGGCTGCGGTTGTCGCCTGAGGAGATAATCGATATAGAATATGCGGATGATACGATGCGTGAGCAGTGGAGAGGATATTTCCAGGATGAGTATGAGATTCCTGATCCCGAGAATCTCTATCGCTGTGGGGCGGGAGTAGATTCATTCTGTATCAATCCTTACGGCGAGTTGCAGCTCTGCCCTGAACTCCGAGAGCCTAGCTTTGACCTGCATCATGGCTCATTCCGGGAAGGATTCCATCGATTTTTCCCTAAAATCCGTTCGGCTAAATACAAGACTGAATCCAAATGCAAGGATTGTGAAGTCCGGCATCTATGCCCACAATGTCCTGCTCGAGCTATCCTAGAAAATGGCGAGCAGGAGGCGCCCGTGGAGTACTTCTGCGCACTGGCCCGTAAGCGGCAGGAAATGAAATACAAGGTTTTAAAGGATATCTTGGCTTGAAAAGACTAAAAAGAGTTTATTAGATGAATAGCTTAAAAATAGAAGAGATCCAATACCTCGATTTCAGCAAGCATTTTCATCGCAAGATGGGAATGAAAAGGATACCCATCGTGGGACAGATGGAACTTACCTTCCGCTGTAATCTAAAATGCGTTCACTGCTATGTGACAAAAGACAGGACTAAGCCCGAACTCAGTCTCCAAGAAACAGCCGATATTATAGACAAAATATGCCAAGAAGGATGCCTCTGGCTCTCTTTTACTGGAGGCGAGCCCCTTATGAGGAGTGATTTTTTAGAAATTTACCATTATGCCAAGAAAAAAGGCTTGCTTATCACTTTATTAACTAATGGAACACTAATGACTCAGGAAATTGCAGAATTCTTAGCCGACGAACCTCCTTTTTCAATTAATCTTACCCTGAATGGCATAACTCAAAAGACTTATGAAAACATCAGTCAAGTACCTGGTTCCTTTAAAAAAGCGATGAAAGCCATTGAATTAATTCTGGATAAGAAACTATCCCTCAAGATCAAGACAAAGGCAACCCGTCTGAATTACCACGAGCTGGAAAAGATAAGAAAATTTGTCGAGGATTTAGGTTTAGATTTCAACCTGAATGCAATGCTCTATCCCCGGCTAGACGGGTCTCTGGAACCTTGCCGATTTCGTCTTTCCCCAGATGAGATAACCTGCCTTGATAGGCTTTTTCAGGATGATAAGGAGTGTCAGGTAAATGACCTCAAGGAAGAAAGTTCCATTCCTCCAGATAATTTATTCCGTTGTGCCGCAGGATTATATTCTTTCCATATAAGTCCTTATGGAGAGTTGACCTTCTGCACTTTTATGCGCCAGCCAAATTTCAACTTGGTAAAAGGCTCGTTCAAGAAAGGATTTTCCGCCCTCTTTCCTAAGATTCGCTCTCTTAAGTATAGAACTCATTCCCAATGTAGAAACTGTAAGATATTTTATCTCTGTGCTCAGTGCCCTGCTCTGGCTATGCTGGAGAATGGTGACATGGAAAAACCTGTCGAGTACTTTTGCCAGCTTGCACACAAGCAGGAACAGCAGCAAAAAGAAGCTGTTATTAAACCTCAGAGACAGATACACAAGACTGCGGAGTAAAGAATAAGGATGAACCAAGAGCTTAAACTTGCCATAGGCGAAATCGGCATATCTATTCGGTGGGAAGGCTCGCGAATCATCGGCTGGCCACACCCAGCTTATGAGAAGTTCATCACTGATACAAAGCCCAAAATCAGCCTAGATGTTCTTTGTCAAGGTCTCCCTCGACACTCTTCACGATTACTCTTTGATGGAAAAGCAGAGGGAAACTGGAGGCTTTACCAGAATAATTCAGGATACATCATCGAGACTTTTGATACACTGACTCGAAAGAAAAATAAGGTGTGCTTTGTAAGCCCTGATTTTAGAAAATGTGAGGTTTATGTCGATCCTCGGTTAGAACGTTTCCACACTCTAAGAAAAATCTTCAGAAGACACACTTCCTGGTCTTTTCCTCTTTTAATGCAGCCGCTGGGGCAACTTTTGCTGGTAAATGTCCTGGCTGATGAGGGAGGATTTATGGCCCATGGCTTGGGTATCAATGATCGGGGAAAGGGAATAGCATTCCTGGGCGGATCTGGCACAGGAAAAAGCACACTGGCTGGATACTGGGAAGGACAGGAGAAAGTCAATATCTTAAGTGACGAACACATCATTATCAGGAAGAAGGACGGCCAATTCTTGCTCTACGGCACGCCCTGGCCCGGGATGGCTATGGCTGCATCATCGGAAAGCGTAGCGCTCGATCATATATTCTTCATCGAACATGCTACGGAGAATAAAATACTTGGCCAGGGAAGTACGGGCGATCTAATGCCTCATCTGTTCCTTCCCTTTTGGGATAAAGAAAGGCTTAACATTGTGCTTGAGTTCTGCGAAGATTTGTTCAAAACCTTAAAGTGGAAAAAGTTAGGGTTTTCGAAGGACAAGAGTGTGGTCGAGTTTGTAAGGAGAGGACAGGAAGCTTGATCTATAAGACCAGATTCAAAAAGTCCAACAACAGAGATTCCAGGTGGCAATAACAATATGAACATTTCAGATAGCGATATTCGGCTGATTGAAGACCACGATCAGGCTCTAAGGGTGTGGAGAAATAAAAAGATTAAAGGCCTAGATCTGGTTCACATCGATGCTCATGTTGACCTCGGAATTCAATCAGCAAAGCCCGTACAGAAAATACTTAATGAGGCAGGAAGTTTAAAGGAAATTAAAAGGAATTTGGAATACAGCCTTTCCTTCTTGCATTACGAAAATGATTTTGATAAGCAGACAAATATCGGAAACTATATTTATCCGGCAATGGAAGAAGGTATTGTTAAAAATATTTACTGGATTGTTCCCGGCAGGTCGAAACAATTTGAAGACTCAACTAAATTTATAAAAAATATCCTGAAGAATCTTCTGAGCGTGAGCGGCCATAAGTCAAAAGTCAGAAGACAGAAGTCAAAGGACAGAGAAGGCGGGACAATCTCGACCAAGCTTAAGGGAAGAGATTTTATTGTCTCAACGTTAGAAATACTCCCTGTTTTAAGGCATAAAGTTCTGCTTGATATTGATACAGATTTTCTGGTTACTGACAGTGTTCTGGAAGCGAATGGAACAAAAAATATCAGAAAAAGAAAACCATGGATTCTTCCTCAGGATTTCGTAAATATGCTTAAGGAAAAAATAAAGAATCCGCAGATAATAACCATCGCCTATTCTGTAAACGGCGGCTATACTCCTATCATCTATAAACATTTTGGCGATGAGATAGCCTACCGTTTGGTGCCCAAAGAATTCAGAGAGCGTTTCGAGAAAAATTATCAAGCGTCTCGATACTTTAACCTCTTCTCTTCTACAGGAAAAAAAGAATATTACCTTAAAGCAGTAAAGCTCAACCCGACTTATAAAGCCGCCGACAACAATTATGGGCCGGTTTATTTGTCTTTACGAAAGCTCACTCTAGCCGAAGAAGAATTTTTAAAAATTTTGAGAGTCGATGATAAGAATTCTGCCTGCCTCTATGGTTTGGGTGAGGTTGCCTTGGCCAGAAAAGATTATAAAAAAGCGAAACACTATTTTTCTTCCTCCTTAAAAACAGAGGAAAATCCTTTGTTTACTAAAACAAAAAGTAAGGCGTTATCAGGATTGGCGAGGACGGAGTATGCTTTGAAGAATTTTAAAAGGGCAAAAGAATTGTTGATTCGTCACAAAGCTCTTGAACCGCTTCAGCCCGAAAGCTATTATCTTTTAGGCCGTGTCTTCGAAAAAGAAAAAGACTTCATTAAAGCAGCAATTTTTTATAAAGACTCAATCAGATTGGGGTATGGAGATATAGAGCCCATAGCGAGGCTCGTAAAAATATCTCCTCATTTTAAAGATAAAGACAAAGATAATATAATAAAATATGCAAATTCAAAATACAAAGAGTTTAAAAGTAGATTTTTAAGGACAAAAAGACAAAACTTGAGAAAAGGCAAAAAAATAACAGGCTTTCGTCAAGTTGAAGAAAAGATGCAGATGGTGGAAAAAAAATTACATAATAATCCAATCCATAAAGGAGGTTTGAGAATATGAAAAAATACACAAAACCTGGCGTGGTTAAGGTCACACTCAATCCTGAACAGGCTGTGCTGGGAACATGTTCGGCTGGAGTAGGCAATATAAGAGAAGGGAGTACTTTTGGGTGTTCCCCAGGTTGTAAGCAGAGAAAGGACTTCAAACTCTGTGACTATAACGCTTCTTCCTGAAGCTGCGGCCAGCGGCCTTAGTAAGGATCTTAATGAAGCATCTTTTTTTTCGTGATGAAAATAAAATAGTCATTGAGCTAAGCCTGAAACCGAGCAATTTTTACCTCGCTGGGGAAAAAGCTGCGTGTTTTTGAACCCACTGCCTGAGCTTTACTTCGTACGACCTTCTTCACCGTATCCCCACACTTGTCTTTCCTTTCACGGAAAAAAGATGCTTACACATAAGTACGTAATTCTTGATTTGTAATGAAAAATGATTAAGAATTGAAAGGAATATTAAAATGATGAACAGAGCTATTAGAATTCTTTGTTGTCTCGTTATTGTTGGTCTTCTTTGGATGGGCTGTGGCCCGACTATAGAAATAGCCAAAGAGCCTGTATTTCTTATAGTCCGGGGAGACGACATGGGTATGACCCATGCCTGTAATCTTGCTGTTGAAAAGAGTTTTAATCAGGGGATTTTAACCTGCGCCTCACTTATTGTTCCCTCTCCCTGGTTTGAAGAGGCGGCTCGAATGTGCCGTGAAAATTCTGGGTGGTGCATAGGCGTTCACCTCACATTGAATGGAGAATGGCGTGATTACAGGTGGAAACCCGTTACGCCTGTTACTGAAGTTCCGAGCCTGGTTGATGAAGATGGGTATTTTTACCCTACTACAGAGGCTTTTTTAGCCGCCCAGCCCCATCTTAAGGAAGTTGATAGAGAATTACGTGCCCAGGTCAAATTGGCTCTTAAACGTAAGATTGACGTCCAGTATATCGATACTCATATGGATACAGCTCGAGCTACTCCTGAACTGAGGGAAATAGTTATACAAATTTCGAGGGATTTCGGATTGCCGTTATCACGGGAATCTGGAGAAAATCCTTTGAGTATTTATGAAGTTCCACCAGAAGAGAAAGAAAAAGCCCTCGTCGAAGAGTTAAGGAATCTGAGTCCTGGTCTCTGGCTTCTGGTAGTCCATCCTGGGCTGGATACTCCAGAGGAAAGAGCTTTAAAGGACGCTAATCCTGAGGGCTTGCCCGATGTGGCTGCTAATAGGGCAGCTGTAACCAGAGCTATCACCAGCAGGAAAATCAAGAAAGTTATCGTAAAACGTGGCATCAAGCTCATTGATTACCGTAAATTACGGAATCAGACGCGCTCCTCGAAAGAGTCTGGATAAAAGATTTCTAAAAATGCCGAAAACAGCCTTTAAAGGAAATGTTATCCTTCCGGATAAAGTTTTATATGGTGGTGTGGTAGTAATCGAAGGAAAAAAAATAACGGGTGTCTATTCTCATAAAGATGAGCTTTTAGAGAAAGAAATAGACTTTCTTGACTATAACGATAAATTTATCAGTCCCGGCCTTATCGATTTACATTTTCATGGAGCAATGGGCAGAGATACAATGGATTGTAATACAGAAAGTGTGGAACAGCTTGCCTTTCACCAAGCAAAATGCGGTGTTACAGGATTCCTGGCGACCACAACGTCTTCTTCTCTTGAATCAGTTATTGAAGCAATTGAAACCGTAAAAAAGACTTCCAAGCTTCAACTGCCATCAAAACTCCTGGGTGTTCATGTTGAAGGACCATTCCTGAATAAACAGAAAAGAGGAGCACAAGACCTGGATTTTATCAGAGAAATGAATGATGAAGAGATCCATCTTTTAATAAGGACTTTAGGTAATTTAAAGGCAATCATATCTATCGCTCCTGAAGTCGGTGATAACATCAGCTTTATTAAATCCTTGAAGGAGAAAAACATTGTTGTTTCTATAGGCCATTCAGATGCTACCTATCAACAGGCCATGGCGAGTTTTGAAGAGGGAATTAGTCATGCCACTCACCTTTTCAACGCTATGAGAAAGTTTCACCCACGGGAGCCGGGAGTAGTGGGGGCTGTATTTGATTCTCCAGGAGTCACAGCAGAAATTATTGCCGATGGAGTGCACCTCCATCCTTCTACGATAAGACTTGCTGTGTCGAGAAAAGGTATAGATAAAATTTGCCTGATAACAGACTCGATAAATGCAGCAGGATTGGGAGATGGAATTTATCCCCTGGGTAATCTTGAGATGGAAGTGAAGGGGACTGAAGCCCGTTTAAGAGAAAGCGGCGTTTTAGCTGGGAGTGTTTTAACCCTTAACAGAGCTGTAAGGAATGTCATCGAATGGACTGGAGTTGAGGTGAATCAAGGAATAAACATGGCTTCCCTGAATGCTTCGCGCGTTCTGAGTATGGAAAGAGAAATTGGAAGCATTCGGAAGGGAAAATATGCTGACTTAGCTATCTTTGATAAGAAATTTAATCTTGTTGAGACTGTTGTAGAGGGTAACTCCGTTTTAAAAGCATAGGATTTTCATCAGATGCATTAATCCGTTTGAGAAAGTGAATTCTCTTAAAATTTTACAGGTATGTTTAGAGCCTGAATCAAATATCAGGAGGTAGCAATGGATTTCATTTCAATGAAAAGGAGAACAACTCATCGTCTTTTTCTGCAGATAATAGCATCCGTCATTTTGCTGTTCTTTTTCCTTTGCAGTCAAAACAGCTTGTTGGCTTCAGACACAGCAGTATCCGTGGGCAATGGCAAAGACGATATAAAAAAGCAAATCAAGAGTATCCACCTGGAGCTTTTGATGGAAAAGGGAATATGTGACGATCAGGGGAAGGAGATTGATGGCCGCTTGACAAAACTGCTTGACGAGGCAAGAAAGAGCGGGCTTGAATCAGAAAGTAAAATTATAAGTTACATTCTCGATAAATTAAATTATTCAAAGACAAACCTTGGAAATTTCCCTGATTGTGCTTTTGACCGGCCCATTGGATTCAAGCTGACTGATTTTGGTAGTTCCAAGCAGCCTTGGAATATAGATGCCAAGGCAGAAGGAAGCGCCTGTCCAGTCGGAGGGATTGGAGCTGGGGCATATGAGCGAACGATAAGCGGTAATTTTAGATACTGGTTTTTGAAACTGGGCTGGATGGTAGATGATACCGTTTGGGCCAATCAATTCCATGTTTATATGAAAAAGGGGAATAATATCTTTGTCCAGACCCTCTCTACCGATGAACCGCCCTCTCCAAATAAGCTCAAGAGCTGGGAATGGAATTATCCGGAAGGGAAGGGAAACTACTATGCACTCTTCCCTAAGTCTGGGTTTTCTTATGAAAAAAATGAAAAGATGCCTGCCGAGCTGGCTGTGACTCAATTTTCCCCTGTCCTTCCTAATAATTACCGGGAAACAAGTTATCCTGTTGCAATCTTCAAATGGATTGCTGAGAATCCAGGGAAAGAGCCTGTTGAGGTCAGCATAATGTTGAGCTGGCAAAACATGATTGGGTGGGAAGTATATGCCAAGGACATTGAATCTCATCCTTCAGATTTCACCTGGGATCGAAATAGCTCAGGAAATTATAATCAATTTATTCACAAGGGGAATAAAAAGGGGATTGTTTTTAAAAAGAAGGATATGAATATAAAGACTGGGAATGCCATGTTAGGCACTATGTGCATTGCTGCAGAAGAAGTTCCTGAGAAAATCAAAATATATTATTTTACAGATTTTTGTCCTCTGGGAAGCGGAGCGCAAGTCTGGAAGACTTTCTCCAATGACGGAACACTCGAGAATTCAGAGAATTCAAGAATAGCCGGTGATAAGGAAGCTTTAGCCGGAGCTATTGCCATAAAATTTACTCTAGATCCAAGAGAACACCTAGAATTTCCTGTAGTTGTGGCCTGGGATTTTCCGTTTTACGAGTTTGAAAAGGGTGTAAAATACAGGAAAAAATACACAGAATTTTTCGGTGCCAACGGAGATAATGCTTTCGAAATAGCTTCGGAAGCTCTTGATAAATACCAGGAATGGGAACAAGCTATAGATGATTGGCAGAAAGATATTGTTCTGAACTCTCGACTGCCTGATTGGTTTAAGCAAGCTCTTTTCAATGAGCTTTACATTTTAATAGAAACAAGCGTCTGGGATGCCTTTACCAATCTTCAAACTTATTTAGAAAGTGTGGATTACCTGATGTATGGCACCTTTGATGTAGATGCTTATTCTTCCTGGCATTTATTGAAACTGTGGCCTGAACTGGAGCTGGGTAATATGAGGTTCTTTGCCAAGACGATTGATTGGGAAGACCCCACATACAAAGCTTATTCTTATCCAGTGGTTATGCCAAATGAAGTTCCTGAAAACAAGATGTTTTATTACTGGAATACAAACAAAGTCTATGGAATGATCCCTCATGATCTTGGTTCCCCTCGAAGCCGGCCCTGGGTCATAATAAACGCCTTTGATTGGCAGAACGCTAATGCCTGGAAAGATTTGAATCCAAAATTTCCACTGCGTGCCTACCGGGATTTTCTTTACACCGGTTCCAATAATTATGAATTTCTGAAAACGGCATTCAAGACTTCTGTGATTGCCCTTGATACTCTTGAGAAGAGATTTGCCGATCCTGTGAGCCATATTCCTCTGAACGAAGGAATACCGGATCAGACCTATGATACGTGGAAGATGAAAGGAGAAAGTGCTTTTGTGAGCATGCTTTGGCTGGCTGCTTTAAAGTCGACATCCCAAATGGGGCACATTTTAATGGAAAAGGGAATTTCTGGAATAGATGGAATATCTATTGATAAGATTATCACAAAATACAAGTCCTGGTTTAATTCCGGCAGGAATGCCTTACAAAGACTGTGGAATGAGGAAGGAGGATACTTTAATATCGATGCCCACACCGATGATATCATGACAGACCAGCTTTTCGGCCTGTGGTATACAAAAATTTTGGGATTGGAAGAGAATGAGGGCGACCTGATTATTCCACTTGGACAGGCAGAAAAAGCTTTAAAAACCATTTATAAAAAAAATGTCCTGGGTTTTGGCAGCGGATTAATGGGAGCAGTGAACGGCCGAAATTCGCAAGGAAAACAGCTCTTCAGCCAGCAGGGGGATGAGGTCTGGACAGGAACAACTTTTGCTTTTGCTTCCAATTGTATTCTTCACGGGCTTGTTAAAGAAGGGATGCATGCGGCTTATGGCGTATATTATGTGGTTTACAGTCCCTATGGACAGGGTTACTTTTTCAAAACACCCGAGGCTTATTGTAATCCAGAAGAATCAATATGGAATAAACCCGATACTAAATATGGCGACATGCTATTTCGCGCCATGAAATACATGCGTCCCGGAGCCATCTGGGCTGTTTTGGAGTCCTTGATTAAAAAGAGAGAGTCTGATTTAGGAAAGCAACCTTAATTAGAGAAAAAGCAAGAGAGCAGAGCTTTTAGTTACAGAATTAGCATGATATGTTATTATAGAATAAGATAAGGATCACGCGTCTTTGCGAGGGACATAGCGACGAAGCAATCTAACAAAAAATGAAAAAATCGAAAATATTACTCTTGGGCGGAATCGTTATATGTTTGATTATTATTGTTGCTGGTTTCTATTTCTTATTCTTGAAAGAAGAAGAAACAGCCCAGAGATTCCAGCACCTATTGGCTTCTCAGAAAATAGAGAAATCCAATATTGTTCTCATCACATTGGATACGACTAGAGCGGATCATTTACCATGCTATGGCTACTCTGGTGTGAAGACACCTCATCTGGATTCCCTAGCCAGACAAGGCATTGTGTTCGAACAGTGCACAGCCTCTTCTCCTCTAACTTTGCCATCTCATGTCTCGATGATGACGGGCATGTACGCCACTTACCATAGTGTCAGGATCAACGGGAATACCGCTCTGAGTGATGAACAGACGACAATTGCCGAGGTGCTTTCAGGACAGGGCTATCAGTGCGGGGCCTTTATCGCTGCCTTTGTCCTTGACGGGCGATGGGGCCTTAAACAAGGATTCCAGCACTATGATGATAAGTTCGACCTTAGAAAATACAAGCATATTGATTTAGGCGCAATACAAAGGCCCGGGAATCAAGTCATGGATGCCGCTTTAGCTTGGCTGGAAGAGCAAAAAGGGAAACCCTTCTTCGCCTGGATCCATCTTTACGATCCGCATTCCCCTTATGAGCCACCGGAACCTTATTATTCTGAATATAGCCATCAAGGCCTAAGCGGCCTTTATGACGGCGAGATTGCCTTCATGGATGAACAGATCGGACGGTGTGTGTCCTGGCTGGAGAAGAATGGCCTGAGCAAAAACACCATGATTATCCTCATCGGCGATCACGGAGAAGGGCTGGGCAGCCATGGCGAGGGCACGCATGGATATTTTATCTATGAATATGCGGTCCATGTTCCTTTGCTTATTATTACGCCGTTTCCGGAACTTCAGGGACAACGTGCTACCTCCCAGGTCCGGATCGTCGACATTTTCCCGACGATCATGGAAATAGCCGCAGTCACTCCTCCTGCCGAAACGCACGGCCGCTCCCTGCTTCCGCTGATGTTCCGACCGCAGAAGGAAGAGGATGGATTCGCCTACGCGGAATCCATGTCTCCCAATATTCAATTCGGCTGGTCCTCTCTCCACTCCCTACGAACGACGCAATACAAATATATCGATACTCCGAAAGCGGAGCTCTATGACCTTACTCGGGACCCCGACGAGCAAACAAACCTCTTGCGGCAATATCCAGATATTGCCCGGGAAATGAAAGATACGTTGAACCGTCTCATGGAGGAAACAAGCCGGGGTGCGCCGACCCCTCAGGCAGCCAATCTGGACAAAGAAACAATAGAAAAGCTATCCGCGTTGGGTTATATCGGAGCTCCCGTCGCGACCAAGAAAGCGTCCGGCGAAGCGGGACCTCTGGCCGACCCCAAGGACAAGTTTCAGGTTTTCCAGGCCGTCACAGCGGCCGGTGGAATGGTTTTGGAACAAAAGTATTCTGAGGCCGTCGTAAAGCTTGAGTCTGCACTCCAAGAAGAGCCGATGATCCCCCAAGCGCTGCTCGTCCTGTCGACATGTTATGTGGAACTGGGGAGGACGGAGGAAGCGAAAGCCAAGCTTGATCTCCTCTTGAAAGAGGATCCTGAGAACATTTCCGCCCTGATCAGCATGGCCAACATTCTGCTTGAGGAAAGTAAGGACGAGGACGTTATCGCCCTCTGCAAGCAAGCGCTCTCCGTGGACGAGCGGAGCACCCAGGCTCATATGCTAATCGGCGAGATCTATTTAGGACAGCTGAAATATAGCGAAGCTCTCCCTTATCTCGAAAAGGCGGTTGAGATCCAACCGAAAGTAATCCGGAGCCGCCTTACCCTGGGAGCTTGCCTGTTGGGTTTCAAGCAATACGACAGGGCGGAAGTGGAGTTCAAACAAGTCGTCCAGGAAGCCCCGAAATGCCCCTTGGCCTATTTTAACCTGGGGCTCCTATATGAGGAGACAGGGAGGCTCGAAGAGGCCCGGGCAGCTTACACCAAGGAGGTCGCCAATTATCCGGGTGAGTTCAAGGCCCGATTCAATCTCGGGAAGCTTCTTTTCAAGCTCGGAGACAGACCAGGCTCTCTGGCCCAAATGCGGGAGGTCGTTAAGATCACTCCCAAGTTGGCTGAGGGCCATCTCCTGCTCGCTCGCGGCCTGCTCTATGAGAACGTTCCGCTCGACGAGGTCCAGGCAGAAGTCGAGAAAGGTCTCTCCCTGGCTGAAACGGACGAGCTCAAGGCCCTCGGCTATTTTCTCCTAGCCGATATCTATAACCGCCGTCAGAAGCCGGAAAAAGTGAATGAGGCCTTGAAAAAAGCCAACGCCTTCAAATCCAATAGGAGTGTCCGATGAGATATCGCATTCACCGCTGCGTCTTGGTTCTGATAGCCCTTTTTTTTCTGGCCCAGTTCCATCCTGTGCACAGTCAATACCGTGAGTACTATTTTTATGGGAAGGTCCTCGATCCGCAAAAAGAACCCCTGGCCGATGTCGAGATCTTGCTCCAGGATGTTGAAACGAGCCGAAGCTACAGCGTCAAGACCAACAAAAGGGGAGAGTTCAAGCTGGCCGGTCTTCCCCACGGCATCTACAAGGTCACCTTCAAGAAAGAAGGTTATGCCCTGAAAGAAGACGAATGGAAGTTCACGACACGCCAGGATACCATGCAGAAGGTCGAGATCCCCCCGGTCACCCTCGTTTCCGAAACGCAACTCCAGGAAGCGATGCGGTTGAAAGAGATGGAGGGCGTAGTCAAGGAGGCGACAGAAAAGATCAGGCAGAGGGATTACGACGGGGCCATCACCATGCTCAAGGATGTGCTGGCCAAGGATCCCAAGGATCCCAACGCCCTTTATCTAATTGGATTGAGCTACTCCAAGAAGCAGATGTATACGGAGGCCATCGAGGCGTTAACCCAGGTCGTCCAGTTGGCCCCGAATTTCCCCCCGGCCCAGTTCGAACTGGCGATCTGCTATCAGAACTTGGGAGATCAGGATAGGGCGCTCGAGCACTACATGAAAACGCTCGAACTAGACTCGAATAATCCCGATGCCGCCTATAACGCGGGATTGGTCTTCTTCGGGCAGAACCGGATGGACGAAGCCCTGGCCCTTTTCGAAAAAGCGGTGAGCCTAAGGCCGGATGACCCGGCTTATCTCGAGATGGCCGGCCGATGCGAGATTCACCAGGGCGACCTAGTGAAGGCGATCGGATACCTGGAGAAAGCCAAGACTGGATATTCAGACACGGAAAAGGTCAAATTTCTAGAAGAATTAATCGCAAAATTGAAGGAAAAGATAAAAAAATGAGCTGGCCGGCCAATTTTGGAATGGGCAGGGAATAAGGCTTGACAAGTTGAATTAGATATTATAGTAGTCAATTGTCGATTCTATAGAAGTGGGTAGGTTTCATCAAAAAAGGCGGATATACATACAAAAAAAAATCTTTGAGGAGGTCAAATAATTATAGACACTAAAAAAAAGTCATTGGGTTGTTTCTGCCGGAATGTCCGGCAGAAGCAGGGTTTAAGGCAAAATCATACAAAGGAGGAAGGATTCAAATGAGAAAGAAAATCTTACCAATTGCCTGCTTCCTTGTTCTATACTTGACCGCTGTAAGTGTGAACCTTGTTCAGGCGCAGTCCATCCTCGAAGGGAAACTGACGGGTACGGTCGCAGATGACCAAGGTGAGTTGCTTCCCGGAGTGACTGTGGAAATAACGGGACCCAGCATTATGGGCACACGTTCTGCTTTCACATCGGCTAAAGGAAGCTTTATTTTCTTGAACGTCCCTCCCGGGACATTTAAGCTGACGGCTTCTTTATCCGGTTTCAAGACATATGTGCAAGAAAACATCATCCTTGGAGCAGGCAGCACGGTTGATATCAAAGTAGTCATGGAGATTGGCGCGATCGAGGAAGAGGTGACGGTCACCGCTGCCGGCCCCATTGTCGACATCAAGACCTCGACTGTCGATTCCCGGCTCGAAAAAGATATGCTGGAAAAGCTGCCGACCACACGAGACGCGTTCTACGACTTGGCCTTGACCACTCCGGGAATGTTCGATGTCGCCAGTTCTGCCTCATGGCTCCCAAGTCCGACAGCTTACGGCGGCTCCAGCATGGAGAATGTCTTCTTGGTGAACGGTGTCAACACCACGAATCCCCGAGGTGCGGCCTTCGGATCGCTGGTTACAGTCAATTACAACGCGATTGAGGAAGTCCGGGTCGTGGCCCTTGGCTCCAAGGCAGAATACGGGAGCTACTCCGGCGCGGCGATTGATGTTCTGACCAAGTCTGGGAGCAATGCCTTTCACGGCAATGTTGCCTACTATACGGAGATCAGGGGCTGGTTCGAAACCAACCAGCCGGCCGACGGCCCTCTTAAAGGTAGTGATTATCTATTCGTCCAGACGGGGGATGTCCTTGCCGGCACAACCAAAACAAACTGGGAAGGAAACTTTACTCTGGGCGGCCCCATCATTAAGGACAGACTTTGGTTCTTCGGCGCTTTCAATTATATCCGCAACGACACGCTGCCTGTGAATTGGAGCCTGCTCAACACCTACACGGGCCGATATTTTGACGCCAAGATCTCTGCTGAGCCTTTTCAGAAAAACCGGGCCTGGATTAACTATCATTATGAACACAACACCTCCACGGGTTGGAGTTGGGGCACTGAGCCGGAATGGGATACAACCATGACCTATGGTCCCACGACTTACAATCACACCATCTCTGGCCAGTGGCAGTATATGGCCTCGAGCACTGCCATCTTTACGGCCAAGTACCTAGGTTTCTGGACCGACGACCAGCCGTATATTCCGGAGGAAGGCGTAGGCCATCCCGGCTACATCAACTGGTGGAAATGGGGTACGCAGTACGGGATCGCCGGGGATTTCCCTTATGTGGAAGCCCAGAAGTCCAGCCGCCAGACCGTCCAGGCGGACATGAGCTACTTTGCCGAAGACTTTCTCGGGGAACACGACATCAAGTTCGGCGCCCAGTACACCAAGGGCCGGGGCAACTGGATGGGAGGCTATTTCCAGAACTATGTCAACTTCACCTATCCCCTGGGAGGCTGGTGGGGATATGACACCGGCCGGATAAATATTGACTATCTCAAGGCCTATACCTGGTATGCCAACAATGCGGTCCAGGACGGCTTGCTTTTTTACAATTACAAGGATAAGCTGAATCCATTCCTGACTGTACGCACCGCGGATTCCCTGGGCTTCTTCATCGACGACCAGTGGTCGGTGAGCAAACGCCTGACACTCAATCTGGGTCTTCGCTACGATCGAATGACGACAAAGTACGGAAAGGGCAAGGTCTATGAATTTGTTACATCTCCTGAAGAGATCAACGGACCCCCCTCTGTCATCCGCGACCGGGAGTCGACGGATAATATCTTCGATTTCAAGACGTTCTCTCCGCGTATCGGCCTCACCTACCAGTTGACAGGCGATGGAAAGACGGTCTTCCGGGCGAGCTACGGCCGCTATTACATGCCGCTGGCCGTGGAATTCCTTCGTCGGTTCGGTCCGGATATGCCGCTTATAAATAGAGCCTATCAGATCTACATGATCCCCTGGGACATCGCCGACATTAATGGCAACGGTTTTATCGAAATCTACCAATTCGGCGGAGCTCTCAGCGAACTCCAAGAGGCCGTCAGAAAGATCTATGGCCGGGATCCTATTGAAGAGACCCTATCACAGATAGACCCTTCCTGGGAGCTTAATGTCGCGCCCGGTGTCAAAGATATGTACACGGACCAGATCTCGGTGAACATCGAGAGGGAGATCCTCGAAAACTTTTCTATCAGCGGGACCTATATTTACAAGCGTTCGTCCAACTTATTTGTCAATGTTCCTATCAACGAAGAGACCGGGCTGGAGTGGGAGTATGAGAGGATTCCGTTCGAGATAGAGCCCGGAAACACTGTCAATCTCTACAGCATCATACTTAAAGACTACAACGGGGACGGTGTCGTAAATAACTCGGATATCGGTTGGATCAGTGAGCACAATGATTTTCGTGTCGAGAACATGCAGACGTATGACGGGCAGAAGCCGCAGAGAACCTATCAGGCCTTACAACTGGTTTTGAACAAGAGATATTCCAACCGCTGGCAGGGCCTGGCCTCGGTCGTCTACTCCTGGTCCGATGGCACAGCCCAGAGGACGATGCGGCAGGACGACAACATGATGGGCCCGATGGTCACCGACGACACCTGGATGGGCAACCTCAACTACACCATCAACAACATGGACGGGCCGTTGCCGTTCGTTCCCAAGTGGGAGATCAAAGCCTCAGGATCCTACAAAGTTCCTTACATCGAGCTGGATCTCGGCCTCCGTTTCCGGATGCACACCGGACGTCCTGTTTGGGAGTGGGTAGGTTATCCCACACGCACCCAGTGGGGCGGGCCTGAAGGCGCAGCCATCAATCCCGGCGGGCTTGTCAGGGTCATCAAAGACACAGAGCCCACTTATTTATCAAGCCTCGCTCTCTTCGACTTCAGGCTCGAAAGAGCGTTCAGAATCAGAGAATACGGAGCCTTCCATGTTGTCCTCGACATCCTGAACGTATTCAATACAGCGGACGTGACGAACATCGATATTGGAAATTGGGGCCGGATAACGGGCCTGACAGACGCCCGTAGGTTCCGTCTCAGCTTCATGTTTCAGTTCTAAGCAGACCAACTGTGTTGATTTCTAGAGCCTGGGGGGCTGTAGCTCCCCAGGCTCTTTTTATATCAGAGTTATGGGGCTGGATTTTTGACAAAATCAGAAAGCAATTGTAGGCCTCATGTTTGAGGAAGCAAGGAGAATTTAGACGTGGTTAATTTTGCCTTTTTAGATTGGTTTTGGGTCGTTATATTTATTGTTCTTATGGTTGTCTGCGGTATTCTGTTCTATAGATTAGGAAAGAGATCCATATCAGATTTTTTTCTGGCGGGCCGGGGACTGCCTTGGTGGCTGCCTGCTGCCTCTGTCTATGCCACCCACTCTGCAACAGATACGCCGATGTGGGTAAGTGGAGTAATCTATAAATATGGTCTTCGTGGTATCTGGTATACTTTCTTTTCTGCCTGGTGTGCAATTTCTGCTTTCGCTTCAACCAGAATCTTTCGTCGCTCACTGGCTTACACCCAGGCTGAATGGCAGACACTCCGCTTCTCTGGTTTGGGAGCTGAGCTGCTGAGGGGATGGATTGCCGGATGGCAAGTGTTCATGAATATGTTTGTCTTGGGCTGGGTAGGAATAGCCATGGGTAAGCTCTGTCATTATCTATTTGGCTGGCCTGACTGGCTGGGTTTAATACTTTTTTCTTCGCTCTGTGCCATCTATGTCTTGGCTGCCGGTTACTGGGGTGTGGTCATGGCTGATTTCCAGCAAGGTGTGATCGCTTTCTCAGTCATAATCATTGTTTCCATATGGGGAATTGTGGCTGCTGGCGGACCCCAGGCAATCACTGCAAAATTAAATGCTCTTGGTCAAAGTTGGCGGCTGAATCCTTTTGCTTTTTCAGGATTGACCTCTGGAGATTTTCCCTTAGTCTGGTTTCTGACAATGCTGGTTATGGCCGTTATCGGAGGCTTTGGCATGGGAACTTACATCGATTGGTATCCTGAAGCTCAGCGTATTCAGTCAGCTCGAACGGTGCGGGATGCCAGCTACAGCATCTGGTCAGGGTCGGCCTTAATCATTATTCGCAATTCCCTCTGGGCTGTAGCCATCATTGCTTTTTTTTCGCTTTATCCTCATATCAAGTCAACAGCTGATTATGAAATGGCCTGGTTTCGTCTTGGATTTGAATTTTTACCTGTTGGATTAGTAGGCTTTTTCTTTGCAGCGGTGGTAGCCATACACCTTTCTACAATCTCCACTCATCTTAACCTCGGTGCATCCTATGCTACAAGGGATCTCTATCATCATTATTTCAAGCCTAAAGCGAGTGAGAGGGAACTGGTCTGGGTTGGAAGAATTTCCACTCTTATCCTGCTCGTAGGTTCTTTCATTTATGGTTTAATGATGGAGGAGATAACACAATGGCTCATTTTTGCTCTTTGGATCATGGCAGCCGGCATCTGGCTGCCTTCCATTCTTCAGGTCATCTGGTGGCGCTTTAATTCCTGGGGATACCTTTCCTCGTGGATTGCTAATCTGGGATTGAGCTGGCTTGTTGTCTGGGTGCTGCCTGAGTTTCATGTCCTACCCCTGCTGCCTGATTATCTCCAGTTTTGGATAATGATGGTTTTAGGAGCTTTGATTTATATTCCTATAACTTTTTTAACGCAGACAGAAGATATGAATCGGCTGGTTAAATATTATGTTATGTCAAGACCTTTAGGGTGGTGGAAGCCTGTGCGTAAAGAAGCTGAGAGAAGAGGATTGCTTCGATTAGAGGAAAGTCAAAGTGAAGGAGGAAATTAAAATGAGTTGGATAAAAAAAGACTGGACAGCTCAACAAGCCGACAAGTGGACTAAAGAAGATTATTTGACATTTATAATTTCTCCCCTGGTCTATGTCTTATTAGCTCTAGGGATAGCGTTTAGCTTGCTTTTGCTCTGGTATGGCTGGATTATATTAGGCGTGAGTTTAATTTTATTATTAATCATGATCAAGATTATCGATCCTAAACTAAGAGCAATCTCAGAGGATTATGAAATGAAGCAGAAAAAATATCTTGAGGATTTAGAAAAAATTGCCAGGTGGGAGGAGTAAAATGACTCAGGGTTTATCTGTAGTCATAGGGATGTCCATCGCCTATTTCTTTTCTTTTCTAGGTCTCTTGCTTGCCTATTTTTCTTACCGGAAAAAACACAAGGGAAAAAAGGATTAGCCATGTTGGGTATCGTAATTCCTATGGTCATACTCATCATTTCCTTTGTATTAACGTTTTTTCTGTACCGTCATTTTTCCCGCAAGATGTGATTATAAAAAAAGGACAGACCCCTTTTTTAATTAAGCTTCTTATGCCCTCATCGGGCCGTAAAAAAATAGTGTGTTCTTTTTTTTGTTTTTTTTAATCCCCATCATTTGAAGAAAATGAAGAAATAGATTAAAGTAAAATTTGAAATATATTATGAAAAGAAAGCTTGTTGTTCCAGTATTAATTATGTTTTTGTTTATCCCTTTGCAGGCAGAGAAGAAGGGTAGGGCTGAACTTCCCGAAAGATATAAAAAGTGGCTTGAGGAAGAAGTTATTTATATCATCACTAAGAGAGAAAAGGATGTTTTTCTTCAGCTCGAGACCGATAAGGGGAGAGATATTTTTATAGAAGCGTTCTGGAAACAGAGAGACCCCACTCCCGGCACCCCACAAAATGAGTTCAAGCAAGAGCACTATCGCAGATTCAGTTATGCGACTGAATTCTTTGGGAGAGGCACTCCAAGGCCTGGCTGGAAAACTGATCAGGGAAGAATATATATTATATTAGGACCTCCGAATAATATCGAGGAATATGAGAATGTAATGAATGTTCATCCGACTCAAATTTGGTTTTATTATGGCGAGCCGAGGTACGGATTCCCAACCGCCTTTAAAGTCATTTTTTTTAAAAAAGAAGGTTTTGGAGAATATGTTTTATATTCTCCATCGATTCATGGGCCGCATGATTTAATAGCCGATTATATAGGCTCTCCGAGGAATGTACAAGAAGCATATCAAGCATTGTCACAATTTGAGCCTAATCTGGCTCAAGAAACGCTGTCTCTTATTCCAGGAGAAAGAATATTACCTGGAGCTGTCTCTTTAGCTTCAAACAAATTGTTAAGTAACATATATTCATATCCTCAGAAAAGAGTAGAAGATACATACGCGGAAGCAATACTGAAATACAAAGATATTGTCGAAGTCGAATACACAGCCAATTACATAAGCAGCGATTCTCTGGTAAGGATAATTAAAGATGATTCAGGATTTTTTCTCGTTCATTATTCTGTAGAACCCAAAAAGCTTTCTGTTGATTTTTATGACAACAAATACAATGCTCATTTTAAGTTAGATGGACGAGTTTCTGATCTCAACGGAAAAACAATATATCAATATAGCAAGGAAATTCCCCTGAGTTTTACTGGGGACCAGATAAAAGACATAGAATCAAAGTCATTCGCCTTGCAAGATATGTTTCCCTTGGTGGCGGGTCATTTCAGGTTTGCTCTTCTCATAAAAAATACAATCTCCAAAGAATTTACATCATTAGAAAAAGATATCATCATCCCTTCAGACATTTCAGCTTTGCAGATAAGCTCCTTGATTTTAGGCTATAAGATTGAAAAAATTATAACTCCATCAAAAGATATTGTTCCTTTCAGGATTGGTGAGAACCAGGTTTTATGCCAGCCCAGGGAAATATTTACTCAAGAAGATACACTGGTTGTTTTTTTTCAAGTTCTTGGATTAAATTCAGCAGTACGGTCTCAAGGACAGCTCAAATTTACCATTTTTAAAGAGGAAGAAGAATTTTTTTCACAAACAAAAAAGTTCAGTGAGTTCCAGACAGATGAAAATTTTATAGAAGAACTCTCTTTGAAAAATTATTTACCAGGATTTTACCGAATCAAAGTTTCTGTGCTGGATAAAGACGGGAATGAAGTTCTTTTTGAAAATGAAGATTTTGAGATAACTACTGGGATTGATTTGCCAAGGCCTTTGGTTATTTCTAGAATAATGCCTGCTTCATTCATGGAAGAATACACATACATCTTAGGAATTCAGCAATTGAACCAGGGAAATATTAAAGAGGCTATTTCTCTTTTAGGAGAAGCCTATCATAAAAATCCCGTTCAACTAAAGTTCGCGCTCGGCTACAGTCAGGCACTTTTTATAAATGGAGAATACCAGAAGGTGAAAGAAGTCCTGATGCCCTTTTTTAGCGATCAGGTTAATAGGGGAGAAGTGTTATATTTTTTGGGGAAATCATGTCATGCCTTGGGACAGTTCACGGAAGCAATTTCTTACTATAAAAATTACCTTTCCCGCTTCGGCACAAATTTGGAAATTCTGAATTTAATGGGAACATGTTACTATCGGTTGGGAAATAGAAAGGAAGCTTTACAAATTTGGCAAAGTTCGTTAGAAATAAACCCAAACCAGGAAGAGATCAATAAGCTTGTTAACTCATTAAAAGAAAAGAAAGAATAAGAATTATTTTTCTCTTTTGTTTAATAGATAGTCTGCTGCAAGGACATCGAAAACATAAGCTGCTGATCCCCAAATTACATACTCAGTTTCATACCAGTCCCATGCGCCTGAGCGATATTCTATGAATTTGGGGCGCATGAAAGAAGCCCCTGAAACCACACCACCAGGGATATAGGTCCATTCAGCCCTGTTGAAACCATAGCCTACTGTTGCAGAATTTACGCCTACTCCAGAAACATAGGAATGGTTTGTTGCGGGGTGGCAGCCAAAATTATAATTAACTACTGAGTAGAGGTACTCCTGGTCGAAAATTTCTGGAAAGTGCTTGATAAAGTAATAGGTTCTTCCGCCTAAATCCAGTACATCCCAGTTATTTCCCCAAACCTTAAAATAGAAATACACGCTGTAAGGGCTCCTGGCAAATTCATATTTCATCAGGTTTTTCAATGCTTTTGCTTTCTCTGTCATAACCTTCTTGAATTCATCATTTTTAACTTTTTCCATGGCTCGTACTAATGTAAAGCCTGATAATCTCCAGAAATAGAATGGGGGCATAGACTTAATGTGTGGGATGAGTTCAAGTAGCCTATTTTTGTATTTGATATCTCCAGTTGTAATGAAAAGCTCGGCCGCGGCTGTTAGCTCCCATGAATGATATTTGTCCTCCAGAGGCTGGTATGACACATCGAAGTGAGCAGGGGCATGTGACTGTTCATACTTCCAGACATCTTCAGCGGCTTTCAGACATTCTTCTGCAAGCTGATTATCATATTTTTTGAGCACTCTATAAGCTATGGCAGCTACCTGTGCAAACTGATACTGACCGCCGGTATTTCTATTGGTGAATACCCACCTGTCATCGAATTTTCCAGAGCTGCCTTCATTTTTTTCGCCTGGTTTTAAGGAGGGATCGTACACGAGCCCATCTGTAATATTCACTGGATCTCCAACAACTATATAGTCCTGTATGTTATTTTCGATTATTCCAGGGCAGATATGCCCCGCTGCTCGGTAGAGAGCCAGTAGATTTTCCATGCCGAAAGATATCTGCTGGAGCATGTCATTCTTTCCATCGGGCTGGAAAAGGTTTACCCTCCGATGGTTTTTAGAGATAGAGGTCATGTCCCTTGTGGTTCTAAACTCCTCTTGGGCAAGGGCCATCCAGAGCACAGTCCAGCATATACTCCCGAATGGTAAATCATTGTCTCCAGCATCGTGCCATCCTCCCCAGGCTAGGCCAGGAATATGTTCATTTGCCTTGAACCTTGTTTCTGTTTCTGTTTTCTGCCTGTAGCTATCGAAGTGCTGCTTATTCGGTGGGGCCTGAAGCCCGTCATCAAGATGGCAGGCGCCATGCCAGACTTTTTCTCCCTGCCTTACCTCTACATGGCACATCTGCACGGGAAAGAAAACATCCATGGTCGGATGCCACATTTCCTGATAAACATTATTGCTTATAACGATTGGGCCAACCTGCTGCCCTTTGTAAGCTAAGTAATAATTGCCCGGTTTTTTGGCGTCTGTGAAATCATAGGTGTAATAGACATGATTGAAAAGAGTTCCCCATTTTATCGGCTTTTCTGACTTGAGAATCTTTTTTTCTCCGTTTTTTTCAAGATATATAAGCTTCATTTCTCCTGCGGCTGAAGTTCGTGAATCAAGTTCGAGGACCGCTTTTTTTATCTGATCGGGATGATATCCAACCTGAGATACCTGAATCACAGGCTCCCTTATCCAGTTCGAATTGATTCTTGGAGTTATTTTTACTGAAAATCTCTGTGCCGATGATTTAAGTGGAGGAGCTGCATACAAGGCAAAACCATTGTTATTTCCCATGGCTCTTCCATCGATAAGACTGAGTTCAGCATCTTCTGAAGTTATGGTGAATGCTTTCAGGCCATCTTCAGGAGCAATTAGAATTTCATTTGCTGCAGGTATCAGTATCATCTTTCCCATATACCTTTCAGGGAAATAACCTGTAACATCTCCGCCTCTGTATGTCTTATACTGATATTCCTTCGGATATATCTCTAGTTTGAGCATAAGATTGAAAACCTTGTTCCAATCGAGAGGCTTATCAAGCTTAACAGTGATAATAATAGAATCGTCATCAGAGCTGCATATCAGCTTATATCCGATATCCACTGGCTTAAATTTTCCTGGAATAATAGACAGCCCACTTTCTGAGTCGACAATCCTGTTTTCGACTTCTTTGGCATTAAAGTCCAAATAGTTGCCTCCAGTCGTGAAACACACGACTTCACCGGCATCGGCAACTCGCTTTCCGTGAAGAAACATCTGCAGCCCTCCTCTTTTTCCCACGATATAATCATTGTGATAGACGAGGAACGCAAATCCAGGCGTTTCAAAGTAGCCTTGAGGATTCATTTCAATCTTGGCAAAACAAACCGAGGCCACGAGAATGGATGTTATGAATATCGCTTGTATTCGATAGTTTATTGGCCACATAGGACTCCTCCTTCTAAACAATTGAAATAGAGGAAATTTTTTTCTAATTTTGATAACGATTCTCCTCTTAAAGTAAAAGAAAAAGTAACTGTTGTTCGATTTCTAATGGTAAAAGGATCAGATAAATTTCATTTTACTGTGACCATTCAGTTGGCTGCCGGTCCCATCGGTGAAAGCGCAACTTTTCATGCAGATTGCTGGGTAAAAGGCCGGCATCACTTGCTGCCATGTTGGCTTCCACATGGTGAAGCTTGCGCATTCCGGGAATAGTAGTGCTTACTGTTGTATTGGTGAGAATGAAGCGTAAGGCCATCTCAGGCATCGTCATATCTTGAGGTAATAGAGGTTTTAAAGCTTCAACACGTTCCACACTGGAGATCAAATTTTCTGGAACAAAGTATGTATTACGCCAATCGCCTTCTGGCCAGGAGCTGTCTGCTGTGAGTGTTCCCGTTAATGTTCCCTCATCAAAAGGCACACGGGCAATCACTGCCACATCCATTTCAGTGCAAGCAGGGAATAGCTCATCTTCAGGGTTCTGGTCAAAAATGTTATAAATGACCTGTACCGAATCGATCAGCCCGCTCTTTACCGCTTTAACGCCATTCCACGGCTCCCAGCGGTTTACGCTAATACCCACAGCACGGAATAAGCCCTGATTACGTAAATCATCAATTTTTCTTGACCAGCGATCATCTTCCACCCAACTATCTTCCCAAGTATGGAATTGAATAACGTCAAAACTCTCAATTCCAGCATTTTCCAGGCTTTTATGGACATATTCTTCAATGTGGTCAGATGGGAAGCAATCGTCCAGTGTAAATTCCCGTCTGCTGGGCCACTGGAAATTTGCAGGCGGGATTTTTGTCGCTGTGTAGATTTTATTGTCCGGATTAGCTCTTATCAGTCTGCCAAGTAATTTTTCGCTGCGGCCGTTTCCGTAAGCCCAGGCAGTATCAAAGAAGTTGCATCCCATCTCTAATGCTCGCTTTAAAGAGTGCAGGGATTCCTCATCATCCGAACCGCTCCAGCTTGCCAAGCCCCACATTCCGTATCCTATCTCACTAACCATCCATCCTTTTCTTCCAAATCTCCGATACTTCAAGCGAGTTCCTCCTTAAAATTTATTAATTATAGCAAGATTTAAAATGTTCTTTTAATACTTTTCGCACATATTGTAATTTAGATACAGTAACAGATAAAAAACTACTCTTTAAATGTCAAGATATTTATAGGTTGGGAAATACTCATATAAAGCTCAACTTCATCTTTGAAATTTCGGTGATATCAACTGAATTTTCGAGGCAATATGCGCCAAGATGATCCCAAAATATAGCCTTTCCCAGATAGCCTCCCTGCTCTCATTGCAAGCCACTGGAGTTGACGAAGGCGAAGCCTCATAAAAACATAAGGTCTTTTATTATAACTAATGCTATAGCCCGATACCCACACAAGCGTCTTTTGTACATCTTTTCCAATAAAGGAACATTTAAGCCGGTGTAGTCATCTCTTTCTTCCCCGGCGGGAAGGGATCGTTAGCTTCAACGGTTCCTTTTTTTTTTCAACCTTCTTGGGCGGCCTCCTCTTTTGTTCCTTCCTTTTCAACCTGGATTTTCTTAAGAAATTTTCAAACTTTTCTTTCCCGTCGTGAATAACACCCATTTTTAACCTCCCATAGTTCCTTTCAATGCTGTTTCAAAATGTCAACTACCTTACATACCGCCTTTTCTGGTTGTTTTACCTCAACTTCAGCAATACCAGGGTCTGCGTCTTTTTCATCACTCAGTTTAAATAATTTATGGTAATTATACCTTGACAACATGTATCTTTTCTGATATAATATTTGTATGCGTCGAGAATCGGCAGTTCCGCAAGTGAGCAATTGTTCACTTGTCTCCTCCCTGCTATTCTCGACGCTGTATTTGCTATAAAGGAATAGATAATGAAATTTACAATTGATGAATTCAGAAAGATGTATCCAGATGATGATGCTTGTTTAGACAAGATTTTTAGCCTCCGATATGGGAATTTGAAGGTCTGTCCTCAATGCAAAAAGCAGACTAAATTTCATAGAGTAAAAAAACGCACTTGCTATGAATGTCAATGGTGTGGTTATCAATTGTATCCAACTAAAAATACGATTTTTGAGAAAACAACCACTCCTTTGCATCTTTGGTTTTATGCTATTTATCTTATGACCGCTACACGGTCTGGCGTTTCTGCCAAAGAGATTGAAAGGCAACTTGGAGTCACCTATAAA
>JBGVTE010000047.1:0-3422 GCA_041862375.1 Candidatus Aminicenantaceae bacterium
CAGAAAGGCGCTTGACATGTACATCAACAGCAATACCTTCAGCTTTTTTAAAGCTGCTCGAAAGAACAATATTGGCTGTCTTTCTTGCAACTCCGGGGAGTGTTATAAGCTTCTCCATCGAATCAGGAACCTCGCCTTTGAAATTTTTACAAATATTTTTAGAAGCGTTTATGATACTTTTTGCTTTATTCCTGAAAAATCCTGTAGGCTTTATCTCCTCTTCAAGCTCTTCTTTTTTTGCCCGGGCAAAATCAGCAGCTGTGGGGTACTTATTAAAAAGAGAAGGAGTGATTTGATTTACTCTTTCATCCGTGCATTGGGCGGAGAGGATAGTTGCCACCAAGATTTGAAGAGGAGTTCTAAACTGAAGAGCAGTGCGGCTTGAAGGGTAGGCCTTTCTCAGGATTATAATAATTTCTTCGATTCTCTCCTCTGCCTTTTTCATTTTTACATCTCTCCTAAAAGGGACACAACCCAGAAAGACAACCTCCTGAAAATTCAGGTTCAGCAGTTATAAAGTTAATGTTCTCCCGTTCCCTCTGCTCAACTCGAGAGCCAAAAGAAAGGACCTGGTTTTTCTTTGTTCCGTATCGATAAACTGTTATGCCTTTGCATTTTAACCTGTAAGCTTGAAGATAGATATTTCTTACATCCTCCGGCGTAGCTTCATGAGGTAAATTTATCGTTTTAGATACAGAATTATCAGTATATCTCTGAAAAGCTGCCTGAATTTTAAGGTGCTGTTCAGGTGAAACATCAAATGAAGTAACATATATTCCCTTTAAATCAACTGGAATTTCCTCTATATCCTGTATAGATCCGAGCATTCCCACTCTGGCCATGAGCTCCTTTGAATAGAGCTCTCTCTGGCGAATTTCTTCCTCAAAAAGGCGGTGCGTCTCAAAAACTTTTGTCCCAGATAAGACATTCCGGACATAGTTGAGGGCAAAGAGCGGTTCAATGCCGCTTGAGCAGCCGGCAATGATACTAATTGTTCCCGTAGGAGCCACGGTATTCACCGTAGCATTCCGCAGCTTCATATTTTTCCTGGGATATACTGACTTTTCATAATTGGGAAAAAATCCTCTTTCTTGTACCAGCTTCTTGGAGGCCTTTAGGGATTCTTCATGAAAAAATTTCATTACCTGAGAAGCCAGGTTAACTGCCCTGGCATCTGTATAAGGAATTCCCATCTTAATCAACATATCTGCAAATCCCATAATACCGAGGCCAATCTTTCGGTTAGCTAAAGTAATCTCCCTTATTTGAGGTAACGGATATTTATTTACCTCTATAACATTATCGAGAAAACGCACTCCCCACCAGATTCTATCTTTTAACATGTCCCAATCCACGGAGCTATTTTTTACAACTCTGGAAAGGTTTATCGAACCAAGATTACAGCTTTCATAAGAAAGGAGAGGAATTTCACCACAGGGATTCGTAGCTTCAATTTTTCCTAACATAGGGGTTGGATTATGGCGGTTGATCTCATCGATAAAAACAAGACCAGGATCTCCCGAACGCCAAGCAGAGTAGACAATTAAATCAAAGAGAGACTTAGCACTAACAGACTTAACATTCTTTCCTGTTCGGGGATTTACTAAGTCAAACCTCGCGCTGTCTTTTACTGCTTCCATGAATTTATCTGTTACGGCAACCGAGAGATTGAAATTAGAAAAGGCCTCCTCCTCAAGTTTGGCTTCAATGAATTCGACAATATCAGGATGGTCACAGCGTAAAATTCCCATATTTGCTCCCCGCCTTCTTCCTCCCTGGACAATGACACCCGTTGCCTGGTTAAAAATACTCATGAAGGATACTGGACCGGAAGCTTCCCCTTTGGTTGTCGAAACAAGGTCTCCTTCAGGCCTCAGTCGAGAAAAATCAAAGCCTGTTCCCCCTCCGGTCTGGTGGATCCTTGCCATGTTCTTTAAAGCATTAAAAATCCCTTCCATCGAATCCTCAACAGGAAGGACAAAGCAGGCAGAGAGCTGACCTAGGGATGTGTTTGCATTCATAAGAGTGGGAGAGTTTGGAAGAAACTCCAGGGCGGCCATCATTTCAAAAAAGGCTTCTTCAACCTCTTCCGGTGAGAGCTTTGATTTAAAATTCAGCTCTGCCTCGCTTACAGCTCTGGCTACTCTTTGAAAAAGCTCGCTTGGTGTTTCGATTACATTCTGATTGTCATCCTTTAAGAGATATCGTTTCTTTAGTACAAGGACCGTGTTCAGAGGGAGCTTCAGGTCGTCTCTAACACCGTAAATAACCTTTGCCTGCCTTAAATCTTGATGTTCCTGGCGGTAAAGAATATAGCTTCGGGCTATTGAGCTCTGGCCTGCCTCCATCAGCTCTTCCTCGACTAAGTCTTGAATACCTTCTACTCCGGGAATTTTGTCTCTGTAAAGAGAGGCCACCCTCTCCAACACTCTTTTTCCCGTAATCTCCGCTATATGGCTTGCCTCTTCTTCATTCCCCAGGATCTCAAGAGCAGCTCGAAAAATTGCTCTTTTTATCTTATTTGAATCAAATTTGGCCTTGGAACCATCTCTTTTAAGAATTTTCTTTGGCAAGTCTGCCATCTCTCTCCTCCTCTATAAATAAATGGGAACGGTTCTATTTTTTTTACTGACCATAGGATTTCTGAATATCAATCAACACAATTTCATTCCATATCCTATGATACAATAAAAGGACTATTAGAAAAATAGAACCCACCCCAAATTACTAAAGAATATAGAACCAGTTATTTCTTATGGCCCCACATGGAACATATCCTGGCCGAGATGAAAATCTTCAACTTTATAGTAATCAGGAAATTTGTTGAGCATATCAATCTCAGACTCGACTATGAAGTAATGGCTTCTCTCTACACGGGCCAAATATCCCAGAATCCTCTTGCTCTCTTTATCTTCTTCTCTTTTACCCGCTTCCTTATAATACTCTTCAGACATTCTCTCAGCGTTGAGCGCAAATTTGAAAAGTTCCAGAACTGAAAACTCCTTGCCAAGAGTAACTTTAACCGGAGGAAGAAAGGATTTATCTGGAATCTCAAGCTTTTCCTTGGGAAATCTCTGGGAAAAAAGCCTCTCAAGCATCTTATGATGCTTCTCTTCTTCTGATATCAGAAACTTCAACTTCATTCTCAGTATCTCATTCTCTACTTCTCTTGAAATCTTTGAATATGTCTCGGCTGCTTGTATTTCAGACCTTATGGCTACTGCCAGAACTTCGGAAGGGGATAATTTTAGCTTTAAATTCACCGTTAATCTCCTTTAAAAATTCATGAGGACGCATTTTCTATTCTTCAAGAGTGCAAAGAATCATGTCGGTACTGAATAGATAAAAAATGAGATCCTTGCTCCTCAAGAAGATTTTGAATCGAATTAAAATCTTCTGAATTTTTCTTTGGGTGAACCGCA
>JBGVTE010000048.1:0-6155 GCA_041862375.1 Candidatus Aminicenantaceae bacterium
CACCGGTAAAGTCAGAGCCTGTGGTTAATTCTTCTTTGGGTGTTTGGACAGTTTCTGCGACAAAGGGAGGAAGTTTAGTTCCGCACTTACCGCAATAAAGGGTGTCTTCAGGATTCTCAAAATGACACTTAGGACACTTCATGGAATTTATTGTCCCAGCTTTTTATTTGATTATAAGATAATAATAAATGGGAAAATAGTCAAATCCAGTAACGATTACGAGAATTCCCTCTAAGGAATACCAGAGTCAGCGTCCTGTGCAGTGACTTGTTAGGCTTTTTCCTATCGAGTTCGCAGCTCTGTCCTGTACACCCAGTTGATCAGAAAAAGAACGCCAACAAGAAACAATGGTCCGGACATTGCCAAATAAGCAGTCCAATGGAATTTTCCCCAGGACCATACTAGATAAAACACCGCCAGGGCGATAAACAAGATTGCCCCAATCCACTCCCACCTCCATGAAATGAGTAATGCGATTACAATGATTCCTGTCGGAATTAGATGGATCAGCAGTGCAATCATGGTCTTTAGTATGCTATATCCTTCAGTGAAGACATCGAGGGCAAAGAGACTTATAAAAACTGCAAACACAATGCAAATAATCCTTGGTGTCCAGAACAGAACTCGCTTTGTTGTTGTGTTCATTATTATTACTTCTCTTTGAATGGGATCTATGTTAATTCTTTCAGCCCAGCCAGCCTCTTCTTAGCATCTTTAACCTCAGCAATACCAGGATCGGCATCTTTCCAAAGGTCGAGGAATTTCTGATAATGCTCGATGGCTTTACCTGTGCTGTCTTGCTGCTCGTATATTTTACCCAGCATGTAGAAGCTCTTGGCGTAGATGTCGCCGTAACCGAGTCTGCCCAAGGTAAGGGATATTATCCTTTCGCATTCATATCGAGCCTTTTCTAATTCTCCCTGTTTGTAATAAGCTAGAGCTAGAGGTTCAATGAACAGGGCATGGTAATCGCTGGTCGGATTTCGTTGGAAGGGTAGAAGAGATATGGCTTTCTTAAAATTTTCAACGGCTTTGGTGAAGCTCTCCTTTTTAAGTTCTATCCTTCCCATAAGATGGTGGTAATGTCTTATGGCTTTCCTGTTCATCCCTTCTTCTATAAACTTTTTCAGCTCGGCTGCGGCTTTCTGCGCTTGTTCGATGGAATTCATCTCAAGATAGCCAACCCCCTCTAAATATCGGACAAATCTCTGTGCACCAAAGCTCTCCGCTTCAACATAACCTCTCAATGAATCCTCGAATTCTTTTAGAGCCGACTCCGGACTTCCGGATTTGAGATGAGCATAGCCCAAATACCAATGGAAATTCGACTCTGCCCACTTCTCGCCGACCTCTTTGGACCAATCAATTCCCCGTTCAAGCAGCTCTTTTGCTTCCTTGAATCTTCCTTGCGTAAAATAGAGAGAGGCTAGCTTCGCCAGACCCCAAGCATGAGCTGCTGGTTCTCTTGACTCTATGAGCTTAAGATACTCTTTTTCTGCAGTCAGCAGCTCCCCTTTTAAATGATAAATATCAGCCTTTATTCTTTGGTTAAGAAAAAAGGCTGGATTAACCGACAGGCCTTTATCTGCCTCGACAAGAGCAAGCTCATATTTCCCCTGGGCTAGATAACTACGGGCTAAACTGTAGCGGATTCCAGGATGATCTGAAATATTATCTAAATAAAACTCCAAGATTTCTTTTGCCTTTTCATATATGCCTTTTGCCATGTAGGCAGCCGCAATATTTCCATAAGGCTGATGGTAGTCCACTTTGTTTTGAATGTGCCATTGGTATTGTTCTATGGCTTTATCCCATAACTCTAAATCCATGTACTTTGATCCTAAATTGTTTCTAGCATACCCTGCTTCCGGATAAAGCTGGAGCAGCTTGTTGAAGGTATCAATTGCTTTATCATAAGTTTTTTCTGAATAACTGTAGTGCTCTGCCTCAATCCTATAGCGCTCTCTCTCTGATATTCGGTCACTCAATTCCATTGCCTTTTTAAGGTACTTTTTCCTTTCGGCCCTGTACCCGAGATTAGAATAGGCAATAGACAGCGTTCTGTAGGCAGAAGCAAACTCTGGATCAATTTCTGTTGCCTTCTTTAAAAATTGAATACTTTTTCTGGCATCTCTTCTGTTAAAATGAATTACTCCTTCTATATAGTTTTTATACGCTTCAGGAGAGCTGGTGGTGATTTTTCCCACTTCTTTGTCAATATCGCTGGCTATCTCTTCTTCGGTAAGTTTGAAATTCACTTTCACTCTCCTTGTCAGCTCATCGACCAGGGAAAAGATGCTCTCTTCACCTTTTCCCTCGATTCTCTCTGAGCCTATAGCCTCTCCTGTTCTTATATCCTGAAGCGTGTATTCGATTCTAAAGGTCTCACCAGCCTTGGATAGGCTTCCCTGCAAGATGTGATTGACTTTTCCCTCGGCAGCCACTTCTTTTAAATCTTCTGAAGCATAAGTCTTGGCTTCTGTAAGGTTTAATTTTCTCAAAACGCTGTAAAGCCTATCACTGCTCAATACTTGAATAAACTTTGATTGAGACAGGTCGGTGATGATAGAATCCGAGAGTGCACTTCTCCAGATATCGAAACTTCCATCTCCTGTATTGTTCTTAAAATACATCACAGCAAGGGAAGGTTTATCTGATGGGGCTGCAGGAATAATTTCTCTTTTGGGAATAAGCTGCCAGATAATTACCGCGGCAATGATAAAAGCGAAAACAGCTAATGCAGGGATCAGCAGCTTCTTCAGCCCAAATGTTACTGTTATTTCTTTGGAAGTTAGCGGCTTCCTCTTTGGTATTACTTTTTCTGAAGTAGGAATTCCTTTCTCGATATTCTCTAATTCGGAACGCACTTCTCCTGCGCTCTGATATCTTTGGCCCTTATCCTTCTCTAAACACTTGAGGACTACTCGACACAAGTCTTCGGGAATTTGCGGATTAAGTTCCCTTGGGTCTCTCGGATTCTCACTCTTCTGCTTTACACCGACAGCAAATGGAGTATCTGCTTCGAAGGGGAGCTTTCCTGTTGTCATTTCATACAGGATTATACCGAGAGAATAAATATCCGATCGTTCGTCAATATCTTTGGCTTCCACCTGTTCTGGGGACATGTATTCAGGCGTTCCGATCATCACCCCAGCTCCTGTAATTCCTTTTTCTTTTAGCGAGCGGGCAATCCCAAAATCCATGATCCGGGCATTGCCTTCTCTGTCAATCATGATATTGCTGGATTTCAAATCACGATGCATTACTCCTAATCTATGAGCCTCATCTAATCCCTCGCAGACCTGTTTCGATATCCTAATAGCTGTCCCAATGGTTAATTGCCCTGACCTATGTATGAAACTCTTTAAATCTTCACCACGTATATACTCCATCATGATGAAATGTGTCCCTTCTGCCTCACCCAAATCAAACATCCCGCAAACATTCTTATGACGGATGTTTCGAGCAATCTTCAGTTCATTCCTAAACCTCTCAATTGTCTTCTTATCTTCTGCAATTTCAGGTTTTATAAGCTTGAGGGCAACCTCTTGTTTTAATTTTGTATCCTCAACTCTGTAGATTCTTCCCATCCCACCTTTTCCTAGTTCTTCGATGATTTCATACCTTCCTGCAATAATACTTCCTCTTGTTAATTCTTCCTTGGGTGTTTCGATGGTTTTAGTGACTGAGATATCCTTAGAAGGGCCTAATTGAGTACCACAGTCAGCACAATAGCTAGATGTATCAGGATTTTCAGTCTGACACTTGGGACACTTAATTCCCACTTCATTCCCTCCAATCTGGAGTGTCAAAAAGAATAGCAATTTGTGAGAGAAGTGTCAAACATGAAGAATGCAGACTTCTCCCCCTTTGTCACTGAAATTGTAAAATATTACAGTAAACTTCGTTGATTTGATCGTGACAATATCCTATGTCACCAAATTGTCACCAATAGTGCCTAAAGTCGCCTACGTCTGCGTACGGTTGTTAAACAGAAAGGAGCGGTTTTCATGGATGAAAAAAGGGGTAACAGATGGCGGGGCCGACGAGACTTGAACTCGCGACCTCCGGCGTGACAGGCCGGCGTTCTAACCAAACTGAACTACGACCCCGCTCAGGGATACCAATTATAATATTAATAATAATCGGTTTCAATAGTAAGGAACTTGTTTTAGATAGAGATATCAAAAAGAGTAACTGTGCTACATCTTTTCTAATGCGGCAATTCTTTCTTCGACAGGGGGATGTGTACTGAACAGCTTGTTTGCTTTTCCCTTGATATCTTTAAGAGGATTTATAATGTAGAGATGGGCAGTGGCTTTGTTTGCTGCTTCTAAAGGTTCTCTATCTGCCGCTAATTTTCGGAGCGCTGAGGCTAACCCAGGAGGATATCGTGTGAGTAAAGCTCCATTGGCATCAGCCAAGAATTCTCTCTTTCGGGATATAGCTAAACGGAGAAGCTGGGCAATAAGAGGGGAAAACACTGCCAACAGGATGCCCACAAGGACAAATACCGCAGCAGCATTCCCGCCTCCTTTACTGCTTGTTTTCCTCTTTCCTCTTCCCCAGAAGAAGCTCCTGAGAATCCAATCGCTGAGGAGAGCAATAACTCCAACCATGACTACTGCGAGAGTCTGAACAAGAACGTCATAATTTTTGATGTGAGCCATTTCGTGAGCAATTACTCCTTCAAGCTCTGCTCTGTTCAACTTCTCGAGCAGGCCACTGGTAACAACCACGACTGAATTTTTTGGGTTTCTGCCTGAAGCAAATGCATTAGGTGCTGTATCATCGATTATGTAACAGCGGGGTTTAGGAAGTCCCGCTGCAATAGCAAGTCCTTCCACTACATTGTAAAGATAGGGATAATCCTCTTTCTTCACAGGCTTTGCACGGCTAATGGCAAGTACTATCTTGTCACTGGCATAATAGCTGCCAAAAGTCATGAGGAAAGCAATCACAACTGCCAATATCAAGGCATAGGGACCAAAGTCTGTGAGCTCTCCAAAAACCCAGGTTAGAATAAAAATCAAGACAAGAAAAAAAAGGACGAGGAAAAAAGATTTCCACTTGTTCCTGGTTATTTGTTCATACATACAGGATCTTTCCTAAAATAGGCCTGGCTTAAAACTTCACTTTTACCGGCTCCCTGGCCTCTGGCTCCTCAATCTCCAAATAATCCTTTTCTTTAAAATTAAAAAGACCCGCAATAATGTTCGAAGGAAAAACCTGCTGTTTCATGTTAAACTTCATCACGGTATCGTTGTAAAATTGGCGGGCATACGCAATTTTCCCTTCTGTGCCAGCCAGTTCCTCCTGGAGCATCATAAAATTCTGATTAGCCTTAAGCTCAGGATAATTCTCAACGACAGCAAAAAGGGATTTTAAAGCTCCGGTCAAAACATTTTCAGCCTGCCCTTGCTCCTTTACTGTCGAAGCGTTTATGGCCTTGGCCCGGGCTTCAGTCACTTTCTCGAAAACTCCCCTCTCGTGCTTGGCATAGCCCTTTACAGTCTCTACCAGGTTAGGGATCAGGTCGTACCTTCGTCTGAGTTGAACGTCGACTTGAGCCCAGCCATTCTCACATCGATTCCTCAGCCTCACCAACCTGTTATAAATTCCAACTCCACCCAGTATAACAACTACAATGAGAATGAGCAGAATCCATAAAATCAAAGCTCCCATTTTTTTCTCCTATATAAATTAAAATTTTTGTCTTACATAATAAACATTTTCAGACTCCAAATGTCAATGGGATCAAGCTTTCCCAACTTTTCTATTTAGAGATAATAGGCTAATGAGCAACAATTCTAAGTCTTAAAGGAAGAGCAAATATTAATTATGAAAGTTATGAAAGCCTGACCCCAGTGTTGACAGAGCTAAACGACAATGCTATATTCTTAGTTCCTAAAATTAGAACTTTTAGTGCGTATACTCTTCAATAGTTCGAAGGAGGTTTTCTCAATGGCATCATTAAAAGAAAAATTCGCATCTAAATTGGGCCCCATGCGCGAAACAGTAAAGACAATGCTCAAAGAGCATGGGGATGTAAAAATCTCAGATGTTACAGTTGCCCAAGCTTACGGCGGTATGCGTGGTGTCAAGTGCATGGTTACAGAAACTTCAGCCCTTGACCCGTATGAAGGAATTCGTTT
>JBGVTE010000049.1:0-2731 GCA_041862375.1 Candidatus Aminicenantaceae bacterium
CTGCTTATCGCCCTGCTGGCAATGACGCTGGCTCTGGTACTTGTATCAATACTGCTGCCTTATTTCAGCGCTTTTTCAGGCCATGAATTGAGATTCGGCCTATTAATGAATTCGGTCGGAATCCTGATTTTATTGTCTGTGTTCCTTATCACAGGTTTGGCAGCCGGTCTTTATCCCGCAGTTTATCTCTCCGCTTACAAACCCGCCACTATCCTCCGTGGAGAATTGACTCGCGGTACTCGTGGTGCACTAATGCGCAAGGTCATGGTTGTCTTCCAGTTCGCAATATCAGCAGCACTTATTGTAAGTGTTGCTGTTGTCTTTAAACAGATGCGTTTCATCCAGAATGCCAATCTCGGTTTCCAGCGGGAAAATATCGTCCTCATGCCGTCGGATCGTGTTATCCTGCAAAACTGGTGGGAAATAAAAAATGAATTATTGAAAAATCCGCGTATCTTAGCCGCAACCTTGTCCAAAAGGGCACCTTCGGGGCGTTTACTGGATGCTCCGGGCTTCCGCGTCGAAATAAACGGAGAGATGGTAGATGGTCCCTTTTCTATGCCTCATAACCGTGTTGAACAAGACTTCTTTAAGACCTACGGTATGAAAATTGTGGCTGGGCGGGATTTTTCCATTGACTTTCCTACCGATGAAAAAGATGCATTTATCCTTAATGAAACGGCTGTCAGGCGCCTGGGATTGAAAAGCCCCGAGGATGCTGTGGGCTTGCCCATGCAAACTGTAGCCCCGAATCTCAGCGGACGTGTTATAGGTGTCGTGGCTGATTTCAATTACGAATCCATGCATCATAAGATCGTTCCGATGCTAACCTATATCCGTCTTGAGCAGACAAACACCGTCTCGCTGCGAATACCGGCCGGGAATGTCCAGGAAACGATAGCTTATGTACAGGGAATATGGGACCGTTTCCACCCAGGTTATCCCATTAGCTACACCTTCCTTGATGACCGCCTCAATGCGCTTTACCGCAATGAAGAACGGATGATGGAGATGTTCGGCTATTTCAGCCTGCTGGCGATTTTTATCGCCTGTATGGGATTGTTCGGCTTGGCCTCATTCACTACAGAACAGCGCACCAAGGAAATCGGTGTCAGGAAGGTGCTGGGGGCGAATGTTTCGAAAATAATCATTCTCCTTTCCAGGGAATTTGGCAAATGGGTACTTTTAGCAAATATCATCGCCTGGCCTGTTGCTTATTTTGCCATGGATAAGTGGTTAGATAATTTTGCCTACCGGGTTAGTATCAACTGGACGGCATTTCTCTTGACGGCGGTTCTGACATCTATGATCGCCCTTTTAACGGTCAGCTACCAATCCCTAAAGGCTGCCCTTGCCAATCCCGCAGATTCGTTGAGGTATGAATAGGAAAAAGGTTCCTCTATAACAAGCAATATACTGAGGTGCAGAAATGTTTAAAAACTACCTAAAAGTTGCTTTTAGAAACATCAGAAGGCACAAAGCCTACTCTTTAATCAATATCGCAGGTTTGACTATCGGTATGACCTGTGTGGTATTGCTGCTTCTCTGGATTCAGGACGAGCTGAGTTACGACAAATTCCATGAGAAGATAGAGGATATATACCTCGTCTCTGCCCATATCAAGATGGAAAAGGATGAGCTGCAGGTGCCGTCGGTTCCCGGAGTGGGCCCGCTTTTGAAAGAGCTTTTTCCGGAAGTGGAAGAATCGGCCCGGTTCCTTGCAGGATACAGGACTTTTATCCTCAGCTACCAGGACAAAACATTTTCAGAAAGAAGGGTTTTTCCCGCGGACCCGGAAATCCTGGAGGTGTTCACCTTCCCATTGATTGAGGGGGATCCAAAGACCGCGCTCAAAGATCCGTATTCTCTAGTCCTTTCGGAAAATGTCGCGTACAAATACTTTGGAAACGAGAGCCCTATAGGAAAGGTCATTACTGTTGATAACCAATATCCTATGAAAGTGATGGGAGTGATGAAGGAAGTCCCTGGTAATTCCACATTTCGCTTCAATATCCTGATGCCGTTGGAATTCTATGTTAAGGAAATTCATAAAGAGGACGACTTGAGGGGATTTTCCAACCAGAATTACTTCGTTTTCGTCCAGCTCCAGAAGGGAATCTCATTCAACGACTTAAACAGTAAGATCAAGGAATTCGTTGTAGCAACATACAGCAGTGACGAGTATGTGCCGGTCCTTCGACCTTTTGCCAGGTTCCATCTCTACAGATTGGGTGATGGAGGAGGAAGCATCGAACAGATCCGGCTGATTAGCTTCCTGGCAATCTTTATCCTTCTCATAGCCTGTATCAACTTCATGAACCTGACGACCGCCAGGTCCGGAAACCGGTCAAAGGAAATAGGGATGCGCAAGGTCATCGGAGCTTTCCAGAAGGATATTATCAAGCAGTTCTATTTCGAGACATCCCTGTTCGTGCTGATCTCAATGGTGTTGACCTTTTTCCTTGCCGAGCTTTTTCTCCCTGTGTTCAACACCCTTTTCCGGAAAGAGCTGACGCTGAATTTTCTTCAGAATCCACCTCTCTTGGGATTCTTAATCGGCACCTCGCTGATAACCGCGCTGGTAGCAGGGAGCTATCCGGCTCTGCTCATGTCTTCTTTTAGACCGATCCGGATTATCAAAGGATTTTCGGGATCATCATTAAAAAGAGCCGGTTTTCGCAAAGCCTTGGTCATTGTCCAATTCACCCTAGCTATAGGGCTTATCGCTTAT
>JBGVTE010000050.1:0-134960 GCA_041862375.1 Candidatus Aminicenantaceae bacterium
TCCTCTCTTCCTTTTAGAAAGTATTTATAAGCTTCTATCGAAGTCGTCGTAAATTCGGAAATATTCAACTTAGTTGCTTCTATCTTTTGTAGAGATATCCCCATGCCTTGGGAGATTTCTCTGCTAAGATCATCTATCTGTGTTTCAAGAATACTTTGCTCTCCTATTCCTTTTGAGCTGGCACTCTTTACAAGTCTCTTGGTCTCTGCATCCAAAACCTTTACATCTGTAACAAACATATCACCGGCTTTATTGAGACTTCCTATGACAAGGACTTCAATGCCTTCCCTGCGACATATCTCGAAGCCTATGTCGGAGTCAATGAACTTTATATCCTCCTTCCCCATTTGCTTGAGAAAATCACGCATACGCTCCCATGTCGCCACATAAAAATACCCTGTGTTTTCAAGGTTAGTGATTAAGAGGTCTGAAATGACCTCCTTTAAATAATCGTAGGCTTTATCTCCAGTTTGATTTTTAAAACTGATAACTGCTATCGAGTTCTCAATTTTAGTAGCAAGAGCTACTTCTTTTCGGGGAATGAGACGCAAGATGACTACTGCTGAAACTACAATAGCGATAATAACTAAAGCAGGAATGAGGAGTTTCTTCAATCCAAAGGTGACAGTTATCTCTCTTGAAGTAAGAGGCTTTCTTTTTAAAACGACCTTCTCTGTGGTAGGAAGTCCTTTCTCTAGATTATCTAATTCAGCAGATAGCTCTTCTGCTAACTGAAATCTACTCTCCTTTTCTTTCTCCAGGCATTTGAGGATTAAGACATTCAAATCCTCTGGTA
This sequence comes from Candidatus Aminicenantaceae bacterium, assembly GCA_041862375.1. Taxonomy (GTDB): domain Bacteria; phylum Acidobacteriota; class Aminicenantia; order Aminicenantales; family Aminicenantaceae; genus WVZL01. The sequence continues at coordinate 797 of JBGVTE010000050.1, forward strand.
TCTGAGGATTCAACTCTTTGGGATTTTTCGGAATATCCCCTTTATGCTTCATGGCAACACTAAGAGGAGTATCGCCCTCAAAAGGCAGCTGCCCTGTCACCATCTCATAAAGTATCACACCAAGGGAATAGATATCCGATCGATGATCGATTTCTTTCGCTTCAGCCTGTTCTGGAGACATGTATTCAGGAGTGCCGATGATTATGCCCTCACCTGTTAAACCCTTTGCCCTGAGTGACCGGGCTATCCCAAAATCCATGATCCGGGAGTTCCCCTCTTTGTCTATCATAACGTTATTGGACTTCAAATCACGATGCACGACTCCCAGCCTATGGGCTTCTGCTAATCCCTCACACACCTGCTTGGCTATTGATACGGCTTTTGGAATGTCTAGTCTGCCGGATCTCCGAATAAAACTCTTCAAGTCCTCGCCAGGCACATATTCCATTGTAATAAAGGGTGTTCCCTCAGCATCACTGAGGTCGAACATTCGACAGACGTTCCTGTGGGATATCATCCGGGTGGTCTTCAGTTCGTTGCGGAATCTCTCAATGGTTTTTTTGTCAGAGGCAATCTCAGGTTTTATAAGTTTAAGGGCGATATCTTGGCCAATCTTTGTATCTTCCACTCTGTAGACTGCCCCCATGCCTCCTGCGCCCAGCTTCTCGATTATCTCGTACCTATCCGCGAATATTGTTCCTCTGGTTAATTCTTCCTTGGGTGTTTCTAGGGTTTTAGTGATTCCGATATCTTTGGAAGGCTGGAGAGGCGTTGCGCACTCACCACAGAATTTTTGGGAGTTAGGATTCTCAGAATCGCATTTGGGACACTTTATAGCCATTATTGACCCTTATTGCTGAGACAAAGAATATCAAGGAATCAGGGAGGTGTCAACTTGCGGTAGCTTTATAACTGACAGAGATTGTTTACTCGATTCTGTATATTCAAGTTGTAATTCGGGCCAAAATTCAGACGGAGAAACCAAGTATTGTGTCCTCATAATTCAGAAGATGAACTTGACGCCGAGTCTTGCTGAAATCGGGGGATAGAAAGTATCTTCCTTCCTGAAACGGGGATCAGGGATATATCCAGAGGTCTCGAGATCCCAATCCTTAGAGAGCACTTGGTCTTCTGTGACTTGGAGTTGATACAGGGTTCGAAACGGCCAGTATGTTGTGGCTGTTGAGACATTAAAAACATTATCCACATTGACGTTGAAATTGAGCCTCGTTTTCCCGATCTTCAAGTTGTACTCGGCATACAGGTTGACGAACCACAGGAAGGGCATGCGCCCCAGATTTCCTCTATTGTAAGGCATTAACGGTATTTGCAATACAGCCCACCTCTCTGTGAAAGGAGTCCCGCTTAGAGCATTGATGACAGTTCCCACGGTCAGGCCAAAGGGGAATATGTATGCTCCATAAAACTTGAAGATGTGAGTTCTGTCTGTGCCCAGAGGACCATCGAGCGGGTCGAGATTCTTATCGTATGTAACGAGCCAGTTGTCGTAATTCCTCTCGACATTAGGGCTGTTTCTCCCTCTTTCATCCGAGCTGGCCAGGCCTGAATAATTACCGGTCAGTCTGCTCCAGGTGTAGGAGAATCCAGCCAACCAGTTGTCAGATAGCCTTTTGTCCAGGCTGAAATTTACAGCCCAGTATTCCCGTTTAGCCTTGGGGGTTTCCGGATATTTTGGATCGAACTTTCCGCCCTTTGTGGTGTGCCGGGAATATCCAAATCCAGGATTCGTGATATAATACATTTCTCCCTCACCATGTACAATGACACCTGTGTCTTCGATAGCGTAGCGGAGATGTTTTTGGACAAGCCGCACCGTTGCTGAAAGATTTTCGCTGAGCATTTTTTCCACACCAAGCGAGAACTCCTGCTGGCTCATAGGCTTCAGGTCTGGATCTACATTTGTAAAATCGACTCGGAACCAATCTGCTACGGTTAGCAGAGTTCCGGGATAATTGCCGTTTATCCCGATCTTATCCCATTCGTAGGTATCCAGTGTGTAATAAGCCGTCTTGCTCTTATATCCACCGAAAGCATGGGAAGCAAAATAAAGCTTCATCACATCGAAATAGAGGCCGTAGCTCCCGAAGATCTTGAGACTGGAATCTCCGGAAACGTCATAGATAAATCCAAGTCTGGGAGCTAATTTGTCTCCAAAATTAAACTCAATAGGTTTAACACCTTTGAGGTCTGGATTATCACTGTAGTTCGGAATGTATTCGCTCTCTGTGCGGACGCCGAGATTCAAAGTGAGCTTGTCTCCGATCGTCCAACTGTCCTGGAGGTAGATGGCCCAGCGGTCGGAATGAACCTTAAAGAAAGAGCCGCGAGGCCCTGTCACCTCATTTCCAGCCACTGCGTAGTAGCCATACTTTCCTATGCCGTAGTTCTGCCCCCAAAGGATCAGGGATCGACCCCAAACGAGCCCTACAGAAGGACAATCCGGGTACTTATATCCGTCGCGCACATCTTCGTTTGTGCGCACCCATTGGATCCCGAACTTCCAGGCATGCTCGCCGGCAAGGTTCATATAATAAAACAAATCGCCATTTATGTAGGATCTTTGATTGAGTAATTTTTCCGTAACCCAAAGTGCTCCGCCTGCCATATTTTCCCAACCACTCGGCCTGATGTACTCGAAAGGGATATCAGGATACATGGAGTTTCCATATCCACCATGACGCCATCGGGGTTCGGTGGGTTGAACAAGCTGGTCATTCCAATCATTCCTGTAGAAAGAGCCTCCTCGGAGACTCAGTAGGACGTTATTCCCGAACGTAAAATCCGCATGCGCAGAAGCGGTCCAATTAGGGAAACTGTAACCGTAATCGGGCCAAACATCCATTGGGTCTCCTGTGCCGGCCTGAGGTGGAAGTCCTCCCTTCCATTTGGAGAAGTTGTTCACAAAGCTCGCCCCAAGGCGCATAAAACGGAAAGGCTGGGCTGTGAGTTTCACCTGGAAGTTCCAGTACTTATCTCTACGCGTGTAATCCCCTTCAGTCAAAGAAGGCTCAAATTTGACATGCCTTTCAGTAGGCTGAAAGATGGGGAGAAAAGAGCCGAAAAACCACAGCCTGTCTTTGAGGATGTACCCTCCAAGGCTGAATCCAACTTCAATCCTGTGAATCTCGTCTTTTCCGTACAAATCCTGATAATTGACATACTCGGCAATGTTGACGTCGTATAAACCCAGACGGAGGGTGTCTCTTTCTTTTCCTGTGAGCTTTGAGCCGCTGTAGTAGCCGATGAGCTCGCCGTGGAATTCGTTTCCGCCCTGGCGCGTGATCACGTTAACCACTCCTCCCAGGGAACCTCCAAATTCCGCCTTATAGCCGCTCGCCTTAACCTGGACTTCATCAACAAATTCAAACGCAGCACCCTGGCCACGATCGCCATAATAGATATTGGTAATGTCTGTCCCGTCGATATAGTACATGTTTTCAGCCCCAGAGGCACCGTCCACAGAGATACCAGCCAGAAGCGGCTCATTGGCGACACCAGGGACAGCGGTAACGAGAGTGTCGAAATCTCTTCCCCTGGGAAGAACTTCGAACATCTCTTTGGTCATAGTCATCCCTTTGGCCGTGCTCTTGACGTCGATTAAAGGGGTCTGGCCGACAACCGTCACTTCCTCTTCGAGCTCGCCCATCTGCATTTGGATATCCAATTTTACGGACTGCTCGATCTGAACAACGATCCCATCTCTTATGACAGTCTTAAACCCCATAAGTGTGAAAGTGATTCTGTAGATTCCGGGCGTGAGGGCAAACAGGCGGTACACTCCGTCCGTATCTGTGACTGTGGAGGCCACGCCGACCAGCTTCGGACTGGTGGCTTCGACGGTGACGCCGGGAAGGGGATTTCCATCCTCCTCGGTGACGGTCCCGAAGATTTGACCTGTAGGGACCTGGGCACAAAGAAAGGCGCCAAAAAACAAGATACTGAGAAAAGCGAGAAAAACCCTTTTACCGAAGACCATTTTTTCCCTCCTTGTTTCCTCTCTCTTGCTTCCTGCTTCTAAGCGCAGAAGCAATTATTTATCAACCCGTTTAGACGAGCCGCTGACTTTAAACTCGTTTTTTCCTACGCTGCTAGAGTGTACCCTGTTTATTTTTTATCTAAATTCTATATGGAGGCAATAACAGAAGTCAAGAATTATCGGAGTCTGTCTTATCCCTTAAGCTACAGGCGCACCTTCTTTTGTGGGAATATTATTACAGATTATTCCATACACTCCAGGAGTTTTCCGCTTTATTACTCCCAGTTATAATAATATGAATTTTGGCGATTTTTATTACTGGGAGTTATAAAATCCAGGAATTGAGTAGTCAAAATGACGCTATGAACAACGGATTCGAAATCCGATGGTCTTATTAAATACTGGATACACTATTGACTCTTCAACCCAGCCAGCCTCTTCCTGGCATCCTCTACCTCTGCAATACCAGGATCAGCGTCTTTCCTGAGGGAGAGGAACTTCTGGCAGTGCTCGACGGCTTTGCCTTTATAGGCTTTTTTTGGCTCTGCCGATCATTATTCTAAGCCCATTTATTTAATCAGAGTTTCTAACGCAGGCAGAACGGGAACTATAATAATGCGGATTTACCTTTATAAAATTAGCTCTAGAGCATTACTTCCCTTCATCTGACTGAACCTAAATAGCGATCAAGCCAATCGAGGGTCTCTTTTATCAATTTGTTCCTTTTGAATGGGTGTATGTAATGGCCTGAATCAAATTCAACAAGATCTTTATGCTCTTCTGGCGTTCCTAAAAGACGAAACATTGGACGTGCACTCTCCTCCAGCGGAAAACCTGGATCGTATCGCCCATTGAGCATTAAAATAGGAATTTTCACACGTGGAACATAATTATATTGGTCAATTTCCGGCGGTGGTTTTTTTTAACAGGTTCAAATCCTCCTGCGTCAAGTACACCCGTTTTGATACGACTTTCCAGAGCCAGGAAGTATGTCCCCAACACGGCACCCGCGCTTATTCCATAATAAGCTAATTTATCTTTATTGATGTCTGTCCGAGGTTCTAGATAATCTACAGACCTCTGAAAGTCCTTTACCCATTGGATTATATGCTCTTTCCAGGAGGTTGGAGTAGCTGTTTCAAGACTAAAACCATCGCCGCGCTCATATGTAGATTTATAGACAGGATAGAGAAAGGCACGGCCACTTCTCATAATAAAATGCATATCTCCCATCCCGAAAAGTTCCTCGCTTGATCTTCGATAGAGAGCACCTGCTCCAGGGAAATAGATAACAGTCTGATAGGGTGGAGCACTATTTTTAGGAAGAAAAAGATAAGCAATTACCTGTTCATTTCCGTAGGCGGCATTAAACGTGATTTTCTCCTTTATCCAGTGTAGGGAAGTTTTATCAGTAGATTCAATAACAGAATCCAGTTCTGTTTTGTCGTATGAATATTGGCCTTTAAAAATATTAAAGATCTCGTCTGAAACAGGTTTTTCTTTGCTAAAATCTCTGGGAGAAGAAAGAATGATCGGTTCAACTGTATTTCTAGATGTCTCGTCGGAAGAAATATCTTTTATACAACGGAAACCGTTGGAGGCAGAGCGGTTCAAAGGTGATTTTACATTCTCTAAAAGTGAGTCCAAAAAGGACAAAAAAAATGGACGACAAACTTTTAACTCCAGGGGAGGTGTGCGACATCCTAAAAATAAGCGTGTCCACGCTTTACAAAATGGTTTCAAAAAGAAGGATCCCGTACAAAAAGATATCAAACAAACTGCTTCGCTTCTCTCAGAAAGAAATTGACAAGTGGCTGAGATCAAAGTCTATAAAAGACGATTATGCGGACAATAAACAGGAGATACTTGACACTATAATTTAGCAAAAAATGGCTTCAATTTATAAACGCGCTAAGGTTTGGTGGATTTCATATTACCAAAATAATGAGCGAATAAGAAAGCCAGTAGGAAGGGATAAAAAAGAAGCTCTCTTATTGAAGAAAGAGATTGAATATAAGATTGAAAAGGGTGTACAAACAGAGTCTGAGACTAAAACCAACTATGTATCAGTCGAGAAGGCAAAGGCTGAATTCTTCAGAAAAATCAGCATATATGTAAGGGAAAAAACTTATTACAATTACAACTCTGCACTGACTCCTTTCTTCAGTTATCTGGAGAAGAATGCAATAGAATCTATACATGAATTAGATAAAAAAGTAGTGCTGGATTTTATTTCTGAAAGGAAAAAACAGGACTCTAAAAGAGGGGGCAAAGTTAGGAATTCCACTATCAATTATGAATTAAAAGCGATCAAATATTTTCTTAAGATCTGTTATGAAAAAGAGTTCATCAAGACAAATTTCGGACGCGAGATTAAGCCGATTAAAGTAGAAAAAAAATTACCATTCTTCTTTAATGAGGAACATTTAAAAATGATTTTCGGATCAGAAGAGCCGCCATATTATAAGAAAGTCTACATATTTCTGCTTCTATCAGGACTAAGGGTAGGGGAATTATGCAACCTGGAACATGATGATATTGATCTTGAGGGAAGACGGATATTCATCAAAGAAAAGGAAGGTTGGAAGCCAAAAACTGGTGAAAGAATCGTACCCATAAGCGAGGAGCTAGCTCAGCTTATTGAGTCCGTTGAGAAGCGGGACAAGAGATACATATTCGTTAATGAGAGAGGGAAAAAGCTCAATGTGCATTCCCTCGATACTCGATTTCTCAGGCTTAAAAGAGCTATTGGTCTCAAAAATGGGACACTTCATACTTTCAGGCACACCTATGCAACTCTCATAACCATAAAAACAGGCAATATAAGAGCTCTTCAGACGATCCTGGGGCACCAAAAAATAGAGACCACACAAATATATTCGCATGTAACAAGTGATCATCTGAAGGATGTGACTGATCAGATGAAAATCGGCTTAGGCACAATTTTAGACACAATGGATAAAAAAAAGAATCAAAAAAGGAGGTTAAGTACTTGAAAATAAAAGTGGTGGGCGATACAGGATTTGAACCTGTGACTTCTACCGTGTGAAGGTAGCACTCTACCACTGAGTTAATCGCCCACTGCACTATTTTTATTAAAATCCTTGGCAATTGTCAATTCGTATTGCCTCAGTCTCAACAGCACATTCAACATGTCCAGTATATTATGTTTTACATTCAGTATATTAGTTGTGAGCGTTAAATCTTTTTATTAACTATCTTGAAGAGTTGCGGATTTGCTAAATCGAAGAAGTTCAGTTGACAAGAAGCTAATTTCTATTTATAAATAAAATAATGGCTATAAGAAGGTGCCCCTACTGTAAAGCTATCATAGACGAAAATGCTACAGTCTGTGGAAACTGTGGCACTCAGCTTCTCTTTCCCGAAGATGAATTCATTGAAGAGGATATCCCCGGAGAAAAGGTATCGGATGAGGAAAGTAAGGAAGAAAGGGAGATAGTAGAAGAAGAGCCAATGAGAGAACCATCCGCAGGAGAAGAAGAGAAGGAAATCTCTCCTAAAGAGGAAGAAAAAGAGGAAAAACTGGAAGAAGAAGGAGAAAAAGAAGTGGAACCTCCCATCGAAGAGGAAATAGAAGAATTACAAAGCTTCGAAAAAGAGGAAGCAGAGGCAGCTGAGGAGGGAATAGAGGATGAAGAGCTTCCAGTAACACCTGAAAGGGAAGGAGCCGAGGTCCTGGCTGAGGAGGAAGAAGAGATTGATTTTGAGACCGATTTATTCCCGGAAAAAGAAGTGAAAGAAGCTGAAGAAGATAAAAAAGAGGAAGCAGAAGAGATGGAAGAATTCCTCCAGGCCTTCAAAGAAAAAGATCAAGAAGTAAGCGTCGGGGAGAAAAAAGACACCTCGAGTGAGCTTCCACCCTGGGCAGATGAATTTAAAGAAACCCCTTCACAAGAACTTGCTGAAGAGGTAGAGGAAATACCAGAGGATGAAGCCCTGGAATCTGAGGAGGGATTTCACGAAGAAGTAGAAGAAGAGCTTTATGAAGGAGGACAGCCACAATTAGACACAGGAACAGGGCTTCCCGAGGAAGAACAAAAGAGGCTCCCCTTTGTAGAAAAATTGGATGAGGATGTAAAGAAAAAAAGGAGGAAGCTGCCCTCGAGATTGTCTTTAAAGCTTAAAGCGATGCTCAAGGCGATAACGTTTGATTTTTCTCTCATCACAATCCTCTGGCTGCTGACAATTTGGATCGCTGCCCGTTTGACAGAAGTTTCTGTATTTAAGTTGATTGCTGTGGCTGCTCTTGGAGTTATTATTTTTTACCTTATTCTCTTATTTGCTTATTTTTTCCTGTTCCTCTTTTTCTTAGGAGAGACATTGGGGGGGTATATTTTTCTTCAAGAAAGCTGAAGGAGTACTTCGTCTCCAAGTTTAAAGTCTTTTCCTAGAAATCTTTCTTTAGCTTTTGTATCTGATGCGATTTCCTGAGGAGTACCTTCGATCAATATTTCACCTTCATCAATAACATAAGCCCGGTTTACTGTTTTAAAAGTATCCCGGACATTGTGGTCAGAAAGGATAATGCCAATTCCTCTATCTTTTAAGTTCTTCATTATTTTTTGAAGATCCACTATGGTCAGAGGGTCGATTCCCGTGAAAGGTTCATCTAAGAGAAGAAATTTAGGTTTAAGGATGATGGCCCGGCAGATCTCAAGTTTTCTTGTTTCTCCTCCAGACAAGCTGTGAGCAGGCTGTTTTGACAAACTAAGGAGACCCAATTCATCAAGGAGCTTTTTTCCAATTTCTTCCCTCTCTTTTTTTGTGTAAGGTTGTAGCTCCAGGACTAATTTAAGGTTATCCTCCACAGATGCCTTGAGGAAAACAGAGTTTTCCTGGGGGAGGTACGTAATTCCCTTCGTGGCTCTCATATACGTAGAGTCCCGAGATATGTCATCTTCATCTATAAATATTGTTCCCTTATCAGGCTTAAGCAATCCAACAATCATCTGGAATGTTGTTGTTTTTCCTGCTCCGTTTCTCCCTAAAAGTCCTATAATTTCGCCAGATTTAATTTCAAGATTAACGCTGTTTACTACTGTCCGATTGTTGAATCGTTTAACCAGGCTGATTGCTTTAAGAATCGACATTGATTAGGTTTTTCTCCTTCGTATAAAATACTAAAGTTACTTTATGTAGCTGTCAAGGAGATGATGAAAAAAGTAATCAGCGCTTCTCGAAGAACCGACCTGGTATCTTTTTTTCCTGAGTGGCTTACTTCTGTTGTCAAAGAGGAAAGGGCTTTAGTTTATGTTCCTTCACATCACATCCACACTGTTGATTTGAAACCAGAGAATGTTCATACGTTTGTTCTCTGGTCAAAGAATTTTTCAAACCTCTTAGAGAATTACTGTAATTTAAGAGGCGAACTGCAGAAATACGACCAGCTTTATTTCCATTTTACTATCACGGGCTTAGGAGGCACTTTTATTGAGCAGGGTGTGCCTGAGCCTTCCTCGATTCTTAAGCAATTGGAATCGTTAGTCAAGGTTGCTCGGCATCCAGAAAGAGTATCCCTCCGTTTTGATCCGATTGTTTTTTGGGAAGAGGAAGGAAGAGCGAAAACTAATCTTCATTTTTTTGAGATACTAGCTCCCAGAGCCTCTACCTTAGGAATAAAAGATATCAGGTTTAGCTTCACCCAATGGTACAGGAAAGCTCAGAGGCGAGCAGCTAAGCGTAATTTTTTATATGTTGACCTCTCTCGAGAGGAAAAGCTCAAGAAGGCATACTATTTGGTTCAAATTGCCCGACAGTGGCGGTTGAACCTCTATGCCTGCAGCCAGAGTTTTTTATGCGATATTCCAGGCGTCGAAGCTTCAGCATGTATAGATGGCAGTCTTCTTCAGAATCTTCATCCTGAAAAGGAAGCTGTATCTTTTAAGAAGGATAAAGGTCAGAGAAAGGAATGCCGATGCACAGAATCAGTTGATATCGGGAGCTACACCCAGAGGTGTCCCCAAAGCTGTCTTTATTGTTATGCCAATCCTATGGTTTAGAATGATTTTTCTATACCTTCGAGTTGAAGAAGGTATTTTTTAATTTTTAATCCTGCTGAAAAGCCTCCTAAAGTGCCATCAGACTTGATTACTCTATGACAGGGAATTACGATTATGAGGGGATTTTGAGCTAAAGCTTGACCAACGCTCCTGTACCCCTTGTGATTCAACTGTTGAGCCAGGAATTTATAGGAACGAGTTTCGCCGAAAGTAATTTTTCTTGTTTCAAGCCAAACTTTTTTTTGATAAGAAGTGCCGGAGATAAAATCTATGAGGAGAGAAGTGAAATCTTCATTCTCGCCTTTAAAATAACGTTCAAAAAGCTCTTTTTCCTGCAGGAATTTACTCTCATTTAAACTCAGGACGGGATGTTTATTTTTTAAAGATTTAATAAGAATTTCGAGCTGATTCTTATCCCTTACGAATTGGGCTAAGCTCAGCCCCTTTTTACTCTTGGCAAGGAAGATGTGACCCAGGGAAAATCTCAGGCTAGAATAAAAGAGCACTTCTTACTAAATACCCAATGAAAGTCTTTCAGCCAGAGCTAATGGAAGCTCATTCTCCTTGATCTTTTTCTTGGCTTCTTCAATATCATAGTCAAGGCGAAAGAATTTGATTTTTCTTTCGTTTGAGTCGTAGATTGCACAGGCAGCCTTGGGATTTCTGTCTCGCGGCTGGCCTATGGAGCCTGGATTGATGAGATATGTCACATCTTTTTCGAGTTTTATTTCGTTTGAGTTTCCCATCAAGAAAGTTCCCTCTACAATGTCTTCCTTTTCAGTGTAAACATAGGGAAAGTGAGTATGGCCAAACAAACAGAGAGGCGTTTTGATATATCTGAAAGCTTCCGCAGCATCGAATTCTCCGAAGATGTAGTAGTCTTCATCGAAAGGAGCTCCATGGCAGATAGTAATATCGTCGTGAATAATCTGAGGGCCTTTTTTTAAACGGCAGAGAAATTCATTATTTTTTTTCTTAAGCTTCATCTTGGTCCAGTGAATAGCTGAGGCAGCAATAGGATTGAATGTATCGATAGATTCAAGGCCGCATACAGCCTTGTCGTGGTTTCCCCTTATCATGGAGATAGGCTTAAGATTCTGGATTTTTTGGATGATTTCGTTGGGAGAGGCCCCATAGCCTACAAGATCTCCTAAAAAGATGTAGTAGTCGATCTTCTTTCTCTGGATAAACTTAAGTAGAGAAATGAATGCTTCCAAATTTCCATGAATGTCTGTAAAGATTAAATAACGCATTTTTAGTTCAATGCTCTCTGGTTTGGAGAGACTGATACATTTTATAAGCTCCAAAAGAGCTTCTGACCAGGGGGCCTGCTTCAACATTGAAGATCCCAAAATCAAGAGCTATGTTCTTTAACTGATAGAATTCAAGTGGCGAGTAGTATTTCTTCAAAAGAACATTCAGACGAGTAGGCTGCAGGTACTGGCCGATGGTTAGAAAGTCGCAGCCAGCGCTTCGCAAGTCGGAAAAAGTCTGGATGATTTCTTTTCTTCTCTCTCCCAATCCGAGCATGAGACCTGATTTAGTTACAGCACCTTTCATTTTTAATATTTTCAAAACGGTGAGAGATCTCTGGTAGTTTTCGATCGGCCTGTTGATTTCAGGATAGATTGCCTCTACAGCTTCAATGTTATGGTTGATAACATCAGGCTCTGCCTGGATAACTTTATCCAAAGCTTCTTCAGAACCTTGAAAGTCAGGTATTAAGACCTCGACTTTCGCCCCCGGTTTTCTCTCTTTTACTACTTTGATAGTTTTTGCAAAGAGGGAAGCCCCCCCATCAGGAAGGTCATCTCTTGTTACTGAAGTGATCACTATGTAGTTGAGATCAAGGGCGGACACAGCTTCTGCTATCCTGTCTGGCTCATCCTCAGAAGGGAGAGAGGGCACTCCTTTTTTTACAGCACAAAAAGAGCAGGCGCGGGAGCACGTATCTCCCAGGATCAAAAAAGTTGCTGTCTTTTGTGACCAGCACTCAGAGATGTTAGGACATTTAGCACTCTGACAGATTGTAGATAAGTTATGTTTTTTTAGGATGTTAGAAACATAAAAGAAATTATGATGGGAAGGAAAGTTAATTTTTAGCCAAGCGGGTTTTTTTCCCGTTTTTATCTCTCCCCGAAGAGCATTTGCTTCATTTAGGTTTGGAAACGTGAATCCTAAGGTTAATTTATGTTAAGATATTTAAGGAAATAAAGATATCTTTTTATAAATTATAAAGGGGGGATTGAAGGGTTTTAATACTCTAATTCTCTCTCTCTTTTAACCCGTCTTCTCATCCGTTTTCGAGCTTGAGCATCTTTCATTCTTCTTTTTTCCCCCGGTTTAAAATAAACGGAATGTTTTTTAATTTCTTTTATAATTGCTTCTTGTTGTACTTTTCTTTTGAACCTTTTGAGAGCGCTTTCTAAAGATTCTCCTTCTTCAACAACGACAAAAGCCAATGAATTTCACCTCCTTGAATTAAATTAGAAAAATTTATATCTTATTCAAGTTCCCTTGTCAAGAAATGATGTGAAAAGTAAGCATCTTTTTTTCGTGATATAAAACAGTCTTTGGGAATGGCTTTGCTCCCGTTCAGATTTTAAACGCCATTTTCCATTTGAAAATCTTAGCCTTCTTTTATTTCATATCCTGCTTTTAGAATGCTTTCTTGAGCCATAATTTTTAGAGGCTCGATGAGCGGTAGATGGATGTCTTCCTCTTTTAATACAAGGGGAACTTCAGTGCAGCCTGCAATTACAGCTTCAGCTCCTCTTCGGATAAGTTTTTGAGCTGCTTTCTGAATCATATTTTTGGGGCGGCCTGAAGTAAATCCTGCTTTTATCCCTTCTTTTCCGAAGATAGCGTCCATTATTTCTTCCTGTTCTTCCTCATAGGGTGCAATGATCTTGATGTTTTCTCGAGCGAATGTATCATGGAAAAGCTTAGATTTAATAGTGCCACTGCTGGCAATGAGGCCTGCTGTGCGCATGCGTGGAAAGTTTTTTTGGACATAAGAAAGAGTTTCATCCAGGAGATTAAGAAAAGGAATTTTTTCGTGTTTTACTACTTCACGGTAGTAGTAATGAGCTGTAACACAGGGCATGACAATAAAGTTTGCCCCTGCTTGGCGCAAAATTTTTACTCCTTCAATAAGCAGCGAGAGAGGACTTGGCCCTTTTTCGAAGATAGCATCTGTCCTTGGGGGAATTTTTGGATTGCTGTAAATAACAACTTGTATGTGTTCCTGATCTTTTGAAGCTTTCGTGTTTTTGATGATTAATTCATAGAAGTATGAGGTAGCTTCCGGACCCATGCCGCCTAAGATTCCAATGGTTTTTTTCACTTCTTTCTTTCTTCTTCTATGATTTCCTTCAGTTTATCCAGAGGAAAGGCATCTGCAGATCGGCCCATGTGTCCTTCCATTTTTTGGGATTTGAAGAGTGAGTTAAGAATAGCTTCTTCAGTTGCTTCGACAACAGCGAGAAAGAGTGGTGACATCTGGTTATTCTTCAGGGCTTCCATCTTTTTTATGGGAGAAGCAGAGCGGTGGGGAATTCTTAGCGCTTTGGCTGTGGAGAAGGCAATGACGTAATCGCCGCTGGCATTAGAATTAAATCCTCCTGTTCGAGCCATTCCAAGGATGGCTCGCTTCGCTAACCGTTTTAGGTTTCTGCTTTCAAGAGGTGCATTGGTAGCGACAATTATCATACACGAGCCTTCAGGTGAATTTTCAAGATCTTTCTTTAGATAGTGCTTTCCAAGGCGTACTCCCACAGGAATGCCATTAATCTGGAGAACTCCACCGAAATTAGTCTGAACAAGGACTCCCACTGTATAGCCTCCGCGAGAAGGAGGAAGAATTCGGGAAGAAGTTCCTATGCCGCCTTTGAATCCGTAGCAAATAGTTCCAGTCCCAGCCCCTACAGATCCTTCTTCGACAGGCCCAATGTCTGCTTTCTTTATGGCTTCGATTACATGTTTCTTTTTGATGTGTCTTCCTCGAATATCGTTCAGCCATCCATCATTAGTTTCCCCAACCACAGGATTTACTGAGCCCACTTCTTTGTTTTCAGGGAGAGAGAGTGTGTAATCTATGAGAGCTTCTGCCGCGGTGGGAACGCTAAGAGTATTGGTCAGGATTATAGGAGTTTCTATATTGCCTAGCTCTTCTACCTGGGAATACCCCGTTAATTTTCCATAGCCGTTTCCGATGTAAATAGCAGCGGGGACTTTTTGTTGGAAGATATTTCCATCATGGGGAAGAATTGCTGTTACTCCGGTACGTACATGGTTTCCCCTGATGAGTGTTACATGGCCGACTTTTACCTCCGGGCAGTCAGTAATAGCGTTGGATTTCCCAGGCTTCAATATTCCGATATTGATTCCGAATTCCCTTACGCGAGGTCTTTCTTCAGACAAAACGAGAAGAGCATTAAAGAGAAAGAGGCTGATAAAAGCTAAAGATAATATTTTCATTGTTCTGTCCCATTTCTTTTTTAGATATCGATGTTATTTAATTCTCATCAAAAAATCAACAACTGCAATGGGGTCAGGCTTTCATAACTTTCATAACTCTTAAATTTTAATGATTTTTACTTCTCATGTATTTCCTAATATCCATTAGAAAATGTAAGTTATAAAAGTTATGAAAGCCTGACCCTATTGAAAAGGGGGGAGGATTTTGATAATTTTTGTTTCTTTAAAATGGAAAAGAAAAAATTACCTCCAGGAATACTTTCTATCCAGTTTTTAATCTTGATGTGCTACTCTTCTCTAACCGTTATAACTCTCCTTCCCCTATACTTGGAACACCTGGGAGGAAGTCCCAGGGAAATTGGCCTTTTTGTAAGCCTCTTTTCCTTTGCTGCCTTTTTTTCTCGTCCTGCGGGCGGATGGCTTCTAAGCAAGGTAAATCCAATAAAAGTTCTTATTGCAGGCCTGTTCCTCGGCTTAGCAGGGACAGTATCTTACCTTTTTGTCGAAAAGCTTAATTGGGTCTTGGGTTTGATAAGAATCCTCCATGGTGCTGGTTTTTCCATTTTTATTCTCGCAGCTCTGTTAATAGTCGTTTTGAAATCTCGAAAGGAGGAAAGGGCCTACGCTATTGGAGTTGTTTCAACTGGATTCATGCTTCCCCTTCTGATTGTTCCTTATCTTGGGGAGGAAGTGATCCAGAAATTCGGATATTTCTTCTTTTTTCTTCTAGCAATTTTTTTAGCGATTATTCCCATGGTATTTGCTCTTTCTACCAGAATCACCTTTCCTTGGCATACTGATGGAGAAGTGGGGAAAGACACAGGATTTCTTCATCTGTTGCGAGAAAGAAGGATTATGGTAATTCTATTGCTGACTTTAATCTTCGAAATGGGCTTGAGCTCCAGCCTGAGTTTTGTTCCCCTTCTCGCTCACAATGAATCATCAATGAGAGCTGGATTTTTTTATACATTCCTTGGCCTGACAGCTGTTTTTCTGCGGCTTTATGGAGGAAAGAAATTTAAATTTTGGGGAAGCTCACAGTTGCTCCTTCCTGCATTTTTTTTCCTCAGCTGTGGAAGCCTCCTGACTTCTCTTTCCTCGAATAATTTCATCCTCAGTTTATCTGGAATTGTGTGGGGGCTGGGAACAGGGGTTCTTTATCCACATTTGTCAGCCCTTATTGTGGAGAAAGTAAGTCTCAAGGCAAGAGGAAAGGTTCTGAGCCTGTTTGCGGCCTCGGTGGATTTGGGATTTGGCTTCGGTCCTTTAATATTTGGATGGATTTCCCAGTTTTTTGGATTGAGAAGAGCCTTTGTTATTTTTGCCCTTTTTATTCTACTTTCTTCTCTGCCATTGATACTCCATCTTAAAAGTAAAACAAAGGTAAGATCTGCAGGCTAGTTTGGCTGGCTTTAGAAATTCCAGATAAGGTGGAATTTTTCCCTCTTATCCAGTCGAGTAATTCCTTCATCTTTTGCCGCCTTTACTGCTTCTTTGTATTCATCATCTGTGATTCTACGGCTCAGAGGTGAATTCGCAGGCACCTCACCGCAGGGATAGTATTGGTCCATGATGTTGACATAGGCATTTTTAGATATCTCCGATGCCAAGAAATGCATTGCTTCTCTTGTACCAGCTAGATCCTTAGGGAGGACGAGATGCCTCACTAACAGGCCTCTTAAAGCGATTCCTCTTTCATCGAGGATAAGGTCTCCTGCCTGCCGCTGCATCTCTTTTAAGGCAACCTTTGATTTCTCAGGATAATCAGGGGCATTTGAGTAGCGTTGAGCTACATCCCCCTGAGTATATTTAAAATCAGGCATGTATATATCAAAGACTCCATCCAGAAGCTTTAGGGTTTCAAGAGCGTCATAGCCTCCAGTGTTGTAAACGAGGGGAACTGAGAGTCCTTTTTCCACAGCGAGTGGAAGTGATTTCAGGATTTGAGGGACGTAGTGGGTGGGACTGACGAAATTAATGTTGTGACACCCCATTTTTTGAAGTTCAACCATCATCGAAGCAAACCTTTCAAAAGAGACTTCGCGTCCTTCACCGAGATGGCTGATTGAGTAGTTTTGACAGAACATACATCGTAGGTTGCAATGAGTCATGAATATCGTTCCCGAGCCGTGAAAGCCGACTAAAGGTCTTTCTTCGCCGAAATGAGGGGAATATGATGAAACTTCAGGCAAATAGCCTGCCTGGCAGATTCCCCTTTCTCCTTCGAGGCGGTTAGCACCGCAATTTCGGGGGCAGAGCGAGCAATTCTCAAGAATTCGGAAAGCCTTCTCCACTTTTTCCGGGAATCCACCATGATGATAGGTTTTTATGTAAGCGGGTTCAGGCTTATTTTTTGCCATATTCTCTTGAGATTATATCAGCATCAGTACTTATAAAAAAGTAAGAACTCAAAAAAGCGATGCGGAAGACAATACGAAAGAAGGCAGAAGGAAAGAAGTTGTGAGGGCAGATAGTCACAATGGGAAAGTATTGAAATTAGAGATGGAAAACATAAAATAGATTTTATTAGAAAGACAAAAATAACGAGATAAATAAGACATAAAGCGACCGAACTGGCAGGATACTAAAAAATTGAGATAAGCAAGCAGAATTGAAAGCTTGTTTTATTCAGGCCAATTAATATATATAAGATAAACATGGAGATTCCAAAAGAGTGTAAAATTCTTTCCATAACTCGTTTTAAAGAAATTCCCTATCTTGTTCATGGATTTGGAACAGGAATATGGGAAGAGCATCATTTGAGGAGAAGTAAAGAGTGGAAGAATTTCAGGCTAATTTTTCTCAATCAGATTCATTCAAATATTATCCATTTTATTGAAAGTGGTCCCCTAAAAAATCTGGATGGAGATGCTATGATAACTTCACTCCCCCATCTCTTACTCATAATAAAAACAGCTGATTGTCTTCCTGTTCTTGCTGTCGAGGAGTCGAGAAAAGTAATAGCTGCTATTCACTGTGGATGGAGAGGGACTAAGAAGCGAGTGGCCCAACACGCCGTTAAAGGAATGGAGAGTCGTTATGGCTGTGTGCCTTCTTCGCTACTCGTTGCCTTGGGTTCCTGTATAGGCCCTGAGTGCTACGAAGTCGGAAGCAATGTACTAGAGAGTTATGAGGAAGAAGGCCTTTCCCTGGATATTTTCCGGCCTTGCCCGAATAAGAAAGACGTGTATCTCCTTGATTTGAAGGAAGCAAACATTATTCAACTTCTCAGTCTTGGAGTAAAGAAGGAGAATATTTTTTCTATAGATTTCTGTAGTCACTGCTCGGAAATCATGCCTTCTTTCCGCCGTGAGGGGAAAATGGCGTCCAGAATGCTGAGCTTCATTGGCATGTCATTTTAAGTAAGCCATTCCCCAAGACCTTTTCATCACTGAAGTGGAAGTGCTATCTCATTTTAGTTGCTTTTTAAATCTATTTTTTTTATTCTTTATTTCTCATGGCAATATCCGAGATTGAAATTCCAGAACTTCCTCTATATAAAAAGGGAAAAGTCCGTGATATCTATGACTTAGAAGATAAACTGCTGATTATTGCTACAGACCGCATTTCAGCTTTTGATTATGTTCTTCCCTCCCTCATTCCTGACAAAGGGAAGGTTTTAACCCAGCTTTCCAAATTTTGGTTCGATTTCACTTCTTTAGTATGCCCTCATCACTTAATCCTGAGTGATACGGATGAATATCCCTCTTTTCTTCTCAAATACAGAGATGTACTGGAGAAGAGGTCGATGCTGGTAAAAAAGACAAATGTAATCCCTATAGAGTGTGTTGTACGGGGATATCTGGCTGGCTCTGGGTGGAGAGATTATCAGACTACTGGAAAGATATGCGATGTGAAACTTCCCAAAGGATTGAGAGATTCTGATAAGCTCGATGAGATTATTTTTACTCCTTCCACCAAAGCCGAAGAAGGTCATGATGTAAATATTACATTCAAAGAAATGAAGAAGCAGGTAGGAAATGAGCTTGCGCAAAAAATTAAAAGAATAAGCATAGAGCTCTATCAAAAAGCATTATTCCACGCTCTCGCCAAGGGAATAATTATTGCTGACACTAAGTTTGAATTTGGCCTTTTGAATGAAAATCTTCTCCTTGTCGACGAAATCTTTACTCCCGATTCATCTCGTTTCTGGCCCTTGAGCAGCTATTCGCCGGGAAAACCTCAGCCCAGCCTGGATAAGCAATTTGTGCGCGATTATCTGGAAAGAACAGACTGGGATAAAAAATCGCCGCCGCCTCCTTTACCTGAGAAGATTATCGTACAGACATCCTCAAGATACAAAGAGATTTATTCTCTCTTGACAGGAAAGAAAGAGTTATGATGAAAGGTGAAATCGATCTACACATCCATTCCAACAAAAGCAGTGACGGTGATTTTTCTCCATTCCATATTATTCAACTGGCAAAAAAAAAGAAGCTTAGAGCTGTCTCAATTTCTGACCATGACACTGTGGAAGCTTATCCAAAAGCTTTGGAATTTGGCAAAGAGGCGGGTGTTGAAGTTATACCCAGTATTGAATTAACCACTATTTTCGACAGTCGAGAGTTTCACCTTCTCCTTCCTTTTGTTAACTGGGGAAAAAAGATTGTTTTTGAAGTCATAAATCGAATCAGGAATAAAAAGGTTGAAGAAGCCAAAGATAGAGTTCAAAAACTTCGAGAACTCGGTTTTGATATTAGCTGGAAAGAGGTAGTCAATAAGACTAAATCAAGCCCTCCTTTGGGAGTGGTGATTGCTCAGATATTACTGGAAAAAAGCGAGAAAAAGAAAAATCCTGTTCTTGAGAAGTACTACCACACACAGAACCGAATCTTTGCTCCCTACCATTTTTATCGAGATTATTTTATGGAAGGGAAACCAGCTTCTGTGCCCAGGAGGAACGAAAACATCCTGGATATTCTAAAATTAACTCCTGAAACTGAAGGCATTCCGGTCTTAGCACACCCTGGAGCTTATTTCCAGAGAGTCACTAAAAATGATCTAATCCTTCTCAAAGAGAAGGGGCTAGAGGGCCTGGAAGTTTATACATCATACCATTCTCCTGAGCAAACAGAGTTCTACAAGGAGATCTCTGAGGAACTCCATCTGGTTGCCACAGCAGGTTCTGATTTCCATGGAAGTATTAAGCCTCATATTCCTTTTGGTTCGATTAACAGCGGAGATTATTCCATTGTAGAAGCTTTGAGAAAAAGGAGGAAGTAAATGTATAATTGGCTGGATATTGTATTAATCCTCATTTTATGTATCACTTTTATCCTTGGATTGATTAGAGGTTTTGTGAGGCAGATAGTCGGAATTATAGTTGTGGTTATTGGTTTGGTGTTAGCGGTTAAATATTATTCTTTTGTTTCCCAAATCTTGTTTCACCTGATATCTCACAGAGTAATATCTAATTTCCTGGGATTTTTATTGATATTTCTAGTAGTGTTGCTGTTAGGAGGGATTATCTCCTCCTTACTTTCTAAACTGGTTAAAAACCATCTTGAATCTCTTGATCGTATTTTGGGTGCTGTGCTGGGTATTGCTAAAGGAATTATAATTTGTGTGGTTTTTGTCTTCGCCCTCTTGGTGTTCCCCATCGACAAGAAGTGTTTGAGAGAGAGTCGGTTAGCTACATATTTCCTCAGTGTATCTCGAGCGATGGTATACTTAATTCCTTATGATCTCGAGGAGAAATTCAGAGAGAAGTATGAGCAATATAAGGAAATCTGGAATAATGTGAAGGAAGATGGAAAAAAAGTATAAGACTCTCAATCTTCATCAGAGAATGGAAATTTTAATAGATGAGATGATAGAGAAAGAATTACATCTTAAGGATGTATTGCGAGAATTCGAGAAGATATATTTACAGACTGCCTCGAAAAAATACAATGGAAATAAGACCAGAATGGCAAAAGCTCTGGGAGTCCATCGAAATACCCTTCACAACCGAGCCAAGAAATTGAAAATCGCCAAGAAAATTAGAACCAAGTAAAAATTAGCACTTTCATTTAAAAAGTGCTATTAAATCTGTGCTTAGGGCCCCTGTTAAGTCATTTAAAAATCTAAACGTAGCGCTTATCTTTTTGTCATTTAAAATTAAATCCTAACGGACAGCCAAAAGCTCGCCTCCTCTTCAAGTTCTGACGTAAACATTTATCCTCAATGTCTGGGAAAGCGCTTCAGTCGTTTCCCTTTCGACTGGTCTGAATTCTTCCAGTTGATCACTGCTTTTTTCTTGATTATTAGTAGTTTGGTAACTTTAGTGAGTCAAGAGATCTGGGCTCTTTTTTAAGGTTATTTGCTCAGATTTTTATCTCCGCCACTTTTTTTTAGGTTTCAAAGCTAATTCTATTGGCAGAAGAACGATAGGGCAGAGAGTGCAGCTTGAAGTCACATTCCATGCCAGGAGATGACATTAAAAGTATTGCCTACTCCCTTGATCATTTCATAATTGACCAAGGCTTCATCATAATGAAGTTGCACACTCGAGCTTAACTTGACTTCATTGCCAATGATGGCACCATTCATCTGGGTATAGGATCCAATATCAACTGTGGCCGAGGGAGTATATATGGCAGCGTAAAAATGGGTTCCATTCTTAATATCAACATCCGTGCATGTCTCTGTTCCGATAAAAAGCAGCCTGGTTGGGTCATGGGTTTGGTTGACAATGGCTCCACCTTTTTGTTTCAAATAGGTTCCAAGGTATATCTTTGCGCGCGCATCTTGCTTGACTATGAAGAAGCCGCCTGTTTCTATATCGAATCCCCCCGTTACATAAATGGTCACATCCGATGGGACGATTAAGGAGGCATTTTTATCAATAAAAATCGATGAATAAACGCCACTTTCTTTGATTCTAAAACTACTGTTTTTATCCAAATACAATACACCTCGATCGGGCAAATCTGATGGAGGGATTGCACTGGGCATTTCCTTAAACCCGGACAAGGTTTGTTTGAACCCGTTCAGAGTCGCGAAGGGGTCGACATATATGACGGTTTCCGGATCGCTCTCAGGCCCTGAGTAGGCATTGCCGTCGACTTGAGAATCCCCAAGAATTTGAATCATATATTGCATCAAAGAATTTGTACCTATGTGCGCATTCGCAAATTTATTTTCGCCTCCATAAGAACTCAGTCTTGAATCATAGCTGTCCACAAGGCAGTAGCTATGCACTTTGACTAATGTGTTTGCGAAAACGGCATGATCAAAGGGGCATAGTCCTTCCCCTTCACCATGCTCATAAATAATCCGAACGGCACGAATCAATGTGCTGCTTTCCCAACCAGCCACTCTTCCCTTAGACTCAATGGTTGAGATGCTGTTCACAGGGTCTATGATACTTATCTCGATGTCCCCGATCACATTCCCCTCTGAACTCTTAAAGTCGGAGATGGCTAGCGTCCGAAGTGTGTCGTCTCCCTCCCAGGTTGAGACATCTCCATACCTTAACTCCCAGATGCCTCTCTCTGCCCCGGCTTCGGCCAGACCGAGAGCCTTTAGAGACTTCAAGGATCTTTCAATGCTCCTTAATTGCGCGGAGGCTGAGAAAAGTATGGGTGTTGCTTTATCCTCTTGACAAAGGGGGTAATTTTAATTATAATTTTTTTTGTTAGCACTCTCGTACTGAGATTGCTAAAAATCCCAAAATCACTTTTATTAAGGAGGATTAGATGAAGGTGACACCTTTATACGACAGAGTTCTTCTGAAGAGACTGGAAGAACAGGAAGTAAAGAAAGGAGGGATAATCATCCCTGACACAGCTAAGGAAAAACCTCAAGAAGCAGAGGTAATAGAAGTAGGGAAAGGTAAAGTTTTAGAAGGTGGAAAGATTGCCCCTCTTGAAGTTAAGAAAGGTGATAAAGTCCTTATCGGAAAATTTTCAGGAACTGAGATAATGATCGACGATATAGAGCATGTCATTGTTCGAGAAGAAGAAATTTTGGCTAAGATCACCTAATTTTGCTAAAAAGGAGGAAACATGGCAAAACAAATAACACTTGGTGAAAATGCCAGACAGTCCCTTTTAAAGGGAGTAAACGCATTAAGTAATTTGGTAAAAGAGACATTGGGTCCAAGGGGAAAGAATGTCGTCTTAGAAAAGAAGTTTGGATCGCCCACCAGCACCAAAGATGGTGTAACAGTAGCTAAAGAAGTTGAGCTCAAAGAACCCCTTGAAAATATGGGAGCCCAGCTTGTTAAAGAAGTTGCATCAAAGACTTCAGATGTAGCAGGAGACGGGACAACCACTGCAACAGTTCTTGCCCAAAGCATCTACTCTGGAGGTCTAAAGTATGTTACTGCTGGTGCAAATCCCACTTTAATCAAGAAGGGAATCGACGAAGCAGTAGATACAGTTGTCAAAGAACTGAAGAAATTAAGCCGTGAAGTAAGCGGCGAAATGATTGCCCAGGTAGGAGCCATATCTGCTAACAATGATGAGTCAATTGGCAAAATTATTGCAGAAGCTATGGATAAAGTTGGCAAAGACGGAGTTATCACTGTAGAAGAGGCTAAAGGGCTGGAAACAACTATGGATATTGTGGAAGGAATGCAGTTTGACCGAGGTTATCTTTCTCCCTATTTTATCACAGATCCAGACCGGATGGAGTGTGTATTGGAGAATCCATTAATACTCCTCCACGAGAAAAAAATCAGCAACCTGAGAGAACTGCTTCCCCTTCTCGAGAACGTGGCTAAGATGGGAAAACCTCTGTTGGTGATTGCTGAAGAAGTTGAGGGTGAGGCTCTTGCTACTCTGGTTGTCAACAAGCTTAAAGGAACTTTTAATTGTGCTTCTGTCAAGGCACCCGGATTCGGTGACAGGCGTAAAGCCATGCTTGAGGATATAGCTATCCTGACAGGAGGCAAGGTTATTACTGAAGATATCGGTGTTAAGCTTGAAAATGTTGGAGTTGATTGGCTTGGTGAGGCAAATAAAGTTGTTATAGACAAAGATAACACCACTATTGTCGAAGGCAAAGGCAAATCAGATGATGTCCAGGCCAGGATAAAACAGGTAAGAACTCAGATTGATGAGACAACTTCAGATTATGACAGAGAGAAATTGCAGGAAAGGCTGGCTAAGATGGTAGGAGGTGTTGCCCTGATTAAAGTAGGAGCTGCAACTGAAACTGAGCTTAAAGAGAAGAAAGCACGGGTTGAAGATGCAATGCACGCCACCAAGGCTGCAGTGGAAGAAGGAATTGTTCCCGGTGGAGGTGTGGCCCTCTTGAGATGTCAGAAAGCTCTTGACGCGCTAAAGATGGATGGCGATATGGAGATCGGGAAGAATATTATAAAGAGAGCAGTGGAAGAGCCGCTCCGTCAGATTGCTGATAATGCAGGACATGAGGGGTCTATCGTAGTTGAAAAAATTAAAGAAATGGAGCAGGATTTTGGGTTTAATGCTATTACAGAGAATTATGAGGATTTAGTTAAAGCTGGAGTTCTCGATCCAACCAAAGTTGTTCGCATCGCTCTTCAGAATGCCTCAAGTATCGCAGGATTGCTTCTCACAACAGAGGGATTGGTCTCTGAGATACCTGAAGAGGAAAAAGGACCAAAGTACCCACCGCCAACACCTGATATGTACTAATTCTTAAACTCAAGCCAGAAGGGCCCTGGGTATTTAAGATGGCTCAGGGCCTTTCTTTTTTTTGTCCCCCTTATGTGCTATATTTAACAGCGTGCTCAAATTTTTTGACCGCTACGTCATTAAAGAAATTACCCCCCCATTTTTTGTAGGCCTCCTTATCTTTACTTTTGTCCTCTTGATGAACCAAATTCTTGTTCTTGCTGAACTTCTCATAACAAAAGGAGTGGGCTTTGTTGCTGCCTCTAAGGTTTTTCTCTATCTTATGCCCGCTATCCTTGCCTTTACCATACCTATGGCTGTGCTGATGGGAATCCTGGCTGGCTTGAGCCGCCTGTCGTCTGATTCAGAGGTCGTGGCATTCAAAACATTAGGAATCAGTTACAAAAGACTTCTTCGACCTGTGCTCATTTTTTCTCTGGGAGGATGGCTCTTTACCTCATTTTTAACTCTTTATCTTGCGCCTCAGTCAAACTACAGGTGGGTTCAAACCATTGCTGAATCAGTGCTGGCAAAGGTAAAGCTTAAGATTAATCCACGGGAATTTAATGAATCTATCCCTAGCATTGTTATTTTTATCCAGGATATTACTCACGAACAAAAATGGAAAAATATCTTTATTCATTTCTCTGATCCTCCGGAAGAACCAAGGAATATCTTGGCCAATGAAGGGAAGCTGAACCTCTACCCTGAGATTAAAAGAGCTACTATCGAGCTTTTTAACGGTTCTATTCATTCTTATCTTCGGGACGATCCAGAAAAATACAGGGTTACCTCTTTTAAAGAACTTGAAGAAGAACTCAATGTAGAAAACCTATTTTACTCTATTGCAAGGACAAAGGGAGTGAGAGATAAGGATATCAAGGAATTATTCAAAGAAATAAAATCCATAAGACAAAATGTGGGAGAGCTTGAAAGAGAAAAAGCTCGATTGCTCCAGGAAAGAATTAGCGAAAGAGACTCTCGAATGCTTGAAGTAGCCAATGCTCTCCGGCAGGGGAAAAAAGATTATGTCTCTCATTGGGTAGAAATTCATAAGAAATTTGCATTTCCTTTTGTCTGTCTGATTTTTGGTTTTTTGGGCCTTCCTTTAGGGGCAACCACAAAAAAAGGAGGGAGAACCAGCGGGTTCACCATCAGTATAGGGATAATTTTAATTTACTATGTGTTGATTACCGCGGGAGAAAAAATGGCCATGGACGGTAAAATTTCTCCCTTTCTTGGGATATGGGGAGGGAATATTATTCTCTTCGTTGCCGCTTGTTATCTTTTTGTCAAATCTTTAAAAGAATCATCTCTTTTTTTCAATATTTCTCGGATTTTTAAAAGAAAGAAAAAAAAACATTTCACTCCCAAAAAGAAACGTCGTTCATTAAACTGGCCTCGTCTTTCCCTGCGTTTTCCTAACATTCTGGATCGCTATATCATAAGGAAATATTTAACCATTTTTTTTCTCGGTTTTATCGGGCTCATACTCATTTCTATAATCGTCACCTTTTTTGAGAGGATCGACAATATCTATGCACATGATAAATCTATTGCCCTTCTCCTCGAGTACATTCGCTACAATCTTCCTGAGTTTATTTACTATATTCTACCTGTAACAGCTTTAACCTCAACACTATTGGCTTTGGGTCTTTTGACTAAATTCAATGAGATAACTGCAATGAAGGCATGTGGTGTCAGTGTCTACAGAATTATCGTACCCATTATCCTTCTCTCAGTAATAGTCAGCCTTTTTTCTTTTTATGTTCAAGAACATGTGCTTCCCTACGCCAACAGAAAAAGGGAAGAAATCTGGAATAAAATTAATGATATACCCCCTCGTAGCTACAGCTACTTGGATCGCCGCTGGGTACTGAACAGGAAGAAAGACAGGATTTACCATTATAATTATTTTGATCCTGAGGGAGCAGTCTTTAATCACCTTTCGATTTTTGATATCGACCTTTCTTCTTGGTCACTCAAGAGAAGACTGTATTCTGAAAAGGGTTATTTAAGAGGTAATAGTCTTTTTCTAGAAAACTGCTGGTCTCGAGACTTTCATGAAAGGATACCGGGGAGATACACAGGAAAAAAGGAAATGAATATCTCTCAGGTTGAAGATAAAAGTTTTTTTTTAAAAGAGTGGAAAGAGCCCGAGCAGATGAGCTACAGGGAACTGAGGCAATACATAAAGGAGATTGAGGAGAGCGGTTTTGAAACGGTTAAATTCAAAGTGGATTTACACTATAAAATTTCATTCCCCTTTGTGAGCCTCATCATGACTATCTTAGGCATTCCCTTTGCTTTTTCAATGGGAAAAAGGGGAACTCTGGTCGGGATTGGATTGAGTTTGGTGATCGCGATGTTATATTGGGGAGCTGTCGGAGTTTTTAAGCAACTCGGCATTATTAATTTTTTGACGCCTTTCTTAGCTGCTTGGGGACCAAACCTCATTTTTTGTCTGATAGGCGGGTATTTACTTTTTTCTCTGAAAACATAAGAATCTCCACTTATCTGGCTCTTTTTGTATATAGTCTACGTCTTGTTCTTTTAGTGCAGAAACACGAGAGGGGCGGGACAGACCAAAGAAAGGGGAAATATAAAAGAAGAAAGGGAGAGTTACATTTTATATTTGCCGAAGTCTTCGGGTGCTAAATTTTCTAACCACTTTTTGAGCTTTTCTGAGTGCTCCAAATTTTCATCAAATTTCAAGCTATGAGCTCTTTTTACCACTGAATCTTCGACATATATAGGTGCTTTTAATCGAAGAGCCAAGGCAATGGCATCAGAAGGTCGGGAATCGATAAGAAATTTTCTCTCTAGGTGACGGCAATGAATTATCGCATAGAATGTATTATTCCTGACATCATTAACTACAATCTTGTCGATGGAAATGTCGAGTTTATTCAGGACATTTTTTAGCAAGTCATGAGTCATAGGCCGAGGAGTCGAAATATTCTCTATTTTTAAGGCAATCGCATTGGCCTCGAAAACGCCAATCCATATCGGAAGCATTTTCTCGCTGTTCAGGTCTTCGAGGACTACTATGGGCATTTTTGAGATGGGATCAACAACGAGGCCCTTGATTTTCATTTCAATTTCCATTGTTGTGCCTCCTCTCTTCTCATTAAATATATGTTCTCATAGAGATGTTGTCAAGAAAAATGGAGTTTTTTGCTAAACAATGCCTTACTCTTTGTCGTTTACCATTATTTTTTTTATATTCTCTTCGAGCCCAGCTATGACCAGAAAGTCACCTTTTTTAATAACTTCACTTGATGAAGGAAGGGTAATCGTCTGGGGGGGATACATTCTTTTAATTAGAAGAATATCTATTCTGTATAGAGCCTTTAAATTGAGTTCTTTTAAGGATTTGCCCCAGAAAATAGAGGGAGCATCAATTTCCATTATTTTGTAGCCCTTACCAATATCAACTGCTTTAGTTAATGCAGTAAACTTTATTTTTTGAATCAGACCAGAGGCGGCTTCCCTTTTAGTAATCTCATGGTTATATGCTTCGATGACATCTTTTCTTTTTATAACAGCGATGAATTTATTATTTTCCAGCACCGGAATTTCATCCACATCTTCCCGGCCGAAAATTTCCATAGCCTTCTCAAGGTTATCAGAATAGTTAAGCTGGATGCCAGAGACAGCCAGGTCTTGGGCAATGATTAAAGTGTTGAGTATGTCTTTCTGTAGAACTAGCTTTTTCAGTTGATTAAGTGAGAAGCCCCCCACATAATTGTTTTCATTATCTACAATCTGGAAGGAATGATGTTTTCCTCCTATAGCTTGGTCAACAATATTTCCAACACGCTCAGTGTTTGGAAACTTTAAATAGTCATGGCTGATTAAATCTTTGACATAAAGAGATCTTAGGATGTTAACTTCTCTTCCTTCTTTGAGAAGGATACCCCTTCTTTTCAACTTCATGGTGTAGATGGATTCTTTATGAATCCCTACTGTCATGAAGGAAGCGATAATACTCGAGAGCATAAGGGGAAGGATAATTTTATAATCATTGGTTAATTCAAATATAATTACGATAGCTGTGATGGGGGCATGTGTTGCTGCCGCTACAACTGCTCCCATTCCCACGAGTGAGAAAGCTCCCGGGGAAGAAATTGATGTGGGGAAGAAGCGATGAAAGATAGATCCGATGAAATTTCCTGTCATAGCTCCTATGAAAAGAGAAGGTGCAAAAATACCACCTGATCCTCCTGCCCCAAGAGTAAGAGAAGTACTGAGTATTTTGGCAAATATGAGGAGAAGGGCGAGCCAGAGTCCAAGTTTGTTTTGGAGGCAGGCGTCTATTGAGTCATACCCGACTCCGAATATGTGAGGCAAACCGAGGCCAATTGCACCGATTAAAAGTCCCCCAAAAGCAGGCATTAGTATGGGATGAATTCTCAGACTTTCAAACCTGTCCTCCATGAAATAGAGAGTCTTAATAAATGTGATAGCCACCAATCCACTGATTATTCCCAGCAGAATATAGGGACCGATCTCCCAAATACTGATGAGTGTGTACTTGGGAACAGTAAAAGCTGAGAAATCGCCTGTTAGAAACCTTGTAGTCAACGTAGAAATTACTGAGGCAATAATGATTGGACTGAAGGAAAAGACACCGAATTCTCCAAGGAGGACTTCCACAGCAAACAGAGCTCCTGCAATAGGAGCGTTGAAAGTCCCTCCTATCCCACCTGCTGCTCCTGCTGCAACGAGGGTACGCATTCCTCTTTCCTTTATACGGAACAACCGACCCACTGAGGAGGCTATGCTTGAGCTGATCTGAACGATTGGGCCCTCCCGGCCAACCGAACCCCCGGTGCCAATACAGATTGATGAGACCAGAGATTTTACTGCAACCACTTGGGTGCGAATTTGTCCCCCCCGGAAAATCAAGGATTCCATTATCTCTGGGACTCCGTGTCCTTTAGCTTCTCTTGCTCCGTAGTAAATAATGGGACCGATGATCAAGCCACCAATTGCGGGGATAAGGATAGTAAGGTACCATGGCTGAGAGGAGACCGCAGAAATGATGTCTTGGGCTCTCCAGAATTGATTCTGGAAAAATTGAATCATGAATTTAAAGAGTATTGAGGCAAGGCCAGCAATAAAGCCTATGAGAACTGCCAGTAGAGTTAAGCGGATATGCTCACTAAATTCGCTTTTTCCAAAATCAATTTTCATTATTTGTAAATTGATGCACTCCGTAGTTCTGCAATCCCTGGACTCTGTAACTCATTTGAATAAAGATTGCTGGCGTCTATTATTTTTGAGTTATTGAGCTAACAAGAAATTACCTAAAAAAGCTTGAGCTGACCATTAGTCTCTTCTGTTTCCGTTTCTTTTTCAAACAAGCTGATTTTTCCGTAGCATCCATCATGACCGGGAATAATCTTGACCTCTCCTTTCCTCATTTGTTCAATCCCAAAGCCAATTTTCTCTGGATTAAATCGACACAACTCATCGATTGGCACTTCTGCTAGTATTTTATGTTCATTCTTGTACTCATTGATAAGACGGAAATAGATGTCCCAGACACTTTTACACCCTGATGTTTTTTCAACTGCCTCAGCAATAATCTCGTTAAGAGGAATAAGATTTTTATACTGAATCTTAGAGGCAGGGCTGCTCCCTTTTTCGCGGTCAGCAAGTTCTATTACCCGGTGCATTACTCCTATGGTGAGTTTTTTTCCACATTGAGGACAAGTATATTTATGCTGGACAGTTTCCTCAGGTGAGAAGATTACTCCACACTTGCGGTGGCCGTCATAATGGTATTTTCCTTCCTCAGGATAAAATTCTATAGTATAGAGAAATTTTTTTGGATCTTTATGTTTGAGGGCTTCTACTACTCCTTTATAACTGAACTCAGTGTTAAAGACATTTGCTTCTCTTCCAATCTTGGAGGGAGAATGGGCGTCAGAGTTTGAGACTAAAGTGTAATTATCAAGGGAGGAAAGGCGCCAGTTCATGGATGGATCGGAGGATAAGCCTGTTTCCAGAGCAAATATGAAGGGAGTCATTTCCTCGAAGCATTCTTCTATGGAGTCGAAGCCTGAGTTAGCTCCAAAGAGAGAAAACCAAGGCGTCCAGATATGTGAAGGGATTACTACACAACTGGGGCAGAGGTCTGCAACAATTTTAACAAAATTTTTTGTGTCCATTCCCAGGATGGGGCGGCCATCGGAACGTAAGTTGCCGAGCCCAGAAAGTTTATTATTCAGTTTGTCTACGGAATCTAAATCCGGAGCGAGAATGAGAAGGTGAATTTTTCTTACTTTTCCTTTTTTGGAATAGATAAAACTTATCTCAGTTGAGAGAATAAAAGAGACATCATCGGGAGCAAATGATATGTTCTTCAGGTATTCATTGTCTTGGGGAAGAGGATTTTTAAGACGAAAAAAGCCGTTTCCAGTAGGCTCCAGTTTTTCCTTGATAAGGAAAAGCCATTCTGGATGGGTGAAGTCACCTGTGGCAAGCAGAGTAATTCCTTTTGCTTTCGCCCAGATGGCGAGAGTATCAAAGATCATCTCGCGAGAAGTTGCCCTTGAAAATTTTGAGTGGATGTGAAGGTCAGCAACAAATTTCATCTTAATTAAGTTTTAAGTTTAAAAAATATGTTTGCTCATTTCAAGAAAAAAAGAGAAAAAAAGGGGACAGGCTACTTTTTTTATAAATAACAATTTTTGTCATTATAAAGTGTTGCTTATAGCTGTGCACCTTTATAAAAAAGCAGCTAATATCCCCCCTCCTTTTTTTGCTCCCGTTTGAAGAATATCTCCATTTGCTCAGAGGGGTGAAGTGACATTATTTGTCATATTTTAAAAAAGTAGCCTGTCCCCTTTTATTATAAGTTGAAAGATGCAGAGGATTTCCCTATAATCTTTTTAGGAGAGAGAAAGTGAAGAAACCTAGAATACTAGTTGGAATATTTGGTTTATTAATAATTCCAGTGCTTATTTCTAGTAATTTATTTCCCCAGGATTGGAAAGGGAAAGGCCGGGTCAGGGGAGCTGTATTGACAGAAGAAGGGGAGCCTATTGTGGGCTGCAAGGTTATTCTCACCTCTCCAAGATTTACGAGCGCTAATATTGAAATTTTAACTGATAAGAAGGGAGAGTGGAAAGCTTCCATGATTCGGGGAGGAGTCTGGAACATTGACTTTGTAGCTGAAGGTTATGAGATAAAAAAAATTTCTACCACAATAAGTGAGGCCTTGAGAGGAAAGCCCATAGAAGCAAGACTTAAAAGAGCGAAAGAGAGCGTGGTTATAGAGAAAGTATCTGGTTTACTGCAGAAAGGAAATGAATTGTTCAACCAAGGAAAATTCCAGGAAGCCCTTGAAGAATATAAAAAGATAAAAGCAGAGAATCCCGACTTCTACCAGATTCATCAGAACATTGGCAACTGCTACTATGAGCTAGGAGACACAGAAAAAGCTATTGATCACTATCAGATAGTTTTGGAGAGCGATCCTCAATCTGTGGAGGCTTTAGTCAGCTTAGGAAATATTTATCTTGAAGGGGGAGAGCTGGAGAAAGGGCTCAGCTATATAAAGCAGATAAAAGAAGAGGATATTACTACTCCTATAACTTTTTACAACATAGGCACACTCTTCTTCACAAAAAGAAAGACTGATTTAGCCATCGAATATTACGCAAAAGCTATTGCGAAAGACCCAAATCTTTCTGATGTCTACTACCAGATAGCTCTTTGTTATGTGCAGAAAAATGATAAAGAAAAAGCAATTGAAAATTTTGAAAAATACCTTGAGTTAGATCCTGAATCTCCGAAAGCTCCTGATGTAAAGAACATGATTGAATTTTTAAAAAAAGAATAGCTGCATTATTCACCCGGAGTATTGTTTTTTCCCTAATTTGCAAAGAAGGTATTAATATGAGTGTAATTTGTTTTTTATGGGAAGTAATGTTATTTAAGAGTAATTAATCAGTTTTTTACTTGATTTCAATGTCAATCTTTTCAGATGAAGATTTTCCGGATACATTGTCTTTGATGCTTATAGATAGGGTATAAGTTCCAGGCTCTAAGAACCGTGTTTCCTTTTTTTCTCCTTCCTTTTCTGATTTTATTACAACTGTCTTTTTCATCGGTAAGGGTTGGCTGATAATGGGTGCTTGATAAGAAATTTCTTCGAAACGAATTACTGGTTCTTTGTCTTTCAATACCTCATAGTTGACAACTATATCAAACATTCCATCCTGTTTAGGCTGAGCACCGTAGATGTAGTAGAAAATATCAAGATTTTCTCTTTTCACAAACACGTTCTCTGTTTTAGGTTCAATCTGGAGAACAGAGTAGGTGAAAAAGTCCTTATGTATTTCCGCTGTTATCTCAGGAGATGCCATACGTTTCATTCCTTTGACAAAGAATATAGGAGTTGTATCTAATTCTTGAAAGGCTTGAGTTAAATCAGGAAGTGAAAATTCATAATAGAGGGTTCCAATCCTCTGCAGATCGAGAGAGGCGACTGCCATGGCCAAGAGGTAGTCTCCTGGAGGCAGAGGGTATGCGGTCGAGTAAATTTCTTCTTTTTCGGGATCGTACGAAGCACCTTCTGCCTGGAGATTAAGTGGAATATAGATTTCCTTGAAAATTTCTGCTGGCTCTTTTTTTTCTAAACGGTGAAACTGAAGAAAAACTTCTAGACTCGTTTGAAGTGGAGCAGGAGGTTTCTCTGTCTCAGCCTCAGGCGGAGTTTCTGTTTTCTTTTCTTTCCCCTCTTTCTTTTCGGGGATAGGAGGTAATTCCAAAGGAGTGAAACCAATATCTTGATTTTTCATTTTAAAGAGAAAGATACTGTGTATATTTTCCCTTGCGGGAAGAAAGAGATGTTTGGCTAGAGAAAAAGGTATGTCCTGACGTCCCTGGCGCTGGGCAAGACCTTGTTTAAGGGCTGATCTGATTTCTTCAGGAATTATGATTGTTTCTTCCTCTTCATTTTTTTCTTGTTGATTTTTTTTAGCAGCAACTAGGTACGGAGAAAAAGCCAAGCTGAGAAAAAACACCAACAGAATAACAGGAATGATAAGGCTTCTCGTTTTCATGTCTCCTCCTCTAATCGTGCCTGGTACGTTTTGGGCTCGATTTTTTGAGATTATTTTTTTCTTTTCAGAAAATGAAATTCAAATGTAAATTTATAAGAATTTTTATTTTAGTTTAATTCAGCAGCAATTTCAATCTGAATTTTTCCTCTTATTTTCTTTTTTGGTAGTGAAGGACTGCACGCTGGTGTTCACGGAAAGTTCGGCTGAACTGGTGGCTTCCGTCGTTCCTTGATACGAAGTAGAGATAATCTTCTTCAGCAGGGTAGAGGGCAGCCAGGAGTGATTCTTTTCCCGGATTACAGATAGGACCAGGGGGAAGGCCCGGATATAGATACGTGTTGTAAGGAGTGTCATATGTTAAATGCTTTGTACGGAGTCTACCTTCAAAACGGTCTTCCAACTTGAGGACATAAATTATAGTAGGGTCGCAGTCAAGCTTCATCCCCCTTTTTAACCGATTATGGAATACAGCCGAGACGAGCTTTTTTTCTTCAGAAATAGAGGTTTCTTTTTCAATTAAAGATGCCAGGATAACTACTTCTCTTATGGTAAATCCTATTTCTCTCGTTCTTTTTGTCCATTCCTTTTTGAAGATGTCTTTGAATTGGAAAATCATCGTGGAAATAATTTTTTTTGCAGGAGTTCCTTTAGGAAAAAAATAGGTTTCGGGGAATAAATATCCTTCCAGATTCTGAGCCTCTAAGTCATAGGAAGATATTTCCTCTGTCTTGGAAAATGCCTCCAGAAATTCTTCTTCCTTCACTAAACCCTGAGAGCCGAGAAGCCTGGATGTTTCCTTCGCTGTCAATCCTTCTGGAATTGTCAGAGGATGAAGGTAGATCTTTCCTTCAGTAATAGCAACTAAAACATCTTTTGTAGAGAAGGGAGGATAAAGGGCGTATTCCCCAGCTTTTAAACTCTCATCAGAAAAAAAGAGTTTATATCCCAGGAGGAAAGGCCACTTCTTTTTAATCACCTCTCTTTTTTTTAAAGTTGTTGAAATAGCTTTCGGATTCTTTCCTCTATCTACCTCAAAGATTAGTTTTTGCTCTAATGGTTTTAAGGAAGTATAGAGTTCTAACGCCAACCAGGTGGAGAATGTGAGCAGAGCCGCGTGAGAAAGGATGAGTGCTACTTT
Source organism: Candidatus Aminicenantaceae bacterium (assembly GCA_041862375.1). Taxonomy (GTDB): domain Bacteria; phylum Acidobacteriota; class Aminicenantia; order Aminicenantales; family Aminicenantaceae; genus WVZL01. The sequence continues at coordinate 35,095 of JBGVTE010000050.1, forward strand.
GATATATCTAAGGACCATTTGATTTTTGTTTTCTGCTCTCCAGGTAACTGGAGAGAATAATAGTGGCTGAAATTTGGTCTATCAGGTTTTTCTTAGTTTTTCCCTTAATTTTCTGTCCTCTGAGAATTTTGAGGGCTTGCTGGGTAGTTAGCCTTTCATCCCAGAGTATTATTGGTAGGCCCAGTTCTTTCTCAAGCCAGTTGGCAAATTCTTTGGTCTTTTCTGCCCTTGTGCCTTCGCTTCCATCCATCCTTAGAGGGAATCCGATTACAATTTCACTAATTTCGAATTTGGCGGCGAGATTTTTAAAGTATTTAAGATCTTCTTCTCTGTTAACTGTGCGGTAATGACCCAATCCCTGGGATATCAAAAGAAGCTTGTCGCTTACGGCAAGGCCGATAGTTTTATCCCCGAAGTCTATTCCTAGTATCCTCATTAGAGATAATTTTTTTGATTCCTTTTTTTGATTTTGTGTCTTTCAAACCCAAGCGCGATTAGTCTTTGGACAAGAAGAGGATAGGGGAGCCCGCTTACTTCCCAGAGTTTAGGGTACATGCTGATTTCGGTGAAGCCAGGAATGGTGTTTATTTCACTCAAGTAAAGCTTGTTCGTCTTATTCTCCAGGAAAAAATCTACACGTGCCATCCCTGAGCAGTCAATGGCTCTGTAAGCTTCAAGAGAGATGTGCTGGATTTCTTTGATAATCGAAGAGGGAAGTTCAGCGGGAATTCTGAAGGCAGTCTTTCCTTCGATGTACTTATCTCTGTAATCGTAGAATTCTCTCGAAGGAATAATTTCTCCAGGAAGGGATGCCTGAGGATTTTCATTTCCTAAAACGCTGCACTCAAATTCCCTTCCTGTTATTCCCTGTTCAACAAGAATTTTCCGGTCATAAGAAAAGGCAGTACGGAACGCTCTTGATGTCTGGGTATATTCCTTAACTTTAGAGATGCCCACGCTGGAGCCGAGGTTTGCTGGTTTCACAAAGAAGGGAAGCGGGAAGTCTTTTTGGATTTTTTTATGGATATGTTCTCTGTTATTCTTCCACTCAGATTCAAAGATAATGCTATGCTTGACCACGGGCAAATTCAGAGCCTTGAAGAGCGGTTTCATTATAGCCTTGTCCATACCCAGGGCTGAGGCCATAACGCCAGCTCCTACATAGGGTACGTCAGCCATTTCAAAGAGTCCCTGGATGGTTCCATCTTCTCCGTAAGGTCCGTGGAGTACCGGGAAGTAGATATCAGCCTTTATCGCTTTTGGTAATGTTTTTTTCTCCCAGGGAAGAAAAGGTAAAGAGTGGCCTTCTGTGAGTTTCTTGATTGAAAGGAGTGGAGATGGGACAATTTTCCAGTTGCCTGTTTTATCAATATAGATAGAGATGATATCGAATTTTTTTTTATCAAGGTTGTTGTAGATGGAAGTAGCGGAGCGGAGAGAGACTTCATGTTCTGAGGAACGTCCGCCGAAAAAGAGACAAACTTTTATCTTCTTCTTTTGCGTTGATTTATTTTTACTCGTTGTCATGACCTCGGCCCTTATTTTTTGGGCATAGGATTTGTTTTGAATTTTACAAGAGCGCCTATGAGACTTTTACTCGGGATAAATTTGACGGTCTTTTTCTTGGGAATGGATATTATCTCTCCGGTCCTGGGATTTCTTCCCTGCCTTGCTTTTCTTGATTTTATATCAAAAGTACCAAATCCAGAGAATGTTACTCTTTTCCCCTTTTTAAGGGAATTCTTGATTCCCTGTATGAGGGAATTGAAAGCCTTCTCTGCTTGAAGACCAGTGATACCCGCATCTCTTGACATTCTCTTTGTAGCTTCTCTTTTATTCATGCTGTATCTCCTCAACGATTTAACTATGTTATGAGGAAGGAGAGTCAATGTCAAGAAAAGGGGACAGGCTACTTTTTTTGATCTGTCCAGTAAATAAGATATGAAAGATTTACTGTATCAATTAACTATTTTTATAAAAAAGTAGTCTATTCTATTTTTTGAAAGGAAAGACTGAGAAATTGGAGTTAAGGATAGCAACAGGAAGGCAGTAACCTGGATAAAATAGAACAATCCCCGAATTGTTCACTGAATTATTGACTATGCAAAATGAGAAAGATATAATGACAGAAAAGTTTTTGGATATGATTCCAGTCAAAGGTGTTAAAATGAGGAATAATGGATTTCAAGTTAAAACAAAGCGCCTTCTTGCTTTGTCATTTTTTATTATTTTTACTTTTGTACAGGGGATAATCCACCCCAGTCCTTGTTTGCAAAAGGAAAAGCCTCAAAACAAAATCGAGAAGCCAAAGATTTTCCGTGACGATTACCCAATTATTTCTGAATCGGATCTTTACTGTTCCTTTTTTGTTCTTGAGAAGGAAATGCTTGATGTGGAAATTGTTTCTGCTGAAAAGGGAAAAGAGAAGATACTCCTTAGTGATGCGGATGTTTTCTATATTAATAAGGGAAAAGAAGATGGCTTTGAGATAAACCAGGTTTTTTTAATTATAGAAGTAGGGCAAGAGATTAAGAGTCATGTTACGAAGAAGAAATTAGGTTATCTCGGCTTAAAGCGAGGTAGAGCACGAATCGTTGATGTAGGAAAGACCTGGGGAAAAGCTGTGGTAGAGAAGTCTTGCGGACAAGTTAAAGTCGGTAATTTCTTGGTTCCATTTATTGAAAAGGAAGTTCTTTTAGAAAGAAAACCTGCCTCTGATGTTTCCTCAAAAAGGGAGGGAGTATTAGAGGGAAATATTATTTATTTAGAGAGAAATTATCAGCAGATCGCCAGAGGTCAATGGGCTCTCATCGACCTGGGAAGAGAAGATGGACTTTATGTAGGTGAGCGGATGATAATTATTAAGACTAGGTCGGAAGATTTGCCTCCACAGGCTGTCGGAGAATTAATCATTATTGATACCCAGACCAGAACATCAACAGTAAAAATTATCTCCAGCCGCGGTGTTATCAGAGCTGGATACACTGTCAAGACACTGGCTCAATGATTGAGCCAAGATTGGCAGATATGTATTATTACAGATTTGGAAATGCTTCCCAAGATTGACAGAATTTTTTGTTTTTGTTAGTTTAAGCCAGTAATAGCAACTGACGGAAAGACTTAAGAGCGGGCGTAGTTCAGTGGTAGAACGTCTGCTTGCCAAGCAGAAGGTCGTGGGTTCAAATCCCATCGTCCGCTCCAGATAATCCCCCCCCATTTTTCAATAGTTTTCCTCATGAGTACAGTTTCAGCCAGTGTACGTTATTTTAGTTTATTTATACCACTAAATATAAAAAGTAATGTGGAATAAACAGAGAGAACAGCTACGCTTGTCCAATGGAGCTAACATGATAGGTTTTCATGCAAATGGATAAAAGTATTTAAGTGAATTTCGCGTATTTGTTAAGTAGCTGACACATGTGGAAAGATCTGTCCTTTCTCATTTGATTTTTTTATTGTTTGCTGTTATCCTTTTCAAAAGCTTTTATAGGGGTAAAAAGTAGCAATGAATGCCCTAAATGCAAATATGAGAATCCTGACGATACCAATTGTTGCGGCAAGTGTCCAATCCCTGTGATGAAAGTTAGCTAGAATAAGGACAAGTCCGCTGTACGTGTAGGATTGAGATTTAAGCGTGAGTGTGAAGATCCATTCAGTTGGATATAAATAACCTAAAATGAAAAAAGTGCCGATAAAGATAAGCCAGCCACTCGATCAAGTCAAGAGGATTAAATTTATAAAGCAAAATGATTTCTTCCATCTTTGGAAACTTGGCGACTGCTCATGGTTTCGCGTTCTCCTCATCTCATGTTTTCAGAGCGCAAGTGCAGGTCTTATGGCTATTATGCTTTTTTCACTGCGGAGTATGGTTGAAAGTAAAGCTGGGCTAGCGGACTCTGCGTTCTTAGTGGTTATACTCCAGGTTTGTGGCCTGCTCATTGGGCGGGAACTACTTCTTTTTTCCCTAGAAGGTATCAGCACTAAACACTCTGTGCACGTTTTCGAGACTCTTCGCGGCAAAATCTACTCACATTTACTGCACATGCCTCTCCCTATCTTGGAAAAGCATCCAGTAGGTGAGTGGCTGTCACACTGTGAAAATGACATTCGGATGATTCAGGGAGGTTTGCTTTCAATCCCCAGAGTTATCATTGCATCTCCAATTTCAATTTTATTTTACATGGGTGCCATCTTTTTACAGTCTCCCTCGCTTGCTGGAGTAATTGTGGTCTGGTCAGTAATCGGAGTTTTACCTGCTATTTTGCTTAAAAACAGAATGTTAGTTCTTAGTCGAGAAATTCTCCGTCGTGTAGGAAGTCTTATGGGCAGAATTTGTGAGACTTTGATGAGCATAAAGACTATAAAATCATTATGCGCTGAATCAAAATATAACAAAATAATGCACGAATGGGTAGAAAAACATAAAAGCCTTATCTGGAAAGGTCAGCTTATCTCCATAGGTGCTCGACAGCTGTCAGCGTTGATAATGACGGCGTGCTTCCTGGCAATTGCCCTTATAGGTAGACAAATGATAATCCAAGGATCTCTAGCCCTTAGCGAGCTTGTTGCTATTTTGGTGGGAATTGTGTTGCTTACTCAGGAGATGAGAAAGTCGGTCGGAGTGATTGTAGAAATCCAGGGATTTTCAGCTGCAGCCCGCCGATATCTCAATACACTGAAGTATCCCACAGAATCAGTCGGTCCTGAACATCCAGAGAAACTTCCGCATCCAGTTCCTGATCTTACATTCGATAAGGTATCATTTGCATATGAAAATGGTAATCCTTTACTGGAGGGATTGAGTTTCCGTATCCTTCGGGGAGAAATTCTGGCTGTGGTCGGTTTGAGTGGAGCAGGGAAATCGACACTTTTGGATATGATTCTTGCTTTCAGACAGCCGCACGAAGGAGAAATTTATTCAGCTGGACATCCCATAGAAACTTACAGATTGTATGAATGGAGGGAAAGAGTTGGAACAGTATTCCAATCGCCTTATATTTTCAGCGGGACAATCCGCGATAATCTATTGATTGATGATTCGAAAGTCTCTGATCATGATCTTTGGCAGAGTTTGAAATCGCTGCATCTTGATGAAACTGTGCGTTCACGTCCAGGAGCTGAGAATGCCCAGGTGTTTGAAGCGGGAACTAACTTGTCAGAAGGGGAAGCGCAGAGATTGGCACTCCTCCGAACTCTTTTAAGAAAGCCAGAAATACTTCTACTCGATGAGGTAACCTCAGCTCTTGACGCCAGATCAGAACAGGCAGTTATTCAGTTGTTGAAAGATCAGGCATCGGAAAGGATAACATTAATCATCTCTCATAGAATGAGTTTGGCAATCGAAGCTGACAAGGTTCTTGTAGTTGGAGCAAGCAATGTTGAGGGACTTGGTACTCCAGAACAGATGTTTGAGGATTGTCCTCTCTTTAGATACATGTGCCTGGCACAGCATATCTCGCCTCATGAATTGGCAAAAAAGACAAAGGTTTGAAATTCAATGTTACCGGATAAGAAAAAGATACCTGTTGTGCAGGTGGCTGATAAATATACACGTAAGTTTTGGCTTGCATCCCTTGAGGCGAGCTGGAAAGGAAAAGTTCTGGGAAATGAATGGGATATCTCCAGAATAAACTGGCCATACCTCTTATGGGTTGCCAATTTCCATCGGGTAACAGCGAGCCTCTATCGGGTGTGGAAGGGGATCGATTCTCTCCCCGATTCAGCGAGTGATGAATTATGGATAGCAAGAGAAATTGCTGAGAGACGTGGAAAAGCAATTTTATCTGGAATACATGACTTAAGAAGTATTGCTAAAAAACATTCTCTTCCCATAGCTATCATAAAGTCTGCGAGCTATGTGTTTGATGCCTTTTTAGACTTCCGTGATCGCGAAGCGCTCGACCTTGATGTACTAATATTGCCAAAAGACATTGAATTGCTCACTCAGGAGCTCCAAAAGCTTGGGTACATGGTTGAAAAAAGGCGTTGCCAGCACGTGTTTAAAAAAGGTGATATCTATATCGAAGCACACTTACAGGCCATTAACCGCAGGAGGTTTTGGAGGATTTTGCCACCCGAAAAGCTTATAAATCGCTCTAGTGAAGATCCTCGCTGGTCTCCTTTATTGAAGCTTGCAATACAAGATGAGGCGATTCTGATAGTGCTCCACGCCTATCATCACGGATATCTGGAAGATATATGGCTTCGAGATTTAGCTGCTTGGTGGAGAGTTCGCAATCCTGATCCTGAGAAGGTTCTTGCTGGCTTCAAGCGTATAGGCGTAGCAAGGATTGGATGGGTAGCTTGGCGAGGAATTGAGCGTATTGGGTGGAAGATGCCTGATAAATGGAAGCCTGAATCATGGAATGTCAATCCTTCATTTGACAATCTGGCTATGGAATACTGGAATTGTAAAGAGTTGAAAGTGGTTAATCCGTTTAGCTTTGAATTCATACGCCGAAAGTTGGAATTTTGCGAGGCAGAGGGTTTCATGGCGAAACTCAGGGTATGCCTGCCGTGGTTTTCATCCAAGAGCCTTCATGAGCTATACATGGCCTGGCGGGGTATAAAAGCAGTTAGTTAAAATATTTAATAAGCCGATATATATCAGCGTGAAGAATTTATATTAAATTTCAGGAACAGTGTAGGAGGTAAAAATGGCTCTGAAAGCGAAAGAGGATATTGTATGGCGGGATAAAGAAGGTTTACTTGTGTTGCTTAACACATCAACAGGACATTATTATACCGTAAATAAGACGGGGGCCAGATTATGGACTAATCTTATAGATAAGGGTATGTCTTTTGATGCAGCCATAAAAAAAATTCGAGAGGAGTTTAAAAATACTCCTGATGATTCTACATTGAAATCCCATTGCGCTGAGATGATAGAGCAATGGAAATCAGAGAATTTAATTGAGGAAGAACCCACTTCAGATAAAAAGAAGTAGAAAATGGATTATCTTTCCCGAATAATGATGATTAGCTCTTCCTGCCTTAATGGGAAACTAAATTGAATGATTAATATTTTACTCACCAATTATTGCAACCGCAATTGTTCTTACTGCTTTGCCAGGGCACAAGTGGAGGTGGGTGCCCGGTCGCCGAAGTGGGATATGTCCATTGAGGAATTGGACACTATATTAAGTTACCTTAAGCCAGGACAGGATGTAGTGTCACTCTTGGGTGGAGAGCCTGCGTTGCACTCCCATTTTAAAGACATTGTACGATATGTTTTTTCACGCGGTTATGAATTCAAAGTATTTACAAACGCTACAATCCCGCAGTTGCGCCAGGCACTAAGCGATATTCCGAAAGATGGGAATAAAATAATTGTCAACCTTAATCCTCCTGTTACATACACAAAAAATGAACTTGTTGAGATCGAGGCAAATTGCCGAGCTTTAGGCGAAAAAATTAACCTTTCCTTCAACATCTACACAGGCAAGTTTTCATGGGATTTCTTAAGAGATGCGATTGAAGAGTGGAATCTCGGTCGAATGATAAGAATAGGCATAGCCCAGCCGATACAAAGTGTTACCAATGTTTTTCTAAGAGAAGAAGAAATGTCTATAACAAGCCGGAGGATTGTCTCAATGGTTGAAGACCTGGTTAAAGATGGAATAGCTGTTGGTTTTGACTGTGGATTTCAACTTTGTATGTTTTCAGAAGAAGAACGTGGCATTTTGGCAGAGTGTGGCACGGAATTCCAGTTTGAGTGCAGGCCTGTACTTGATATAGGAAAGGACCTCGTTGTCTGGCGTTGCTTTCCCCTTTCAACTTTTGAGGGAGTAAAACTCAAAGATTTCAATTCTATAAGTGAATTAAGGCAGTATTTCGAACGAGAATGGTCAGAAGAACAGTCAAGAGGAAATAAACCTGAATGTAGAGACTGCATCTACCTTAAAAATGGAACATGCAAAGGAGGGTGTCTTTCCCGAACTCTCTCGATGCTCCAGGGAGAGAAAATTAATGGTTAACTTAATGCTTATGAAGGCTAATGCTCAAACATCCTCTGTTGAAATCATGGACATGGATATCCTCAAAAAAATTGAAGTTATCCTCAAGAAAGAACGAAGAAAGAATATTTTTTTGCATATGGAAGGACAGAAAGAGCATCCCCAGCTTCAAGAGATTATTGATTTTCTGACTGAAAAGGATTATCGCATAACGCTCAACCTTAACATTGCGAAGTGCGAGACAATAATTGGAAAGGATATCCATGTAATCTATAATGCTCGGCCTCTTTTCTACCTGGATGATTCAGAATGTGAAGTTAGAAAGGCTTTGTCAACCGGCCTCAATGATTTTTACAGCAGACAATTAAGTCTTTTTCTTCCACTTCCTGCTCATACTTCAACTACTAATCAATTGCTTCAGCTTGTCAAGGCACACCAGAATATAGAATCAGTTATTATTGGAGTTGGATGGGAGACATGGCATAAAGGACCTCAATCAATACTTGAAAAGGATTTCCCAGAATGGTCTAAGACCTTACAGAGAATTATTAAGGACCTTACAGCAGAAGGGATTGAAGCAAATTTTGCTTGTGGTCTTCCTCTGTGCCTGTTCACAAGGAGGCAGCTTGGTTTCCTCGTAACTTTGAAAATTAAATGGCCGATAGCTTACTGTTTACCCAAGTACTATGTTGATCCGCTAGGGAATGTAAGCTATTGCCAGTGTATAGGAAGCCCTAAACCAATAAACTTGCTGGAAGAACAATCCTTCGAGAGAGTGATGACAAAGTTTAATCAGTGGATGCGCCTTAGGTGGTTTTGTTCATTGGCAGAGGAAGACATCTGTCGAAGTTTAAGAGCAGGAGCCTGTGGGAGTGGATGTCTCGCTCATTCATTAGAGAATTGGCGAGGACCAGGTAAATAATTATTCTCTCTGAATTACCAAACTTATAAGGGGTTATCTGATCCTGTTTTATGAGTTTTTTGGTTTGTAATTTGGGCGATACGATGGTGTCTGAGCCACAGAGAAACCTTGCGTTCTACTTCCGGATTTCTTTGAAACTCCTCACGGGTGATAATTATATAAGGTGCTGGGCAACGAGGAATCAGACATGAGCGACAGATCGATGGCCATTGATGAGGTTTTCGGAACCACATTTTTCGTATTTTACGCAGGGTACTGGAGTTATATATTTTTCCCAGTGGTTTATCCTGGATATCACCTATTTCCAGTTCGGCTGAACAATCGTAGGAACAGGGAGTTACAGTTCCGTCCCAAAGTACTGTGAGAGAGTCCATTCCAAGCTCGCAGCGCTGAGGAATTTTTGACAAGAATGAGAGTAGGTCCTCTCGAAAATGTTGCGGCCAGGGTAGATAGCCGTGAAGTGTTACATAATTGACACCGGGTACGTTCAGCCATTTCCTGAGAAAAGCTGATGTTTCCTCAGTCCCGTTGGATAAGAGGTTAGTAATTATCAGGCAGCGGATGCCTGCTTTACCTTTGGCGTCATCCCAGAATCGCAACGATTCAATTATACGTTCATCCAGTGCTGGGGGTTTCGAGTTACCACGGCATATTTTGTAATTGAGTTCTGATACCCCAGGATAAGATATGACTAGGTTCTGAAGTCCCGCCTCCAGTAAGGCCTGGGATGTTCTAGGGATTAATAAGTCACCATTAGTAACGATGTTGGACTGCAGTCTACTGGATGTAAGTTCAACCACCATATCCACCAAGAGAGGATGCAGTAGGGGTTCTCCATGAGCATAAAGAGAAACACGCTCTGGTTTAAGTTTTACCGCATCTTTTACAATATGAAGGAATAGGTTCCAGTCTATAAAACCTCTAGAACGCTGAGAAAAGGCTTGAAAAGCACCGCAAACAGGACATTTCTGGGTGCAGTAGTTAGTCGGTTCTATCACTAACTCTCGGAGCCTTCGAAGCTGAAAGCCACTGATACGTATAATTCTGCGATGAAAATGCTCCTTTAGTGTGCGACTCAATGGTTTTACTCCGGAGATAAAGCATTTAGTCGAATGGTAGTTCGTCTTTCTGAGCCAGGCAGCGGAGGAAGAACAATACGATTTAGATTACCTAAAATATGAGCAAGACATGCCTGGCAACGGCCTTCTGCAAGGTCTTCACACTTGAGGCACTTTGAAGTGATTCCCAAACTTGAGTAGGGGAAGAATGCTTTATGAAACCATTCTTGTGCTTGAGAGTAGCTGGAAAAGCATGAGTATGGAATTGCAGCAACGCTGCACAGTGGAAGGCAATTGATAACATTTCCTATCGGGGTAATGTCAAGGCGTGAGTGACAGTGACTTACCATAATATCTTCAAGTCTTTCATGTTGAACGGGAGTAAACAAGCAATAAGGAACACCACATTCGAACTGTATGTTTACACCACTCCTTTGGGCTCTTTCGTATAATTCCATAATTCTGGCCGCTATTCTTGGAAAATCATCTTGCTTGGCATAAACATTTTTATGTCCGAGGGTTGGCAAAGCTACCCCAATCTTTATGATTGGATTGAGCTTGAATTCCTCGATGTAGTCAAATAAATAATCAAATTCTGTTGAAGGGCTCACGATGTTAAATGAGAGACATGCTGCCTCCCCAAGTATGGATAGATGATTGTGCAAGTTCTTGAGCTGATTTTCAGGGTAAGTAGAGGGGGGATTACAGTTTACAATCCACCGAGCACCTAAACGTACTGAATCTTTTAGAGTTTTTCCTTCAACCGGAGCAGCAGCATTGGAAAAAATAACAATATCTCGTTTACGAGGTGCAAGTTCTCCAATCATATCACCAAACAGAGGACTGAGAGAAGGTTCTCCTCCCATCAAGTGAATAGACATTCTGGGCATATTAACGCGATCGATCCATTCCAAGATATTCATGAAAAGTTTCCATTCCATTGTCTGGTAAGGACGCTTGGTATTTATCATTTCTTTTCCAAAACAATAGTCACATTTAAAGTTACATGCAGTAGTTATCATTAGGTTCGCCATTTTTTACTCCAAGTACGGATAAAATCCTCTTTCAAAGAGCTAAGATTTCTTTCCTTCTTTTCTTTAAGCCACCAGAAAACAATGTGATCCTTTTTCCCCAAGTAATGTTTATACTCGCTGGGAGAGGGGCCAAAATTACCATAGAGTTTTTTACCTTCACGAGTCACCCAGCAGTGACCCTTTATCTCGTTGAGGCCATTTCTGTAAAGACCTATATTGATCTCTACCGGACGGCCAGCAGCGGTCTCGGAGGCATAGGCCAGCATTGCGAAGTATAAGCATGGGTGCTGTCGCACCCCACGATGAAGCAACCTCCATAAAGGCCAGTATTTCAAGACTATTTTAATGCTGTCCGAACCGGGTATGGCTAATTTTCTGTATTCATCTTTGACTGCTTCCACTAATTCAGTCAGGGTGCGATCCTCAGCAAGCTCACCAATTCGGTTAAAACGTCGTAAGATTTTGAAAAAGTGCTTTAGAGTTAATATATGCAAATGCTATCCCTGTCTCTTGGATTATTCCTTTCCGATTTTCCCGCATATTTCAATGTTCTCTGAAAGAGGTTGTGGCTTAGCAAAAAGACAAGCTCCTTGACACAAAGCCCGGACTCTGTAGTAGCAATCTCTGCATGTTTGCCACAAAGGAGATTCTTGCCATGCGGATGTTAAAGGTTTTGCATAGGACTGCAGATTTTTCCAGGAAGTAAACTTTCGGAGGGAAGGACGTTCCTCAACATGGTCTGCACAGCAGAGCCCGACTTTTAAATCGGGTCTGATCATTATACAAAAAGTATAGTCGTCTAGGTGCACTGCACAGTTACCCGAAAAAACATTCCAAAGAGGTAAGTTGCTTACTTCTTCAACACAACAAAGAGGTTGAGGTTTAGCTAGGACAGGCTTCAGCCCGTTATCCAGAATAAAGCGCGCAAAGCGATCAGAAAGCCCTGCATACTGAAGCCATTTGTTACGATCCCAGGATAATGCTGCATGATGTTCCACAACAGGGGCAAACGATATTTTATCAAGATTAAGAAAGCAGGCATATTCCAGTATAAAGCTCCAATCCTCTTCCATAAGATTATAGCGGATTAAAATCTCAACGCCAGCATTCCGCAACCGAAGGGCGTTTTCCTTGAGTGTCTTGATTTTGACATGTTGTGCTCTAGATGATGGGATATGTACAAATACTTTCTCTACTAAATCTGGTTTAACAGCATTTATCGCTTCTTTTGAAGCAATTAAATTAGAAGGAAAGTAAACTTTGAGCCCTGCCTTTTGTATTTCAGAAAGTAAGTTCACGAACCCTGGATAATAAGTAGGCTCCCCTCCGTAGAGGCTTAATCTCCGTACTCCCATTCGGGATGCCCACGAGATAAGCCATCGAATGTCTTCTATATCCGCATCCTTTTGGGGGAGACCAGTGCTCATGCAGTATTCGCAGTCCAGATTACACCGATAGGTCGGTACAAAACCAAGTTGTCTCTCTAAAGGTTCAGTGTGCGATCTTATCACGGATCGAAACAGCTCTAACCCCTCTTCTCCCCACCGTGCTTGGATTATCCGTCCGTACTCACTGTGTAATGCTTTCTGGTTAGCTAATAGCCGCAAGCAGAATTCAATATCTTCATCTGACTTAAACGAAAGCCACTTCTCCACGCCATTCAAAAATACAGCTTCCTGCTTATGCGCTCTGCTTCCTACAGAATATTTTTTGGTATTGAGGTTTTTAGTAGTTATATATGGGTCTGAGAAAAAAGGGAACCGGGATTTACAAAATGCTGCCAACATAGACCTGCTTGTATTCGTTATTCTTGTAAATGCCTCCATGATCTCAGCAGCATAGTATTCTGGATGGTTGCCCAATACCGCAAATCCTATTTGTTCTCCGTAAGGTGCCTTGTTCGAGAGTAAATCAACAATTTCCATATCTATGGACTGCTTCATATTTCACTCCCGCTCAAAGGACTCATAGTGCGTGAAACAACGTACACTGGAATATTTAATATAATGTCAAGAAGTGCATCCAAAACATTCTGGGCATCCTTTGGCCATAAAAAGTACATGAAACACGGTGCTAACCGTTCGAGAGCTTCACTCATGGATAGCCTTTGACATGGATCCATTCCATCTTTACAGAGAAAATATATGCTGTCTAGGGTAGCAATGCGGGGAATCTTTACTGAGAAGAACCGGTCTATGGGAAAAGTGTACTTGCCACTTTGCTGCTTTTGGGCAGCAAGGTTTTTCAGTTGAGGGAGTCTCGTACATGTGTCTGGCGTGACCTGAACTGTTGGTTTGTAAGGCCTAACTCTCCAGATGCCATGATCATCTTTCAATAGACTCACCAAGTCGTCCCCGCAGAAATCCCAGCCTTCAGCCACCATCTCAAGGACACGTGTTGTTTTCCCGCTTCCGCCGGGGCCAGTCCACAGCTGGCAACGCCCGTTACGTGAAACCGCCCCTGAATGTACTAAAAAATGTCCCTTCTGCATGAGGAAATCGGTAGTTAATATTTGTGCTGCTGTACCAATATTACAGGGATCACCAGAATATCGTTTTCCTTCCTTATCGTCGACTAAACAGACTATTTTAGATGTGTTGGATTTTAAGATAACACCAAACTCCCCCAAAACCACTGCAAACCCGTCAAGGACTTTATAGAGCTCGATTCTTTCGTACACCTCGTTGGAAGCTGACCGGATAGGATTTCTTGATAGGAGACTTCGCCAATATGGAGCGGAATCGGTATAATCAACGATACACTCATAACGCTCGGAGTGGACTGTCATTTGCGATTTTTCTTCCCAAGAATACAATTCTCTGCACAGATTCCTCAATAAGCGTTCGTCAGAGGACATGATAGCTAATTGCATATCCATGAAAAGGAGCTCCCGAGTATGAGCTCCGGTTCTTAACAATGAATGGAATATGTAATTAATTGAGTTGCGGCGATCTTTCATTCGAAATCGATTTCCTTTCTGATCCGAGAAATAAATTCCTCTGGGTAGCTTGCCAGATAACCTTGAGAAACATTTAAGTGGGAAGAGGCCAGGAGCCAGTCAGTAAGCAGCCAGAAATGTCGCTCTGTCAGGTCACGTTTTGAAAAAAACCAAGCCATTGAATGTATGTTATCCAGGATGTTTTCAGGGGGACAAGGCTCTATCCATGGTTTGGAATCTGGGTGTAGGTGGATGACTAAGCCAGGATACGCTTCTCTACAAGCAGATTGACCGAAGTAAGTTTGTATATCAATACAGTACTTACCATCGCTCCGGAGAGGTGCTTTCTCTAAATGATGCAATTCGGAAAATCTTTCAAGTGTTTGTCGGTTCACATTGGCAACCTCGCGGAAAGCCATCATTTTCAGTCCTCTGTCACTGTTGTGTAATATAGCAAGGTCATCTGCAAGAAACCGGGCACCTCTTAGAACTAAACGCAATACTTGGGTAGATTTACCACTATTTGGTGGTCCAGACAAAATCACAGCCTTGTTGCCTATGGCTACAGCGCCACAGTGAATTAAGCACGCATTGAATTGACGAATCCACTCGACTACTAAAGGGTAAAAGAATCCTTCTGGTTCCGCCCGGATTCGCTGCATTGCATGTCCAGATTGCAAACAGGGGGAACTGCTGTCGTCAAGGTAAATCCTGCTGTAATGGGGCGAAGCCTCATCGAGTTCAATGATGGCAGTATTTGGGACACAAATCCAAATGTGTGATCCTTCAAAGGCATAAGCAATAGTAACCTCAGGTCTAATATTTATAGTGGGTCCATCGAAAGCAATACGTCTGCGTAAACCATCAAATTGGTTGTAATCACTTACAACCTCACAAATGAGACGCTTGTCTATCTCCCATGGGAAAGCTCTACCACGATAATTGAACAATTGTTGTATGCTACTAATTACTTCTGGCTGGTGGCAGTGGACATGAATCTGCCATTCGAGCAGATCAATATACAGATCCTTGCTCAGTATTGATGAGATGTATTCGGAAGAGTTATTACTCATTGTTATTGTATTGAATTTTCAATTTGGATAACACTGCCTTGGTTAAAAATTTGAGAAATTTGTAGCCTTTGGTTAATGGTCTTTTCCTCTCGTTTGTTTTCTTTGAGAGTAAAATCAAGTGGATTTTTACGTCTGAATCATGTGCACTGATTTTTAAATATACAGAACAAGAAAAAGATCGCCAGGCAAAATGCTGGACTTATTTCTCAACTAGAGTTCTACTGTTTGATTAATAATAATAATACAGACTGGTATAATATAGATAACAACTGCTGCTCCCGCCTGATCCCCCTCCTGTTCCCTGGATGATTTTGATCGATTCATGCTTTTTCATCTCTGGAGGAATGTACGGCTCTTTTTTTGCCTGGGAGTCTTTTTTTGAGGATGGATTTGGTTTTTTCATATAAATCTTACTCCCCTCGCATTACTCATGCCTAATTATGAGTTTTTTAAATCATGCAAACCAGTTGACTTATCTTTACTACAAAGAAAAGTGAATTGTCAAGCATTTGAACTCGTTTGTCAGATAAAAATTAAAAGTGGACTATTTTTTAATGATTTAAGATTTAAAAGTGGACTGATTATAAGCCGCTATGATTTAAACCTTATTGGAGAAAGGAGGTTTACTTCATGGCGAAACAACTTCACAGGAAATTCCCTGATAAGCAGGTCAAATCACTTTTAGAGAAGTACCTATCAAAAGAAATCAAGATAGACTATATCCTGGAGGTTTTGGGAATTGGAAGGAGCAGATTCTTTGAACTTCTTACTAAATATCGAGAGGATCCTAAGCACTTTTCCATCGCTTATAGGAGGAAAAATAATCCTAGGACAATTGGCAAAGAAATCGAGGAGAATATTCTAAAAGAATTACGCATAGAGAAGAGCCTCATCAAGAACAAAGACATGCCTATTAAATCATATAACTACAGCTATATCCGGGATCAGCTCTGGAGCAAATACCAGCAAAAAGTTTCCTTGCCCACCATCATAGACAGGGCAAAAAAGAATAATTTCTACTTTCCTCGGCCAAAGAGAAAATCTCACGATCGAGAGGTCTTAACTAATTATGCGGGGGAGTTGATTCAACATGACTCTTCTCAGCATAAACGGTCACCCTATGTCGATGAGAAATGGCATTTAATCACTTCACTCGATGATTACAGCCGCAACCTCCTCTACGCCGAATTCGTCAAGCAAGAGACCAGCTGGGATCATATCGAAGCCTTGGAGAACGTGATCTTACGCTACGGGTTGCCCTATGCTTATTATGTGGATAGCCATTCTATCTTTCGCTTTGTCCAGGGAAGAGACAGCTTCTGGCGTAAGCATCATAAAATCACTGATGAAGTGGATCCTCAATGGAAACAAGTCCTTAATGAGTGTCGAGTTAAGATAACATATGCCCTCTCACCTCAAGCCAGAGGTAAGGTAGAAAGGCCCTATGGCTGGCTTCAGGATAGGATAGTCAGAACTTGTGCCCGAGAAACCATCCGAACCATAGATCAAGCCAGAGAACTCCTCAAAGCGGAAGTAAATCGCTATAACAATCATCAAGTACACAGCACCACGGGCGAGATTCCAAGCTTACGATTACAAAGAGCGCTAGATGAGAAGAAATCTCTCTTTAGAGAGTTTGCCGTACCGCCCCCTTTCGAATCGAGTAAAGATATATTCTCTCTCAAAGCAGAACGAATCGTGAACCCTTATCGAAAAATATCATTCAACAACATGGAATTTAGGATTTCGGGAGTTCCTATAAGGGAAACAGTTCAACTGAGGATTATTCCAAATAAAGAATCAGGCATGGCAGAAATTAGATTCTGGTGTAACAATAAATTAGTTGACATCCAAAAGATTAAAAATGAAGACCTGAATCTAGTCCACTTTTAAAACTTAAATAGTCCACTTTTAAATTTTAGCTAACAGCATTTGAACTCGTTTTGAGGAAAGAATGAATAAAAAGGCCATTTTAGTATTTCAGGATATTCTCAGTTTTAGAGCGGAGCTAATTAAATTGAGGTTTATTCAGGTAAGTAAGCATCTTTTTTCCGTGATAAGGAAAGAAAAGCGTGGGTATACGGTGAAGAAGGTCGTATGAAGGCTGAGCGGGCATGGTTTCCGACTGGAGGGAGGAAGAGCGAAGCCTGAATCGAGCCGCTTTGACTCGCTGGGGCAAAGCGAGCGTGCCTTCAAGCCGTATGCCCATCGCTCAATGACTATTTTAATTTTCATCACGGGGAAAAAGATGCTTCATTCAGTTGATTTTGGCTGGACAAACTTAAGTTTTTGATTTAGAATTTCCAAAGTATTATCAGTACATAATTTTCTTGATAAGTTACTGGATTCTGAGATGATCGAGGCGCGGTACCCAAGTGGCTAAGGGAGAGGTCTGCAAAACCTCGATTCGTCGGTTCGAATCCGACCCGCGCCTCCACAGCCTTTAACTTCTTTCTTACGTAAACATTCTTTTTGCCGAAAAAGTTAAAAGTGTAGACTTGACACTGCCGAAATATATTTGACATAAGGAATCAAAAATTATATATTTTTGAAAATTTTTAAAGGAGGCAATAATGGATATAGTAGCGAGGGCACAGGGAATAATATTAAAGCCTAAAGAAGAATGGGTTAAGGTCAAAGAAGAACCTACCTCTGTTTCTCAACTTTTTACCTCATATGCTGTAATCTTGGCTGCCATTCCCGCTATAGCTCAGTTTATAGGATACGGACTCATTGGTTTTAGCGTACCTTTTATTGGATGGATAAAATACGGCATAGGTATGGCTTTTCTCCGTCTGATACTTACTTATATTTTCGCCTTGGTTTCTGTCTATGTCTTAGGTTTTGTCATAAATCTCTTAGCCCCCAGCTTCTCATCGACTCAGAATAATGTAAACGCCATGAAGCTTGCCGTGTACTCCATGACTCCCGCCTGGATAGCAGGCATTTTCTACATTATTCCTGTCTTAGCACCACTAGTTATTATAGCAAGCCTCTATGGAATCTATGTTCTTTATCTTGGTTTTGCGACCCCTCTCATGGATACACCGAAGGAGAAAGTCGTGGTTTACTTAGTTGTGAGTATCGTGGTGGTCCTGGTGTTGTGGATTGTGGTATCCCTTATCCTCGGAGCAATTTTTACGGTGGGAGCAGTCTACCGAGCTATTTAATTTCTTCCAAGATTCGAAGGTATGCTTTGTGAGGCGAAGAAGCCTCAAGAATCGGTCTCCCCACAACTAAATAATCGGCTCCTTTTTGAATAGCTTGAGAAGGTGTCATTATTCGTTTTTGGTCGTGAGCTGCAGCCCAAGAAGGTCGGATACCTGGAACAACAACGATAAAGTCTTTTCCAATTTTTTCTTTGATGACTTTAATTTCCTGAGGAGAGCAGACTACTCCTTCCACTCCTTCTTGCCGAGCCAACATAGCTAATCGAAGAACATGATCTATTGGATTTTCTGCTATTCCAAGTTCTTTGAGATTCTCCTCTTTAAGGCTGGTTAGAACAGTTACTGCAAGAAGAAGGGATTCCTTTACTCCAATTTTTTCTGCTTCACTTTTCGCAGCTTCTACAGCCCTGGCTAACATTTCACGCCCTCCTGATGCATGAAGAGTCATCATATCGACGCCGTGCCTTACTCCTGCTTTCACTGTTTCTGCCACAGTATTGGGGATATCATGTAATTTAAGGTCAAGAAATATTTTTTTTCTTAAAACCTTGATTTTTCTGAGCAGTTGAGGACCTTCGGATGCAAAAAGCTTCAATCCTACCTTAAAGATTTCTGCTTGATCCAGTTGCTTTATGATGTAAAATGCATCTTCTTTACTCTTTACATCCAGAGCAATTATGATTCTTTTTGCTAAACCCGTAATTTTTTCCATTTATTGTCACGCCCTTTGTAATCTCATAAGCTTTATTGTTTTATCAATTCAATTAAATATGATTTTAGAAGCTGGCTTTCTTCATTATGCGCTTATTTCTTTTTTCTGATTACTACCTTATATCTCCAATGTACCTATGATTTCCTCGATCATTTTTATTTCATTTTTTTCACAATAATCTCTCAATTCTTTTATAATCTTTAAAGTTGCCTCAGGATCAATGAGGTTAGCTGTGCCGACCTGGACTGCTTTTGCTCCTGCAATCATAAACTCAAGGGCGTCTTCAGAAGAAAAAATCCCCCCCATACCGATTACCGGGATATTCACTCGGTTTGCCACCTGGTAGACCATCCTCAGGGCAATGGGCTTTATAGCTGGTCCGCTCAGTCCTCCAAATACATTAGCCAGTTTCGGTTTCCTCGTCTCCACATCCACGGCCATGGCCAGGAATGTATTGGTTAAGGAGATTCCGTCTGAACCTCCTTCTTGAGCACTGAGAGCAATTTCTTCTATGTTGGTAACGTTGGGAGAGAGCTTGGTTATGATAGGAAGACGGCTGCTTTTTTTAACTAATCTAACTATGGAAAAGGTGGCATCAGGATCTAAAGCAGGACACAGGCCTTTTTTCTCTACATTGGGACAGGATATGTTTAACTCGAAAGCTTTAATACCTTCCTTTTTGCTCAAGAAATCCACAACAGAGGCGTATTCTTGTTCATTTTCGCCACAGACATTGACAATAATGACTGTGTTTATTTTTTTCAGCTGAGGAAGAATTTCTTCTGAGAATTTTTTAACTCCGATACCTTGGAGACCGATGGCATTAATAAGACCGCAGGAAGTTTCCACCAGTCGAGGAGGAGGATTTCCAGGGCGAGGATGAAAGTAGAGGCCCTTGATTACTATTCCACCTAACTGGTTCAGATCGACGAATTGAGCAAGCTCAAGGCCGTAGCCAAAAGTACCACTGGCTGCGATTACGGGATTTTTGAGCTTTAGAAAGCCCAGATCAATTCCTAAATCTGTCATTTTTCTTATAACTGCCAGATAATCTCTTCTGTAGAGAATACAGGTCCTTCCTCACAGATTTTTAACCAGCTTTCTGCATTGTCTCTTTTTATTCTCCTTACGCACCCCCAGCAAGCACCAAATCCACATCCCATAGTTGATTCCAGGGAGAATTCTGCTGGAATATTTTTATCCGAAGATATATAAGCTATCTTTTTCATCATTTCCTCTGGACCACATACAAACATTTTCTCGGGAATGAGATTTTTTATTTTCTCATCGAGGAGCTCAGTCACCAGTCCCTTAAAGCCAAAGGAGCCGTCCTCAGTTGAACAGAATAGGTTAAAGCCCTTCTTTTCTAACTTTTCTTTAAGACACAAGTCGGATATACTCTTTCCTCCGTAAAATATATTAACAAAAGCACCGAGTGATGCGAGCTCTTGAGCCAAAAAAAATAGTGGTGCAATTCCTCTCCCCCCTCCAATTAAAAAAACAGTTTTCCCTTTCAATCCAGTATTAAGGCTGAAGCCATTTCCTGAAGGACCTAAAATGTCAAGTAACGCATCAGCTTCTTTCTGAGCTAAAAGGGTTGTTCCAACTCCAATTCTCTGGAAGAAGATTTCTATTGTATTTTTCGCTCTTGAGTGAATACTGAAGGGACGCCGAAGGAGAGGGTAGGGGTGAGGATTTACTCTAATCATAATAAACTGACCGGGTCGAGCATGTTGAGCTATTCGAGGAGATTCGATGGAAAAAAGACAGTAATCATTCCAGCTTTCTTTTCTTGCGATTCTTGATTGAGGTTCCTTAATCATCACGTTGCCTGATTCTTCGGACAAAAATACCAGAATCTCCAGTCTTTGGCAATAGGAAGCATATTTTTTTCTGTGATAAATGATAAACAAGCGAGCATGCCTTAAAGCCGTATTCCTCCTCTCTATGACTACTATAGCTCTCCTCACGGAATAAAAGATGCTTACTCGGCAATAAAAACTTTGACATCATATTTTCATTCTGCTAATAATCAACCTTGGATATACTACTCATATCATATTATAAAAATGAGGTGGGTACTTAGCTAATTAAAAATTTATGTCACCTCTACTCAATTCATATATTATATATTTCAGGAGGATTCATAAATGGAAATTTCCCGAAGAGGCTTAGAAATCCAGCCTTCTCCAATAAGGAAACTCAAGCCTTATGCAGATAAAGCAAAGGAGAGGGGAATCCATGTTTATTTTCTAAACATTGGTCAGCCTGATATTCCTACTCCCAAACCTGTTTTAGATGCCATTCACAACTACGAGGAAAAAGTTCTGAGCTACGGTCCAGCACAGGGATTTTTAGAGTTGAGGCAGGCCATTGCTGATTATTTCAATAAATACCAGATTTCCCTCGATGCAGAAAATATTGTAATCACTATCGGAGGTTCCGAGGCCATTCATTTTTCTTTTAGCGCCATAGCTGATCCTGGCCAGGAAATAATCATCCCCGAACCCTATTATACAAACTACAATGGGTACGCAACTTTTGCTGATGTAAAGATTGTTCCTTTAACGTTGCGCGTTGAGGATGGATTTCGTCTCCCTACCAGAGAAGAAATCGAAGCTCGGATAACATCAAAAACAAGAGCACTACTTATATGCTCTCCCAATAATCCCACAGGAACAGTGTACTCACCAGAGGAGATTGAAAGAATTATTTCTGTTGCTACAAAATATGATCTTTTTTTAATCGGAGACGAGGTCTACAAAGAATTCGTTTATGATGGAGGTACTCACAAGAGCATTCTAGAATATGAGGAAGTCAAGGAGAGAGTGATTGTTGTCGACAGTATATCCAAGCGATTTAGCTGCTGCGGAGCACGCATCGGGGCGGTTATCACCTGGAACGAAGAAATTTATCAAGCTGTTCTTAAATTTGCACAGGCAAGGCTCTGTCCTCCATCAGTCGAGCAAAAAGCTGCTCTGGCTGCTTACCGTATGGGCATGGAGTATTTTCAACCAGTAAGGGAAGAATACCAGAAGCGAAGAGACATACTTTATGAAGGATTAAAAGATATACCAGGCATTGTCATCCGAAAACCCCAGGGAGCTTTTTACATTATTGTCAGGCTTCCAATTCAAGATGCCGAACATTTCGTTCAATGGATGCTGAATGATTTTAATCTTGATAAAGAGACTGTAATGGTCGCTCCTGCGGGAGGATTTTATGGTTCTTCGGGGAAAGGTAAAGATGAAATTAGGATTGCCTATGTCCTCAAAGAAAAAGACTTGAGGAGGGCAATTGAAGTGTTCAAGGCAGGTTTGGATAAATACAAGAGCCTTTTTACTTAAATTTTCTCAAGATGCACACTAAAAAGATTCTTTGGCAGATAATTACTATTATCCTCATAAGCTGCCTTATTTGTGTTGGTGTTAATTTTTCTCTTATAAGAAAATATTTTAAGGGAGAATTTGCCCTGAGTTTTATTTCTTCAGAGAAATACCCTGCCATTTCTTTTATTACACTCGCTGAGGCTGAGAACCTTTTTGTCACTCAAAATGCTGTGTTCATAGACAGCCGCGAGAGAGATGAATACATTTCAGGTCATATTCTGGGGGCTTTAAACATTCCCTATGAAGATAGAGATTCAGGGCTTTCACTTGAAGAGCCTGGGCTTTCTCTTCAGGATACCTTAGTCGTATATTGTGATGGAAGTGAGTGTCAATCGAGCATTCAACTGGCAAAGCTCCTCGATGAGTATGGTTTTAAAGATATAAGAGTCTTCTTCGGGGGGTGGCAGGAGTGGGTAGATGCAGGCCTTCCTGTTTTAAATTATAATGATTCACAATAAGCACCTCATTTTTGCCTTCAGGCTGGTTGTAGGAGGAGTATTTATCTGGGCAGGCCTGTTGAAAATAACGAGCCCCTTGGATTTTGCTCAGAACATAAAGAATTATCAAATTTTTCCCCACGGAGGTTCTTTCTTTCTAGCTTTAGTGCTTCCCTGGATAGAGATTATTTGCGGAGTTTTTTTACTCCTGGGTGTTTTTCCTCGTGCAAGTGCACTTCTAGTTTCATTGCTACTTGTTGTTTTCTTGTGTTTAGTACTCATTACTATAGCCAGGGGAATCGATATAGACTGTGGATGTTTTGGGAGCCTAAGCCGCAAAGTTGACTTTAGACTGATCGCGATTGATAGCCTACTTTTCTTTCTTGCTCTGAATATATTCTTCTCCCGAGCTGAAAACTTCCCCTTTGGGGTCAGGCTTTCATAACTTTTATAAATAAAACCTATTTCTAATCCTTGCCTTATCTAATTATAAAACTTATGAAAGCCTGACCCCAGTGTTACTTGAATTTTAAGGGTGGAGCATGTATATTTTTTAGTTATTTAAACAAGGAGTAGAAAAATGGATGAAAAATATGTGTACTTTTTCGGAAAGAATCTTGCTGAAGGCAACAGGGATATGAAAGACATTCTTGGAGGAAAAGGAGCAAATCTGGCTGAGATGGCTGGAATCGGCTTGCCTGTTCCCCCTGGTTTTACAATATCCACAGAAGTCTGCATACTCTTTTCCAAAGCAGGCAATACAATTCCTCTTGAAGTTGAAGAGGAAATTCTCCTTAATCTCAAAAAGTTAGAAGACCTTACCCACCAAAAATTTGGGGGAGAAGAGAATCCTCTTCTTGTTTCTGTGAGGTCAGGAGCAAAAATTTCCATGCCCGGAATGATGGATACAATTTTGAATCTAGGACTGAATACGCTCACACTTAAGGGACTGGCGAAAAAGAGCGGAAATAGAAGGTTTGCTTTAGATTGTTACCGCCGTTTGATTCACATGTTCGGAAACGTGGTTTTGGGAATACCGAAAAAAAAGTTTGAGAGTATTCTGAAGGCGAAAAAAAGACAGAATAAAATAGTCCATGACTTTGAATTGACTGAGGCAGATTTGGATGCACTTATTGCTGATTATAAAAATTTAATCAAAGAAGAGAGAGGTAAAGAATTTCCACAGAATGTCATAGATCAGCTCTTGTTTTCGATCTCGGCAGTATTTAAATCCTGGAACAATCCAAGAGCTGTGACCTACCGTCGACTAAATTATATTCCTGATGACTTGGGTACCGCAGTCAACATTCAGCAAATGGTTTTTGGCAATATTGGAGAAAAATCAGCTACTGGAGTTGGGTTCACGAGAGATCCTGCCTCAGGAGAGAAGAAGCTATACGGTGAGTATTTATTTAATGCCCAGGGAGAAGACGTCGTGGCTGGTGTGCGAACTCCTTCTCCTCTCAAGTCCTTAGAAAAGGAAATGCCGGCAGCTTATAAAGAATTGAGTGAGATAACCAACAGGCTAGAGAAACACTATAGAGATGTTCAAGATTTTGAGTTTACCATACAAGATGAAAAACTCTTCATGCTCCAGACAAGGAGCGGCAAGAGAACAGGTTTGGCAGCAGTAAAGATTGCAGTGGATATGGTTGAGGAGGGACTGGCGTCAAGGGAGGAAGCTCTTATGATGGTAGAGCCGCAGGCTCTGGAACAACTTCTTCATCCTGTTTTCGATGCTGAAGAAAAAAGGAAAAGTACTTTTCTTGCTGGTGGGCTAGCTGCTTCACCTGGGGCAGCAGCGGGACAGGTAGTCTTTACAGCTGATGAGGCAGTCTCGTGGAAAAAAGAAGGAAAGAGAGTGATTCTAGTCAGTGGAGAGACATCGCCTGATGATATTCATGGCATGAGTGCTTCTCAGGGTATTCTTACAGCCACTGGAGGAATGACTTCTCACGCGGCTGTGGTTGGAAGGCAGATGGGGAAACCATCAGTAGTGGGTTGTGGAGAAGTAAAGTTAGACGAAGATCAGAAACTATTTAGAGTGGGAAAAAAACTAATTAACGAAGGTGATTGGATCTCCATCGACGGTACTACAGGAGAAGTTCTTCTGGGGCAAATTCAAACCCAGCCATCTGAGATCATCCAGGTAATTCAGGGAGAAAAGAAGCCTGAGGAATCTAAGGTCTACCAAGATTTAAAAAAACTCCTCTTCTGGGCAGACCATGTAAAGAAATTAAAGGTTCGAGCCAATACAGATACTCCCAGAGATGCTAAAATTGCTCTTGCTTTCGGAGCAGAAGGCATAGGTTTAGCACGCACAGAGCATATGTTTTTTGAAAAGGAACGACTTCCTTTCATTAAAGAAATGATTCTATCTGAAACTGAAGAGAAAAGGCGGAAAGCCTTAAGCAAGTTATTACCCTTCCAAAAAAAAGATTTTTACGGTTTATTCAAAGAAATGAAGGGTCATCCTGTTACCATACGTACACTCGATCCTCCCCTTCATGAATTTCTTCCTCGCAGGGAGGATCTTATGGTTGAAATAGCAGTTTTAAAAGCTTCGAAGAGCAAACAGCAGAAGAAAATTCAAGAATTGGAAAAATTACTTGATCGAGTCAAAGCCCTATCAGAATTCAACCCTATGCTTGGTCACAGAGGCTGCCGGTTGGGAATTTCTTATCCAGAAATAATCGAGATGCAAGCTACTGCCATCTTTGAGGCTGTCTGTCAATTAGCCACGGAAAGAGAGAAAGTATATCCTGAAATTATGATTCCACTCGTAGGAACAATGAAAGAACTTGCCAATCAGAAAATAATTATCAAACGAGTTGCTGAAGAGGTGATGGAAAGGTATAAAGTTAAAATTGAGTTTTCAGTAGGAACGATGATTGAGGTTCCAAGGGCAGCTATTACTGCTGATGAAATCGCCCATGATGCAGAGTTTTTCTCTTTCGGAACTAATGACCTTACCCAAACAATTTATGGTATCTCTCGTGATGATGGAGCAGGATTTCTTGCCTATTACCTGGCGCACGGGATCTGGAAGAATAATCCTTTTGAAACAATTGACACTGAAGGAGTAGGGGAGTTGATGAAAATGGCAGTGCAGAAGGGCCGTCAGACGAGGCCTGACCTAAAAATAGGTATATGTGGAGTACATGGCGGGGATCCCCGCTCAATTTTCTTTTGCCATGAAATTGGGCTTAATTATGTGAGTTGTTCTGCCTATCAGGTTCCCATAGCCCGATTAGCGGCTGCCCAGGCTGCTATTGAAGAAAAGAAAGAAGAAAAGAAATAGACTATTTACACTGCAGGTCAAATTTAATTTCTTCAAAAAGGACCTCATAATCAAGGCCGATTTTTTTTGGAGAATACCGAGCTGGAGAAATTTTAATCCCTGCCTTATCAAAATATTCTTGGGCTTTTTCTGTATCACCAGCGTGAAAATGGGCACGACCGAGGTCGATCTGGATATCCTTATAATCAGGCTTTTGAGAAAGGACATCTTCCCAAATTTCTATTGCTTTTTGGTATTCTCCCTGATTGTAGTGAATGCATCCAATATTCCTCTTCGCCTCTGGCATTTTCTCTGCAAGTTTCTCGAAAGCAGCTAGGGAAGCTTGCACGTTTTTATTCGTATAGTGAATATAGCCATCAAGGAAGATGGTAGTCTCAGTTTCGCCAGTGATTTTTTTAAGTTCCTTAATCTCTTTTGAAGCAGATTTCATGTCTTTCTTTTTAAGGTAGAAATCGAAAAGCTCCATGGAAATTGCAGTACTGTCATATTTAAATTTTCGAGCTCTTTCGAACCTTTTCTCAGCATTTTTTAAATCTTTTTTTTCTTTTAGAGTAAGACCGCGGCAGAAATAGAGAAGACCTAATTTTTCTTTAGAAAAAATTACATTTGTCTGTCTATCCATCCAAGACTCAATTAAGTTGGTGTCAACCTGTTCAGGATTCCATCCATCTCTAGACCATGCAGGCGTCTCGGGTCTATCGAAGTCCACCCTCTTCATTATTATTTTTTCAATTTTTTCGAATTCTTTAAAAGCATTTTCTAAGTCTTTTTTCTGGTAATACGCAATGCCCAGGTAAAGACGTGCGTTGAGGTTGTTGGAAGAGATTTTAAGCTCTTTTTTGAGGAGTTCAATTGCCTTGTCAATTTCACCTTTATCGAGACATTGACAAGCAGTATCCACTTGAGTAAAGACTTTCTGGGGAAATAGAGGCTGATTTTCTGGGAAAAGAGCCCAGAATAAAAGAAGTAATGAAATTATAACTGATTTTTTTCTCATGAAACACCTCACCTTTGCTAATAATTTTTTTAATTATAATGAAAATTTTACTTTTTTTCAAGTTTGAGAGAATGCTGGTAAACATTTCCAATACCGTGAGAGGAATAAAAATCAAATCTACAATGAATAAAGATGGATCAGGTTGGGTGTTGGAGAAAATCGTATTCTGTTAAAGCTAACGCCTGCCAGTAGCCTTTTGTACAATGTTCTTCATAATGTAAGCAGCCATTGCTGGATTGGCAGCCAGTCTTCTTTTGCAGTAGGCAGAAGCATATTTCCATTTTTCGGCAAAGGGAACATAAAGGCGGACAAGGATACCATTTTTAACAAGCTCGTCTTGAAAGGTTTCCTTCGGGACACCCATGAGCATTTGAACTTCGTATCGATCATTCTTCAGGTTCAGCCTTTCGGCAGTGTTTATGGCTTCATTTATGACTTCTTCATCGTGCGTTGCGATCTCAGGATAATGGCCTTCTTTAAACAAAATTTCTACCTGCTCGAGGAGCTTTTTTTTCATTTCAGGCTTACTTTGGAGGGCTATTTCTTTAGGTTCATTGTATATACCAATGCAAATTCGGATCCGGGCATTCAAACCTTTTAAAGATTTTATGTCATTATCAGTGCGAAAAAGACGGGATTGGAGCACCGTTCCAAAAGTCGGATAATCCTTAATTAAAGAACGGAAAATATCCAGAGTCATATCAGTAAAAGTATGATCTTCCATATCAAGAGTAACATTTATATTACACTGTTCTGCTCGTTTGACAATTTCCTCGATGACTTTTTTACAATGCTCTGGTCCACGGTAACTTCCTAGTTGTGTGGGCTTTAAGGAAATAGTTGCATAATCTTGGGGGCCAAGTGTATCGATAAGTCTTTTGTATGCGTTGACCGAGTAAAGGACTTCCTTATCACTTTCAAGCTCCTCACCCAGAAGGTCTATGGAGGAGCACACATGACGTTCTTCCCAGAACTTTCGGGCAGTGTTAATTGCGGTTTCGATGCTGTCACCTGCCACATAAGGACTGGCGAAGAGCTTGACTAGAGGAGTAGGGGCGAGGTTGATAATAAATCTTTTTAATCCCATCGATTATTCCTTTCAAACAAGGCAGTCTTTTAAAAGATTTTATAAGGATAAAAACTAATTCATTTTTCGATAAACTTCAAGAATTGTTTAAAAATTTTCACTATGGGGTCAGGCCTTCATAACTTTTATAATTAGAATTTACTTTGTTCCTCCTTTAGATTCTTGACTATATACCTAGACTGTCCCTTCAAGTTATACAACTTATGAAAGCCTGACCCCATTGTTTTTTGTTGTTTTGTTTTATTTTTTTTGATATTTATTATCCTCTATGGTTCGTCTCATTAATCCTCTTCGACTATTATTTAGGAAAAGATTTACTTTTAAATTTGTCTATAGTGATGAGTACTGGTTGGATATTGGAAAACACGTATTTCCGGCTAAGAAATACAGGCTCATATATGAGGCACTCCTCCGTATGGGAGCCAAAAGAGAGAATTTTACCCTCCCTCGGTTTGCTGAAGATGAAGATCTGCTTCTCGTTCATACTCCGAAATACTTGAAGAAATTAAAAACGGGAAATCTCTCTGACTCAGAAATTTTAACCTTAGAGCTTCCTTATTCCCCAGAGCTAGTTAAATTTGCCTGGCTCTTTGTAGGGGGAACGATTCTCACGGCTGAAATCGCTTTAAAGGATGGATTAGCAGTGCATCTTGGAGGGGGATTCCACCATGCTTTTCCTGACCATGGAGAAGGCTTCTGTGTCTTGAATGATGTCGCTGTTGCGGTGGAAAAGATGAAGAATGAAGGAAAAATCGAGAGGGCAATGGTGGTCGATTGCGACCTCCATCAAGGTAATGGAACCTCTTTTATTCTATCCAAGAAAGACCATGCCTTTACCTTTTCTATTCACCAAATGGATAATTATCCTTCAGAAAAGCCTTCGAGTTCAGCAGATGTTGGTCTCTGGTCGGAGGATGGTGATGAGAAGTATTTGTCTTTGCTCCGGACCCATTTTCCTCGACATTATGAGGAGTTCAAACCTGAATTAGTTTTGTACTTAGCAGGAGCTGATCCGTACAAAGACGATCGGCTAGGAAACTTAAAACTCACTTTTGAGGGTCTAAAAGAGAGAGACAGGATAGTCATCGAAGAAGCCTCGAAGCGTCACATCCCCGTGGCTATTCTCCTCGCTGGTGGCTATGCCAGGGATGTTGAGGATACTGTTTCCATCCATCTCAATACCATAAGAATTGCCCAGAAATTAAAGAGAGAATATTTCTAACCTTTTGTTTCCCTATCTATCCAACGCAAATATTCATTGTGGCCTTTTATAAAGGGAAGGGCAATGATTTCAGGCACTTCGTAGGGGTGAAGTTCTCGGATTTTTTCTTCCAATTCTGAATAGAGGGAAGATTTGGTTTTAATATAAAGCATGTATTCTTCGTCTTGAGAAATATTATCTTTCCACCAATACAAGGACTGACAAGCACTTGATTGTGTTACACAAGCTGCTAACCTTTCTCCAACTAATACTCTGGCAATTTCGTGGCCGGTCTTTTTGCTGGGAACAGTTGTTAAAACAAGTATGAATTTTTCCACTGAATTAATCTATTCCTGGAGATAAATGTGAGCAAAGACTTTGGAATCACCCATCATGTTATCAATGATACAGTATTCATTCGGCTGATGGGCAGTTTCATCAAGTTTTGCCCAGCAGGCAGCATTGAAGCCTGAATTACGAAAAAGAGCTGCAACTGTGCCTCCTCCGATACCCATGGGCTTTGCATCTTTGTTGTAAACATCTTTTATGGCCTTCTTCAGAGCATGGACCACTGGAGCATGAGGTGAGGTGGGTGGGGCAGCAGGAGCTTTCTGAGTCTCTTCTAAGTCTACGGTGACATTAAATTTTTTCTCAATTTTTCGGGATATTTCTTTTATTTTCTCTTCGACTTCTTCAACTCTGTATTTAGGCAGTATGCGGCTATCCATGTAGAATATATCTTCTCCAGGAATGGTATTGATGTTGGGGACATTAGACTCTTTTTTAGTTGGCTCAAAGGTAGAAAGAGGAGGGACAAAAAGAGAGTCTTTGTAAGGAAAAATCTGGTAGAGATTATTTAGTTCAGTGATCAGGAAAGAAGCGGCCTTGAAGCTGTTGATGCCTTTTTCAGGGGTGGAACCATGGGCCTGTTTGCCCAAGGTTTTGAATTTAAGCCAGAGGATACTTTTTTCAGCCACTTCAATCATTGTTCCCTCTTCGTTTCCTGCGTCTGGCACGATAATCAAGTCCTGTTTCCTGAAAGCTTTTGTATGGCTTAGCACGTAGCCAATTCCCTTCTTACTTCCAGTTTCTTCATCTGCTACTAAGGCAATTCCTACGTCATAATTGGGCTTAGCACCTTCTGCCTGAAAAGCTTTTACTGCATACAGGGAAGCAACCATATCCTGCTGATTGTCTTCTACACCCCTGCCGAAGATTTTTCCTTCTTCCACCCAGGCTTTAAAGGGGTCTCCTCCCCATAGGGATAGTTCTCCTGGAGGGACGATGTCCATGTGGGTCATTATCCATATTGTCTTGGAAGAGCTTTTTCCTTTATACAGGGCAAGAATGTTAGGTCGGTAGCCAGCAGCAGTATCCAAATCAGGAGCCTTAATTATTTTAACATCTTGAAACCCATTCTCTTTTAAGAATGAAAGTAAAACTTCTGCTTTTTTAGCTTCGCCCTCGCCTTCGCTTGAAGGGGAGATAGCAGGGATTGAACATAACTTAATTTGCATATCAATCATTTCATCGCGAAAAGAATCAATTCTTCTTACTATTTTTTTGAATTTATTCACGTCTCACTCCTTGAAATAAAAATAATAGCACTACCTTTTTTACAAAGCAAGCCTTTCACAACTTCATTTGTTTCTTATATTTGAGCTCTGTTTACACTTTGCCTTTCCTTGACTTTTAAGGGAATTAGACATACATTTACTCAAGATGCGGCTCGGTTTTGATATCCGTCCATTTCTTAAACAAGAAACAGGCGTTGGAATCTATTTCAAGAATCTCCTCTTTCATTTAGCCCAAATAGATCATACTAACCACTATTTTCTTTTTTCTTCTTCTTTGAAAGATAGGTTTCCTATCCAGAAAGTTCCACCTTTTGATAAAAAAAATTTCATCGATTTACGCCTTCCGGTAAGGATGGTCAATTTTTTATGGCACAGACTTAGTTGGCCACCCATGGATTATTTTTTCAGGACAGAATTGGATTTGACTCACTCACCCACACCGATGTTTCTTCCTACAAGAGGAAAGAAAATTGTCACAGTTTATGACTTATTCTTTATAGATTTTCCCTGGATGTCGAACAAAGAAGCACGGAAATATTTTGTGAATAAGATAAAGGACACATTGTTTAAAGCTGATGGAGTTGTGGCCATCTCCCAGTTTACAAAAAAACAAGTTGTAGAGAGATTTGCCATTGACGAAAAAAAAGTAAAGGTTATTTATCTTGGGCTGGATCATAGATTTTATACAGATATCTCCCCTGAAGAAATAGAAAAAATAAGAGAGAGATTTTCGCTTCCCTCGTCATTTATCCTTTTTGTGGGAGCCATTGAACCTCGAAAGAATCTATTGAATTTAATAGAGGCCCTTAAAATTATTCATACGAAATACGAAAAGATTGCCCTGGTAATTGTTGGCCGAAAGGGTCAGGCTTATAAAGATCTTGTGAAAAAGGTTAAGCAGAGTGAACTTGAGCCCTGGGTACGAATAGAAGGTTATCTTCCCGATAAAGAGGTAAGGATTTTTTATCGTCTGGCATCGGTTCTTGCCTTCCCTTCTCTTCATGAAGGATTTGGCCTTCCTCTTCTTGAAGCCATGGCCAGCGGTCTCCCTGTGGTCACTTCTAGGTCTTCAGCTATCCCAGAGATTGCACAAGATGCCACACTGTATTTTCATCCAGAAGAGCCTGAAGATATTGCTGACAAGGCTATTCTTGTGCTGAAGGATGAAGATCTGCGTCAAGATATTCAAGCCAAAGGTAAAAAGAGAGCTTTAGATTTTAACTGGAGAGTTACTGCAACAGAAACTCTTCGTTTTTATGAATCTTTGTTTCAAAAATGAGAACCAATATTCTCTTTGTTTCCCATTCTGCTGAGCTCAACGGGGCAGAGCTGATGCTTCTTCAAACCCTTCAAAAGATAAATAAACAGAGATTCTGGCCCATTTGTGTGTTTCCTCGTAAAGGGCCTTTGAGAGATGAAGCTCGAAATATAGGTCTAGAAACAGAAATTGTTCCTATGAAGTGGTGGATTACCGAGAGGCAGAAGATATGGAAACAACCAGCATCTTGGTTGTGGAATGTCAGAAGTATTTCTAAGCTCTCAAGAATAATCGAAGAGAGGAATATTACCTTGGTTTTTAGTAACTCAGCTGTGGTATTCAGTGGTGCCTTAGCTGCAAGAAAAAGAAGGATTCCTCACATTTGGGCTGTCCATGAAATCTTACATGGGAAAAAGCCCTTGCTCCTTTTCTTGTGCGGGAATCGACTGTTAGCAAAGATTATATATAGTTTATCTTCCAGAGTTATTGTTAATTCCCAGGCAACACAGCGAGTATTTAGGAACGATGAAAAGGTAAGAATCATTCATAATGGTCTGGAAGTGAAACCTCTGGAATCATACTCAGAGATAACTTTGAGGAAGGAGCTTGGCCTAGAAGAAAAGGATATAGTGCTCTGTGTCGTTGGGAAAATTTGTAAAGAAAAAGGCCAGCGAGAGGTTATATTAGCCATGGCTTCACTCCTTCAAAAATACCCACGGCTCAAACTCTTGCTCATAGGTGCTGTTAAAAGCAGTTGCTACTTTAGAAGGCTTAAAAAATTAATTAACAGGCTTAAATTGGAAAGGCATGTGATCTTTGCTGGATACAGAAGGGATGTCTTGAGGCTTTTGAAAGTGGTGGATTTGCTGGTTGTTGCTTCGGCAGTTGAATCCTTTGGCCGTTCAATCATCGAAGCTATGGCCGTAGGGACTCCAGTTTTGGCTGTAGCAACAGGGGGAATTCATGAAATTGTAACTGAGGGAGAAAATGGATATCTCGTACAATCACGAAACCCAGATGCTATCGGCGAAGCTTTGGCCCTTGTCCTAGATAATCCCACAAAGAGAATTGAAGTTTCAAGAAGAGGAGTTCTCACTGTAACAAAAAAATTTTCCCTGAACGAAAAAATAGAAAAGATAGAAAAAGTTATAGATGAATGTCTTGAGGAATTTTGAGGTAAGACCTCAAGAGAAAAATGTTTACTTATTACTCTTTTTTTTACTTGATTCTAGGATAAAAGATGAATAAAGGAATAAGAATAAGTGAAAAATCCGATTTTGCCTGTAAATAGTATCATGGAGAACAAGGGGAGCGCAGAGAAAGAAATCTCTGCTCTTATAGTGAATTATAACGCCAAGGAATATGTTTTAAGGACGCTCGAGTCTGTTCACCGAAATATGAGCGGTCTTGATTATGAAATCATCGTCGCAGACAATGCATCGGACGATGGTTCTGTAGAGAGTATAAAAGAGAGATATCCAGAGGTCAGATTAATTGCTTTCAATTATAATGCTGGTTATGCAAAGGCAAATAATTATTTAGCTAAGCATGCTTCTGGGCGCTATCTTTTATTCTTGAATAACGATACGTTCATTCTAAAGGGGTCGGTGGAGAAGCTTATAGAAATTAAAAAGCGAGATCTGGAATATGGAATCGTTGCCCCGCTGATCCTTAACCCAGACGGTTCATACCAGCAATCTTTTGGTAAAGATTTAAATATTTTTTCCGAGCTGTTTTTAAAGTTATTTGCTGAAAATTGGTATTGTTTGTACCTTAAGCTAAAAAAAGAGAAAATGAACAGGAATGTTGACTGGGTCAGTGGTGCCTGCTTTCTGATTGAACGAAGCTTATACGAAAAGGTTAAAGGGTTTGATGAAAATTTTTTCCTCTATGTCGAAGATGCAGACCTAGGGAGGAGAATACGGCAACTTGGCTACAAAATTCATTTTTCTTCTGAATCACGGATAATTCACTCCCGGGGAATATCAGTATCAAAGTATCCACAACATATTCTTCCCATTGCCAAGAGAAGCCAGCTCTTCTATTACTCAAAGCATAACAGCAGGTTAGCTCTCGGAGTTCTAAGGATTTATCTTTTTCTGCGATTCAAGCTTAAACTGTTGATCTTTTATTTAAAAGGCGATTCAAAGGGATGTGAAGTCTGCAGAGAAGTCATCCAGGTAATCAGGGAGTTTAGTTGTGAACATTATTCTTGATTCAAGAAAAATCGAAGATTACGGAATAGGAGTCTATTGTAGACATCTTTTTCAGGGATTAGTTGATTCTAGTTTTTTTGATTACCGAATCATTCATCTGAGAAAAACAGGTTATCTTAATGCTCCAGATGAGTCTTTTATTGAGGCTTCCTTCAAAAATTATGATTTGAGAGAACACCTGGAGGTTCCTATAAAGCTTAGAAAATTAAAAGATTTTCACTATTTTTCTCCCCACTATGTTTTTCCTCTTTTTTTGAAGAACAGGCTGATTGTAACAGTTCATGATTTAATACATTTTAAATTTCCCCACTTCTTTAAGCCAGCAGTAAAAGTTGAATTGGGGAAATTCTTTTTAAACCGAGTAAAAAGGAGGGCTGAAGTAGTTTTTGTTGGCTCGGAGACGACCAGGAATGATCTCGTAGATATGTTTAGGTTTGATGGAAACCTTATACATGTTATTTATTACGGGATTTCCAGCCTTTTTTTCAATAAACCCAGAAATCATTCACCCTTTAAATTTCCTTATCTTATTTACATGGGAAGTTTAAAACCCCACAAAAATTTAGGCACACTCTTAAAGGCGTTCTTGCTCATAAAAAACCAGTATTCTGATTTGAGGTTGCTACTTGTAGGAATTCAGCAGGATAAAGCTTTCTTAAAAACCCTTCAGGATTTAAAACTCACAGAAAGAGTAGTAATCAAAGAATATCAGTCAGAAGAGACTTTGATTCATTACATCGACGGGGCAGAATTCCTTGTTTTCCCGTCTTTCTATGAAGGCTTTGGATTTCCACCTCTTGAAGCCATGGCCAGAAAAAAGGCAGTTGTCAGCAGTCCAGGAGGAAGTCTTAGAGAGATACTGGGAGAGAATGCTCTTTTTTTCAATCCAGAATCTTATGAAGAGTTATCAGAAAAGATTACACTCTTCCTTGAAGACGATGAGTTGCGAAAAACATATCAGGAAAAAGGCTATCACCACAGTTTGTCTTTTCAATGGGAAAAAACTGTAAATATGTATCTCGCTGTATTAAAAGAAGTGATATCCTGATTGACAATTTATTACCCCATTTTTATAATCAACTTCAATGAAAGAAGCGAGAGTAGCTCTTATTCATGACTGGTTAACAGGTCAACGCGGTGGAGAAAAGGTACTAGAAGTACTGGCTGAAATCTTTCCCAATGCACCAATCTACACCCTTTTCCATTTTCAAGGAAGTCAGGTTGAGGAAATTGAAGAGAGAGAGATAAAGACCAGCTTCCTCCAGAATCTTCCCTTATTGAGGAAAAAATATCGCTACTACCTGCCGCTGTTTCCTCTTGCCGCAGAATTGTTTGACCTCCGTGAGTATGATTTTATCATTTCGAGCTCCCACTGCGTTGTAAAGGGAATTATCCCTCATCCTGAAGCCCTCCATGTGTGTTACATCCATTCTCCTATGCGCTATACATGGAATCAGTATTTCTCCTATTTTTCAGCTGATAAACTGTCTTTTTTTTCCAGGTTAATAATTCCTCCAATGATTCATTACCTCAGGTTGTGGGATGAATCAGCTTCCCACAGGGTTAATTGTTTTATTGCCAACTCAAAGAATGTTGCGCGAAGAGTTAAGAGGTACTACGGACGGGAAGCAGAAGTTATCTATCCTCCTGTAGATTCAGATTTTTTCCATCCTGGAGAGACTCAGGAAAATTACTATTTAATCGTCTCTGCTCTCGTTCCTTATAAAAAGATTGATTTAGCTGTCGAAGCATTCAATCAAACTGGAGTATCTTTGAAGATTGTAGGTTATGGGCCGGATTATAAGAAGCTTAAAAAGCTTGCTAAGCCTAATATTCAATTTTTTGGAGGCCTCAACTCAAACGATCTTCTTAAAGTTTACCAGAGAGCTAAGGCCTTGATTCTGCCTGGAGAAGAGGATTTTGGCATTACCTCGTTGGAAGCTCAATCTTGTGGGATTCCTGTAATTGCTTATGGGAGGGGAGGAGCCTTGGAGTCTGTTATAGCAGGAAAAACAGGCGTATTTTTTCCTGAATTGGAGGTCAGCAGGTTGGTGGCAGTTCTTGACAAATTTGAAAGCATGGAATTTAATAAGACAATCATAAGAGAGAATGCCATGAAGTTTTCTCGAAATATTTTTAAAGAGAAATTAGCTGCATTTTTAAGAGAAAAATGGTCTGACTTTGTGAATATGAGATGATAAGAAAAGATCACACTCATCTTATTGGAATTTATCTGCTTAGTGACATAATAGCAATTTCATTTTCCTTTTTTTATTCTTATTTTTTCCGCTTTTATTCCTTCATTTACATTCATCCAGAAAGAGGAATTCCTCCTTTTATTTCTTATGTAGCAGTCTTTCCTCTTTTTCTAGTAGCCCACCTTGTGATTTTTTACTTTCAAGGTTTCTACAAGACAAGGCTGAAGCGGACAAAGTTAGACGACTTTATTTCAATTTTCCTGAATACCATCTTCACTTTTCTCGTCATCATAGCTATTCTGAGCTATCTTAATAGCTATAGCCAAGGCGCAGCACCTCTTTTCCA
Organism: Candidatus Aminicenantaceae bacterium; assembly: GCA_041862375.1. Taxonomy (GTDB): domain Bacteria; phylum Acidobacteriota; class Aminicenantia; order Aminicenantales; family Aminicenantaceae; genus WVZL01. Next base: position 71,964 of record JBGVTE010000050.1, read on the forward strand.
AATCAGCTTTAAGTTATCCCATGGATTCTTGGCTATCTATTTTATTGCCGCAGTTTTTATGATTGCATTCCTCAGAACACAGATAAGTTTCTTCATGAGGCGCCGTTTTGCCAGAGGTTTGGACTTACATAACGTTTTAATCATAGGGGCAGGGGAAACAGGTAAATCAGCAGCTCAGAAGTTCTCTCAATACAAAGATTTAGGCTTCTTTGTTAAAGGTTTTTTAGACGATGAGAAAAAAGAGGGGACTGCAATAGATATTGACGGAGGAATTAAAGTCCTCGGACCCTTGAGTAAATTGAAATCAATTCTCAATACAGAAAATATCAGTGATGTCTTTATAGCTCTGGATTTACATCATTACCCCAAGATTCTAGAAATCCTTAAAGTAGTTGAAAAGTTTATGGTGAATGTAAGACTTATTCCTGATCTGTTTCAGCTCCTTACTCTGAAGGCCGGTATTCAGGACCTTGATGGATTTCCTGTTATAAGTATCGATGAGGTTTCCATAAGCGGGATAAAGGCGTTAGTGAAAAGAGTTATTGATATAGGAATTTCTTTTCTGCTTTTGGTTTTACTTTCCCCTTTGCTATTGATAATAGCATTTTTAATCAAAGCTACATCTAAAGGGCCTGTACTTTACCGTCAGCGGAGAGTAGGCTTAGATGGGAGAAAATTTATTCTCCATAAATTCAGGACAATGATTCAAGATGCAGAGATGTCAACAGGTCCTGTGATGAGCAAGCCTGGTGACCCAAGGGTCACTAGAGTAGGAAAATATCTGAGAAAGTTCAGTATCGATGAGATTCCTCAATTAATCAATGTTTTAAGGGGTGAGATGAGTCTTATCGGTCCACGACCTGAAAGGCCAGTATTTGTCAAAGATTTCAGCGAGAAAATACCTAAATACATGCTCAGGCATAAGGTAAAATCTGGAATCACAGGATGGGCTCAGGTTCATGGATTGAGACAGGATACTCCTATCGATAAGAGACTTGAATACGACTTTTACTACATCCAAAATTGGTCATTAGCCTTAGATTTGAGGATAGTCTGGAAAACTTTAAAAAAAGGCTTTATCGATAAGCATATAAGATTATAAAACAGAGTTTAACTTCTCTGGGGGAGAAAAATAAGTCCAAAGCCAACAATGGAGTAGTGTATACCTGACATAACAGTAATTACAAAAGTAAGTACATAGAGCCAGTTGAGAGGAGAGGGAGAGATGTTAAAGTAATTACTTAAGAGAACGAGCAGAACAGTACCTACCTGACATACCGTGCTTCCCTTACCCAGGATGGATGGAGAAAAAGAAGTTTTGCCTTTAGTTAAATAAATTACAAAAAATCCTATCGAGATAAGCACATCACGACCGATCACTGTCCCTGTAAGCCAGATGGGAATTGTATTTACATTACTGAGAGAGGGGAAGGAGAGTATCACATAAGAAGTTGACATGAGTAATTTATCTGCTGCTGGATCGAGGATCGCACCAATTTTTGTTTTCTGGTGCCATAGCCTGGCTGAGAAGCCATCCAGAATATCTGTGAGCCCTGCAAGAAGAAAAATCAGGAGTGCCTCGAAGGCTTTCCTGGTGAGGATCATTATAAGAAATAGGGGAACAAGGAGTATTCGCAGTAAAGTGAGAATATTAGGCAGAGTAAAAAAGTTATTGTTTTCTTCTGAATTCATTCACTAAATCTTTGCTCTTGCATCTCACTCAGGATTAATACGATAGCTTATTTTATTAGATTAAGGATGATATCCAATATTTTTAAAGCTTTTTGTCCTGATACAGGTTGATCAGGGAGGAAGGATTTATCATAAGAAAGATCCATGATTTGATAAGATACAATCTGAGTGATTGGATGATGGTAGTAATTATCAGGGGAAATGTCTGAGATTTGTATTTTTTCAGGTGGAAATTGCTGAATCAATCTGGAGCCTCTCGCTTTTAGAAGATTGATAAGCCGAATTAGGATTTCAGCCATTTCTGCTCTCGTAACAATTTTTTGGGGTTGGAACGTGTGGCTAGGATAGACATCCATAATGCCGAGTGAGGTTATTTCCAGGATAAATTTTGAAGCCCAAGAAGTGGATATGTCGATGATTATGGGCGGTTTACTTTTTGTGTCTCCCAAGATTCCTTTGAATTTCACAGCTATGAGAGCAGCAACTTCCTCTTTGGAAATTGCCTCCCTAGTTGGAATGTTGTGATACTGGCTGGACAATTCAATGATACCAAGTCTGTTTCTCAAAGCCTCGATACGAGACTGAATTTCTTCGTCTCCTGGCTGTAGCTCTAATAATTCCTCGTAGACTTCAAGGCTTTTGGTGAATTTTTCGGCTTGGAATAGAGCTTCTCCATAGTCTTCGAGAATATCTGGATTTTCAGATTCATGAGAATATGCAGCTTCAAAGTGGAGAATAGCATTTTGCAGGTTGTTTTCTGCCTTGTAAATCTTAGCAAGTGTTAGATGGGCTTCTGTTGAATCAGGAGAATAGTAGAGAGCCTTTAAAAAGGATTCTTTGCTTCTCTCTCGATTCCCTTGGGAGAGGAAGCCTTTTCCTTCTTCTAGTGCCTCTTCTGTTTTTTTGGCTTTAAGAGCATTGTATCCCTGTTTGGCCCAAGTGTGGTCTGGCCGCCTCTTAAGCACTTCTCTATACTCGGCAAAAGCGAGATTCTCTCGACCTGTTTTCTGGTAGAGCTGAACTAACCCAAGGTGAATCAAAGGCATATCAGGATAATAATACAAAGCAGCTTTAAAACTCTCTTCAGCCTCTTGGTATTTGCTTAGGGCGAAATAGGTATATCCATAACCAACGTAATAGCCAGGGCTTTTATAGTCTAACCGGGAGAGTATTTTCTGGGCTTTGTTTTCCCTTCCTTCTCTTAGATTTTTCCATGCTTCTTCAGTGGCGATTCTTTCATCCAGAGATAGAGTTGTCACTACTGTTTGAGGGAGGCTTTCCAGATAAAAATCAGGCTTTAGAGGCTGATATGTTGCACAGGACCAAAACCAGAGTAACAGTATAAATACAATTGTTGTTTTTCTCACCACGGTTCATATCCTCTGTTAATAAATGGCAAAAAATTTAAGATTGATCTGTTGTTGGTCATAATCTTGAGCTCGAAATAATCTCCGTTTTCTCTTCTTTTCAAGACAACAGACCATTTTGGGAAGGAATTGACTATTTCTTTTTTTGATTTTGGGATACGTAAGTAATACAATTTGAAATCTTTAAAAAGCAAAGTTCTGAGTTTTTCTTTAAGGCAGTTAACTCCTTCACCTGTCTTAGCCGAAACATAGGCATTATAACCGTCTGAATGTCTGTTTTTTTTGAGAAACTCTTCTTTGTTGACCATTAAATCAATTTTATTCATAATTTTTATTACTGGTATATTCGTTGCTCCTATCTCAGCAAGTACTGTTTCAACAGCTTCAACTTGGCTTTCCATATAAGAAGAAGTGATATCAATGACATGGCAGATGCAATCAGCCTCTATCACCTCCTCTAATGTGGCTTTGAAAGATGTTATTAGTTCAATTGGCAATTTATGGATGAAACCGACTGTATCACTCAGGAAAAAGTAGAGACCGTCAGAGAAGTAAACCCGGCGGAGAACTGGATCTAATGTGGCAAAAAGTTGGGATGAAATGAACATTTTTTCTTTGGAAAGGAAATTGAACAGAGTGGACTTGCCTACATTTGTGTACCCTACAAGCGAGACCGTGGGTATAGGGCTTTTTTTTCTGCTCTTTCTCTGATTGTCTCTTCTTTTATGAATGTCCTGGATGTCTTTTTTTATCTTGGATATCCTATCCAAGATTCTCCGTCTGTCTTCCTCAAGCTTTTTTTCTCCAGGGCCCCGGGTACCAATTCCTGCTCCGAGCTGGGAAAGAGAAATGCCTTTGCCCACAAGGCGGGGAAGAATATAGTTCAACTGAGCTAACTCTACTTGGAGCTTACCCTCCTTGCTCCTGGCTCTCTGTGCAAAGATATCCAGAATGAGTTGAGTCCTATCTATAACTTTGGTTTGAATTTCATCTTCCAGACTTCTTTGCTGAATAGGGCTTAAGTTGTGGTCAAATATTATAAGGTTGGCGTTACATTCTTCTTTTAGGTGCGCAATTTCCTGAACCTTTCCTTCTCCTATAAAATATTTTGGACTGATTTCTGGGCGGGACTGGAATATTTTTTGAACTACCTCAGAACCAGCTGTCTTAGCCAAGCCTTCCAGCTCCTTCATAGATTTTTCTGATTCTAATTTTTCTTTTTTTGTTGTGGCCAGGTTGATTAGGATTGCTTTTTCCATTTTTTATTTCAGGTTTTTTTTGACATAATTAGCTAAAGAAGAAAAATCATAGGGTGAAAACCATTGAATTCCTTTCATTTTTTTAAACCACACAAACTGTCTTTTTGCGTAGCGACGGGTGTCTCTTTTGGTTAGTGATATAGCCTCTTCGAGACTCATTTCATTTTTAAGAAACTTGAGTACATATTTATAGCCTAGAGCTCGAAACGGAGGGGAATTTTCATTTGCTCCTTTTTCAAGGAGTGCCTCCACTTCATTAATTATACCTCTTTTGAACATTTTATCCACTCTTTCTTCAATTCTTTTGTAGAGTTCCTTTCTGTTTAATTTTAGCCCAATTATTATGATATTAAAATCTTTCACAAAAGATTCTGTTTTCAAGAAATGTTCGGTGATAGGTTTTTGGGTGAGATAAAATACTTCCAGGGCCCTGATTATCCTCATCTTATCCTTCTTTCCAATTTTTTGTGAATATTCATGATCTACTTCTCTAAGTTTTTTTCTCATGCTGTCCAGGCCTTCCTCACTGGCTCTTTTTTCGAGTTTTTGTCGAAGTTTAGAGTTTCTTCCAGGCCCTGGGAACAGCCCGTCCAACAAAGCCTTTAAATATAAGCCTGTCCCCCCGACAATTATAGGGAGCTTTTTTTTCTTCAAGATGTGGCTTATAGCTTTCAGTGAAAGCTCTGCAAAGTCAGCAGCAGTGAATTGAGTAGAAGGCTCTATGATATCAAGCAGATGGTGGGGAATACTTTCTCTCTTATCAAGAAGGAGTTTGTCTGTTCCGATGTCGAATCCTTTGTAAACTTGCATAGAATCGCAGTTTATAATTTCTCCCTGCAATTTTTTTGCAAGTTTGATCGATGTTAGACTTTTTCCAACGCCTGTAGGGCCGAGGATTATGATGAGATTTTTTTCTTTAAAATCCAATTTTGATCAGGAGAAAGATAAAAAGTAGAGTAATAAAAATTAAAAGGGCTAAAATTTGTCTTTTCTTCACGAGAGATCTCCCATTTTCTCCAAATTTTCGATTAAAGCTGTCTCATGTCCTGTTCCGAGGGTTCTTTTTACAGCTAAAACCTCCGCTGCCAGGATTTCATCCAAATCCTTTAAAAAATTTTTCCATTTTTTATCGCTGGATAAGTTGATATTCATTCTTAAGGTTGGTTTCATCTCAATTCTGCCATCAGGCCTTAATTCGAGGGTTTGAAGAGGAGGACTTAATTGAGGTTTTATATCGTCCAGACATTTATTCAAGACACTCATGGCAGCGGGCCCTATTTCTTTTGAAATGTATTTATAGATATAGGAACACTTGGAGTTGAATGATTCCAGAATTTTATCAAGTTCGTCAGTTAAGAATTCGTGGGCATAATTAACTCTCTTATTTTCGTGAGAGGTGCTAATTATTCCCAAGCTAAGGAAAGCAAAGATTGTTCTTTTTGTTTCACCTTTTCCTATTTCACTCAAATCATAAATGATTTTTAGATTCGGTGCGTTCTCTATTAGTTTCAACAAATATTTTTCATGAGGCTCGAATCTAATCTGGTCAATATAGAAGGGAAAGAGGATTTTAAGACTTTCATCTTCAGGAGGAAGGTGGATCTCAAAGACCTCTCGATTTTTCATTTGACGGATGCCCTGGAGAATGAGGTTAGGTATTTCGCTTTCCTGAAGGATTTGGGATTCGTAAGGTATGTCTTCGGATTCGAAATAAAATTCAGCATCTGTCCAATCAAATAGAGAAAAGAAGTCTTCTTTGAAGAAGGTTTGCATGAGTTGCCAGAGATGAAGAGGTGAGAAGAGAGCGAACTCAGTTAGCGATTTTATGACAGTAATTTTGTTTTGGCGTGCAAAAAGGCGGCATTTTTTTAGCTGGGAAGAGTTCAGCATCTTTTTTTTGATCAACATTTTCAAAAAATCTTTTTCGGAAAAAGAAGCAAGCTCTCCTACTATATTTCTCTTTTTGAAATACAGCTTTTTTTCGATTTTTTCTTTTGTTATTCTCAACAATCCAGTTTTTTCCTTATGCCAGATACTGAATAGGAGCTGAGGAAGAGGTGTTTCCGCGAGATTTCCTTGAAGCGGAAGCTCATTCATGTTTTTAATGTATAAATGATTGAATCCTATGTCAAATGAGAATATGGTCTAATATTGACCGAATTTTATTGCAGAGTTTATTATGGCTCTAACGTTTTCAGGTTTAGCGTTCCAAGGCGTTTCGCATTCAGTTGAGAGGATGAAACCTCCTCCTTCAGCACAATTTTTTATCAATTTTTTACAGAATTCTTCTACTTCACTAGGGGTGCCAAAGCAGAGGAGTGAGGCTGGCACATTGCCGAATATGCAAGCTTTATCACCTAAAATTTCTTTTGCCTTTTTCATATCAGTCTTTTCGAAATCGAGTAATACCTTTCCCTTTGGCAGGCCATTGGTAATATTCTTTAATAGAGACAATAAAGACGTTAAATCTCCATCCATATGGACATGAGCTTTGAATCCTCGGTTTACTATCATATCCACGCCCTTTTTTAGAGTTGGCCATACAAATTCTTCGAAGACTTGAGGAGAAACATAAGGTGGCCCTGCGATTCCTGCCTGGAAGAAGATTTTTTCAGCGCCTGGGACTTCTCCAGCACCCATCGTCATTGCCTGTTTTAGGGCATTTATAATTTCATGTTCTAGAATCCATTCACACATCTCTTTTACTTTATCTGGTTGCTCATACATGTCTATAGCAAATTGATTAAAACCACGATAATAGAGGACAAGTTCAAAAGGAATTGTTGCTCTCCCTCCCATAAGTAAAGGCACTTCATATTCTTCGACGAATTTTCTCCAGGCTTTAGCGTAGATTTTAGGGTATTCGAACTCGTAGAAGAGGAAGTCTTCTATACTTCGTTTAAAAGCGTTTTTACTAGTCTTTTTGTTGAAGAGTACTGTTGAGAAGCCTCTTTCAATAATATCATCATAGTCTTCAATTATACATTTTTCGAAGAAGCTTGGGATATTACCTTTGGGTGGAAAGTAGTCTTCGATTCTCCAGTCGAGAGTAACCTGATCCCATCCAGATTTGGGTTGTAAAGATAAGTGGTCAAGGGTTGTTATATTCGGATCTTCCTGATCTCCCTCTCCGATTTTTTCTCTTGCTCTTGCCACTGCTTGAATAAGCTTCTCGGGTTGGGTAAACATATCCTTGATAGATATTCCACCTTGATATGCCAGAATATAGCAATTCAGAGGGGAAACAGGTACTCGGTCAGCCTCTTCAAGATTCCAGGCTGCATCAAGTCTTTCGTATCTCGTCATTGTTTCTACCATGATGCACGACTAAAAAGCCTTTTTTCCTCTAGTTAACTAATTTTTGAGAATGATTACTATTTTCTTCATGGGTTAGAGATGATTTCTTGGTTTGATTTCTTTTTCCAATAAAGAAAAGCTGGAATGCCTATGAAGAGAATAATTAATCCCACTGCGGATTTTAATGGCTGTGCCCAAACGGTGTTAAAAAAGACGGCCAAGTTTATCACTACAAAGAGGAGAGGAATAAGAGGATAGCCCCAGGTTTTATAAGGTCTTCTTTTATTAGGCTGCTTGAAACGGAGGATTATTACAGCAAGTCCAGTGGCAGCAAAGAATAAGATCAGTGCAAAAACAACGTATTCGAAAAGTGCTTGGTAAGTCCCAGAGAGACAGAGGAGCGATGACCACAGAGCTTGGACTATAATGGATTTTGTCGGAACACGATAGCGGGGATGGATATAGGCCATACTTCGGAAAAAGGACCTGTCTTCAGCCATTGCATAATATACCCTAGGCCCGTAAAGTATGGAAGCGCTTAGGCACCCAAAGATCGAGACCATTATCGTAGCTGATATAAGAAGTGTTGCCTTTGGACCGAAGAGATTTGTTGAAGCTAGCTCTCCAATCCTGGCTACACCTTTCATGTCCTCAACAGAGAGTGCCATAACATAGACAAGATTAACCAGACAATAAATAAGAGTTACGCTGAGAGTTCCCAGGATTAGCCCCAGAGGAATATTTCTTTCTGGTTTTTTTACTTCTTCAGCCGTGCAGTTCACTGCGTACCAGCCGTCATAGGTCCAGAAAACAGCGATGAGGGCAAATCCGAAGAGCTTTAATATGTTCATGTTGAAGGAAGATTCAATTGTGAATGATGAACTAAGATTCACAGAACCTGAGTGCTTTCCGAGAGCTAATCCAAAGATTACTATTATGGCCACAGAAGCAATTCTCAAGAAAGTGAATAAATTCTGAACAGTAATTCCACCCTTAATACCAAAATAATTCACCGCAGAGAGGAATATAATTGAAGCTACAGCAACAAGCTGACCCGAGGATAAAGATAAATTAAAGTTTGATATGTTTAAATTTAGAAGGTAAGTTTTAGTCGAGAGAGAAGGAATAAAATAGCCAAAATACTCTGCAAAACCAACTGCCAAAGCAGCTATTCCTCCAGCTTCTATTACCCAAAAAAATCCCCAACCATAAAAGAATCCCGCCCACTGTCCGTAAGCTTCGCGAAGATACACATACTGCCCACCGGCCCTGGGAAACATAGCACCCAATTCAGCAAAAGAGAGCGCTCCACACAGAGTGATAAACCCACCCACTGGCCAAACGAGAAGAATTAAGACAGGGGAAGGGAGGTATTCAGCAATAAAACCTGTGGTCATGAATATACCTGACCCAACAACAGCACCGATAACCAGAAAGGTTGAATCGAGAAGATTCAGTTTTCTTAAAAGCTGAGGTTTTTTGTGAGATGAGCTATTGACAGTGGGAAAGAAAGAAGGAGAGTTTCCTTTTTTCAGAGCTTGAATCTCCTTTCAATAACGAAAATGTATTAATTCATTCTTAGTAATGTCCGTACCTATTCGCAGCTTCAATCATTGCTCTGACGTTTTCAGGATTGGCGTTCCAGGGTGTTTCACATTCAGTTCCAAGAATGTAACCACCACCTTCAGCGCAATCCTCTATTAATTTTTTACAATATTTGTCTACCTCTTCAGGAGTTCCATAGACGAGAAGAGAAGAAGGGACATTTCCATGAATGCAGACTTTATCTCCCAAAATTTCTTTTGCCTTTTTCATATCTGTTTTTTCAAAGTCTATACACACTTTTCCTGGGGGTAAGCTTTTAGTTATATCCCTGATAGTTTCCAAGTGTGGAGTTAGGTCATTGTCCCAGTGATTATATACCTTGAACCCTCGCTTTACCCACGTATCGACTGCCTTTTTAGCGTAAGGCCAGTAAAACTCGTTAAAGATTCGTGGAGGCATTCCTGGGGGGCCGCCGTTAATGAAGAATATTACCTCTGCTCCTGGGACTTCTCCTGCACCCATAGTCATTGCTTGCTGCATGGCTCGGGTGATTTCATACTCAAGAAGGAATTCACACATCTCTTTTACTTTCTCTGGCCTTTCGAAGATATCTTCAGTGAGCTGAGAAATTCCTCGGTAATACTGGAGCAAGTCAAGAGGATGACACGCTCTTCCACCCATGAGTAGAGGGACCTCATACTCTTCGACGTATTTTCTCCACGCTTGGGCATAAATACTTGGGTACTCAAATTCATAGAAGAGGAACTCATCTATGCTTCGCTCAAAGACATCCTTGCATATCTTTTTGTTAAAGAGTATTGTTGAAAATCCCCTTTCCATGACGTCTTCGTAGTCCTCGATTATGCATTTCTCGAAGAAACTGGGGATGTTACCCTGGGGTGGAAAGTGATCTTCGATTCTCCAATCAAGAGTAGCTTGATCCCATCCAGATTTTCCTAAGATGGAGAAGTGGTCAAGAGTTGTTATGTTTGGGTCTACGTTATCTCCGATTATATCGCTACATTTTATCGTTGCGCGAATGAGCTTCTCGGGGCAAGTAAACATTTCCTTGATTGTAATACCCCCGAGATAAGCTATTATGTAGCAGTTTATTGGAGTAACTGGAACTCTATCAGGTTCTTTGAGGTTCCATGCTGCTTCCAGCCGCTCATATCTCGTCATGGTTTTTTTAATATTTTATGAATTGCTGGTTAATCTCTCCACCCAATCTTTGATGACTTTAACACCTTCATTCGCACTTAAGGCTGTATAATCTGCCCCTATAACACTTTTTTCGACTTCTCCAACGATTCCCCCTCCAACTATCACTTTAACTCCTTTTCTCAGGCCCGCCTTTTCTATACCTCTTATTGTTTGGTGCATGACCGGAATCGAAGTGGTAAGAAGCCCAGACATCCCCACAACCTGAGGGTTGTCCTTTTTTGTTTTTTCGACAAAAACGTGGATTGGAACGTCTACACCAAGATCTATGACTTCAAATCCAACGCATTGAAGCAGACTCACAACGATACTCTTTCCGAGGTCGTGAACGTCGCCGGCAACTGTCCCGATCAGAACCTTACCTTTACAGAGGGTGTGTCCATGGCAAGCTTTTATCTTGGGATCAATCAGAGATGCTGCTTCTTTGAAAATCTGCGCAGCCCTCATCAATTCCATCAGGAAATAATTTCCCTTATCATATTCATCCCCTATGCGTTCCAACCCTAGGCGGGCTTCTTCGATTAACTCTATTGGATCTCTGTTGGCCTTGATCCCATCTTCAACTGCTTTTAGAACTCCCTTCTTATCGAGAGCTGCTATAGCGGAGATTAGGTTTTCCACGGTTCTTCTCCTTTCTTCCATAAGATCTTCAGAAGAAGAAAACTCCATGGAGCATATTTAAGCATTTTATCTGCATACTTACCAAAGAGCCACTTAGCAGCAACTCTATTGATTTCTTCATCATTGGGTGGATTTAATCCACGCTTAGTTTCCTCTAGTATGCGTCTTATGCCTTCCTTCATTTTTTATTACTCTCCTTTAGAAATCTCTGGGGAAAATGAAGCGTTACTTTGTTTAGTTTATCTTATGGCTTGAAATATTAATAGCCCGATTGCAATGTTGAATATGCTTTTCAAGAGCCAAAATCCATAGGAGATTAAGAGAGCTTTTTTTAGTTCAATCTTAAAGATACAAGAAAGACCATAGCTTAAAATGCCAAAAAGCCAGAGCTGGAAAAAGTCGATTTGGCTTAAAATAGTATAGGCAGGAGAGCCTACCTCTAAGTGGGGATAAAAGAGAGCAAAACTTGTTGTAATCTCTGCAAGAGATTTACGGGTTAGGGCCAAGATAAGACGTACTCCATTGCCCAGAATTTTGTCGATGAAATTAGCATGGAGGAGAGCAGAGAAAACCTGGATAAATCTTCCTTCTGTGGAACTGAGACGTCCTAAAGCAAAAATAAATAAGCTCGAGATGAGAATGCTGATAAGAAAGCCCAAAGGGGCGAAGATAAAGAATTGAATAATTAACGTCACGTTTGAAGGATTTTTAATGCTCTCAATCCTTTGATTGTATCTTTCTTCGCCCATCCTTTCTTGTAGCCTAACCTCGTTGTTTTCCATAAATTTGAGGCTGTCGCTTCGGGCATAGGGAGATGTGATATATGAGAACAAAATTATAAAGATAAGTAGAAGGATGAGGGTATCAAGCCAAATTGGTTGTTCTGATATGCCTTTAAAAGTAAATTGGGGATTGAAAAATACACCTTGAAGGCGTTGAAAAAAACTCATCCAATCTGTTCCTTTTTTTCCTCTCTTTCTATCATTCCATCTCGCAGATAGATGATTCTATGGGAATATTGAGCGATATCATCGTCGTGCGTAACTATGATAATCGTGTTCCCCTCTGAATGGATTTTTTGAAAAAGTTTAAGGATTTCTTGACCTGTAGTAGAGTCAAGATTTCCGGTAGGCTCGTCTGCCAGGAGAATGGAAGGTTCGTTAACAAGGGCCCGAGCTATGGCAACTCTTTGCCTTTCTCCTCCGGAGAGCTCAGCCGGTCTGTGGTTCATCCTTTCCGCCATTTCCACCATTTTCAGGGCCTTTCGTGTTTTTTCCTCTCTTTCTTTCTTTTGTGTCCCTTTGTAGATGAGCGGAAGTTCCACATTATGAAAAGCTGTAGCTCGGGGAAGAAGGTTAAATACTTGAAAAACAAAGCCAATCTCACGGTTGCGAATGTAAGCAAGTTCATTTTCATTCATAGAACTTACAAGTTTCCCTTTGAGATGGTATTTTCCTTCTGTGGGAGTGTCGAGGCATCCAATGAGGTTCATGAGAGTTGATTTCCCAGATCCTGAAGGCCCCATTATGGCTACGAATTCGTTCTGAGATATGGTGAGAGTAACTCCTCTGAGAGCTTTTACTTCTTGTGTTCCTAGCTGAAAAATTTTCCAGAGGTTCTCTACAGATATGATAAGATTATTTTTAAATTCTCTCATTCTTCTACTCTTTTCTTTTCATCCGGCTTGATCAAGGAATTTTCTTTTAGCTGGCGAAGAGAATTGTAAGGGCCGACTACAATTTGTTGATCTTCTTCTAGGCCTTCGGCTATCTCTATCATCATCTCACCCATAATCCCCTTTTTCACAGGGATAAATTTAACTCTATCTTCCTGAACTACATAAACTCCTTCCTCTTCTTCATCCTTTTTTTCTTTCTCTTCTTCATCTTTTTCCCTCAAGACTATAGCTGAGATAGGAACTGCAAGGACATCTTTTTTTTCAGCAATTATGATATCAGCTGAGGCAGAAAGGCCTGGTTTTAGTTTTTCCGGAGGGTTTTCAAGCGTAATGACAACTTTAAAATCCTTGGATTCTTGGCTAGCAGTTATTTTTTGAATAGCAGAGCTTCCTATTTCAGTTACTTTCCCTTTTATTGTTTGCTCAGGAAATGCATCTACTCTCACCTCAGCCTCATGGCCGATTTGAACGCCAATAACATCAATTTCATCTACTTCGACCTCAATTTCCATAACAGAGAGGTCAGCAATAGTCATCAGTATAGTGCCTGGATTATTCATGGTCCCTATCATAGCTACTTCTCCTTCTTCTACTCTAAGGCTTGTGATTATTCCATCTATAGGAGAGTAGTAGACTGTTTTGCTCAGATTGTCGAGAGTGCTATGGAGTGAAGCCTTGGCTTGATCAATCTGGTTAAAAATAGCTTTATATTGAGCATCTGATATTTCATACTGAGCTTTGGCAGCTTCTAACTGTTCTTTTGAGATAAGTTGTTCCTCATAGAGCTTTTTTTGCCTTTCATAGAAATTTTTATCTTTCCTCAGTATTGCATCAGCTTTAATGAGTTCAGCCTGAAAGGAACGTATGAGAGCACGGTCCCGATCTGCGTTAGCTTCGTATTGAGTTGAATCAAGTTTAAGAAGAAAATTGTTTTCTTTTACTTCTTGTCCCTCCTCAACGCCTATTTTGACAATCCTTCCTGGCACATGAGCGCTTATGTTAACATTCTTTCTTGGTTTAACCTCTCCTGAAGCAGAGATGGTGGAAGTAAGGTCTTGCTTTTTAACATATTCAACAGTGACCTTTATTGCTTTTTCTCTTTGAGCTTGAAGGTTAAAGAATATAATTACGGCAATAATGATTACTACAGAGAAGATAATAATAAGTTTCTTTCGCTTTCGGAAAAAGCCTCTTTTTTCCTTCATTTCAATCTCTTCTATGTTTAATTATATTACATATTACGGTCTAAAAAGCAAAAAGTTTATGTCAGTTGTTCTTTATTCAGGCTAAACCTGAACGGGAACGAGTCCATTCCCATAGACCCTTTCGTGATGAGCAACTTTCTGTTATCGCGGAATAGAGATTTCTCCAAATTATGTAGATTTGATAGCATATAAAATCAAGGGTTGCTTGAGAAGCAAAGTGCTGGTAATATTGGAGGACAATGGAAAAATTCCTAAAAGTTGCTAAAGAGGCTGCTCTAGAGTCAGGCCAGATGCTCAAGGAAAATATTCATAAAGAGAGTAAAATAGATTTTAAAGGAGTAATCAATCTTGTTACCCATTTCGACACCTTATCTCAGAGAATGATATTGGAACGTATCTCCTCCAATTTTCCTGATCACGATTTTTTGGCCGAAGAAGGGCTTTCTAAAAAGGAAGGAGCTGAATTTCGGTGGCTCATTGATCCCCTGGACGGTACTACTAATTTTGCCCATAGATTCCCTGTATTTTGTGTTTCCATAGCCCTGGAGAAAAAAGGAGAGGTTGTCCTGGGTGTGGTTTATGATCCTATGAGAGAAGAGATGTTCTGGGCTCTAAAGAGTGGAGGAGCGCTTCTTAACGGAAAAAGGATAAGTGTATCCGCAGTTGATGACTTGGATAAAAGTCTCGTAGCTACAGGATTTCCCTATGATATTCGGGAAAGCAAAGTAAATAATATAGACCATTTTAACAATTTCGCAATTCGAGTCCAAGCAATTCGCCGTTGCGGTTCAGCAGCAATCGATCTCTGCTATGTAGCCTGTGGAAGGTTTGATGGATATTGGGAACTGAAGCTTAATCCTTGGGATGTTGCTGCCGGCGTTTTAATTGCAGAAGAAGCAGGAGGACTAATTTCTGATTTTCAAAACAGAGAATACAGCATATTTGGAGTTGAAATTTTAGCAACGAATGGGCTGATTCACCAACAGATGTTAGATGTCTTGACACTGGGAAAGAGTGGAGAGTGAAATTGAATGAGGAGAGCCGGGAAATTAAAGAAATAAGCAGAAAACCCAGGATAAAGCTCACGTCAGAATTTTCTTTCTTTTGTTTCTGCATTCCACTTTTCTTGCTGTTTGTTATCTATTCAATACTCTTCTTTTCAAGCTGTGCTCCTGCAAGAAGGCCATTTCCAGCAAAAGAGGAGGTTGTTTCCGTGGAGGGATTTGACTTAATTCCTAAAATCGAAGAAATCTATTACAGTCAAAAAATAGTCTCTGATATAGAAAAAAAAGTCAAGGTTGTTGAGAATGAATTCTCAGAAAAATACATTAATGGACTTGGAGATAGAATCGTTGGCCGAACTCATTTTCGCTCTCTTGTTGAAGGATACGATTGGTCTTTTCAAATTATTGATTCTAAGGATATTAATATATTTACGACTTTAGGCGGGAAAATTTATATCTCACGCGCTCTGGTTGAACTCGCAGAATCAGAATCAGAACTGGCAGGAATATTGGCTTTCGAGATAGGACATGTTATGGCGAGGCATATTCCTCAGCATCTCTCCCAGAAAGCAGTAGTTCAAGGTATAATTTTACCAGGGGAGATGGTAAGGGGCGAGCGAGGCTTAAGGGATTTGTATCAGATTTTTGAGGCAGAGGGCGGAGTGTTAAATTACTTTGCAAACCTTACCTATTATCCTGATGAGATTAAGGAAGCAGATAAGTTTGCTGCCCATAATTTAAATGATGCGGGTTTCGATCCGCGAGGTTCATTGAATTTTATAAAAAGAATCTTGAAAGATGAAATAAAAAAAGAGTTTGTTCTCTGGATCAAGAGGAATCCTTGGACTCAGAAAAGAGAGAAGCGTGTGTTAGACCTTATAAATTCATTTCCTTCCTTCTTAATTTCCGAAGACAATACTATGTTTTTAAATCTTAAGGCTCGACTCCGAGCTATTTCTCCCCCCTCGATAAAGAAAGAAGAG
Organism: Candidatus Aminicenantaceae bacterium; assembly: GCA_041862375.1. Classification (GTDB taxonomy): domain Bacteria; phylum Acidobacteriota; class Aminicenantia; order Aminicenantales; family Aminicenantaceae; genus WVZL01. The sequence goes on from JBGVTE010000050.1 coordinate 87,836, forward strand.
CCTATTATTCCAGAATACAAAACAGCTAATTTCGTGAGGATACCGGGAGATGTTGCCTGGACGGATACTGCGCTCGATGTTGTGGAAGGCCAGGAAATTTATTTTCAATCCTCAGGAGTAATTTCTCTTCAGAAGGGCAACCCTATTGCCCAGTGTGGCCCGGATGGTTATGATCGCAAAACCATGCAACAGCCCATTTCAGATAGAAACATAGGAGCTTTAATCGGGAAGATTGTTCAACTTGTATCCATAGAGATCAATGAGGAGACAGGTGAGGAAATTCGTAATGAAATCATCAAATATTTTTTTATCGGTTCTGAAAACAAGATGAGAATGAGTATTAGCGGTCGTATGTTTCTCGGAATAAATGAAAACGTTGTTGGTGATAATTCGGGTGAGTTTAAAGTAACTATATATCTCAAGAAAATAAAAGAGAGTTAGTTATTATTTTTTTCCCTTTTCGAGGAATCCTTCCATAAACTGAATGTCATAGTTCCCTTTTTTAAACAGTGAATTGGAGAGAATACTCAGATGAAGGGGAATGTTTGTCTTTATACCCACAATTGTTGTCATTTCTAATGCTGTTAGCATTTTTTTAATAGCCATTTGGCGGGAGGGAGCCATTGCGATGATTTTAGCCACAAGGGAATCATAATCTGGCGGTATTTGCCACCCACAGTAAGCTGCAGAATCCACTCGAATTCCTTCTCCTCCGGGAAAGACCAAAAAGTCAATCTTTCCAGGAAATGGAACAAATGTCTCAGCATCTTCGGCATTTATCCGGCATTCAATACTATGTCCTCGGATTTTCAATTCAGGTGAAAAAGATAATTTTTCCCCGGCAGCAACTTTTATTTGCTCTTTAACCAAATCCACTCCATAGATCATCTCTGTGATTGGATGTTCCACTTGAACTCGAGTGTTTGCCTCCATGAAGTAGAATCTCTTCTGTTCATCTACGAGGAATTCAAATGTGCCTAGGCTCTGATACCCAAGATGATCGGCAGCTTCCTGAACAGCTTTTGCTATCTTTTTTCTTAATTTCTCATCGATGAAAGGCGAGGGAGTCTCCTCTAAAATTTTTTGGTACTTTCTCTGAATAGAGCATTCTCTTTCGCCAAAGATTACTATGTTTCCTTTCGTATCGCCGATTACCTGAATTTCAATATGTCGTGCTTTGGAAAAATATTTTTCCATATAAAGAGAGGAATTACTGAATGCAGCCTCAGCTTCCTTTTGAGCTATTGGAAAGTACTCTTCTAACTGGGGAATAGAATGGGCAATCCGCATCCCTTTTCCTCCTCCCCCTGCTGCTGCTTTTAATATGACGGGGAATCCTATTTTTTGAGTATCTTTTTTGGCTTCAGAAATATCTTCAATGATTTTGTCGCTTCCTGGAATAACAGGTAATTTTAATTTTTTCATTTCCTGGCGTGCTCTGTGTTTATCTCCCAAGAGCCTCATTAAAGAAGCTGGGGGACCAATAAATGCAATACCTGAAGTTTCGCATATTTCAGGAAAACGAGGATTTTCAGCCAGAAAACCATAACCTGGGTGGATAGCATCAGCTTTAGTAATTTCTGCTGCACTCAAGATACTGGGAATATTGAGATAACTTTCCGAAGATTTAGCAGGTCCTATACATACTTCTTCATCGGCGAGCATTGTATGGAGAGAATTTTTGTCAGGCTCAGAATAAACAGCTACAGTCTTAATCCCCAATTCTCGAGCAGCACTGATGATGCGCAGAGCAATTTCTCCTCGGTTTGCTATCAAGATTTTAGAAAACATGGAGATTACAACAAGCTTTGGATGGCGAACAGCCTTTGACCGTATTCGATTGGTTTGCCGTTTTCCACATATATTTCTTCAAGGATACCATCAACGTCAGCTTCGATTTCGTTCATTAATTTCATAGCTTCGATAATACAAAGGACTTGATTCTTTTTGACTTCATCTCCAACTTCAATAAAAGGGGGAGAGGAAGGATCGGGGGCACGATAAAAAGTCCCGACCATAGGTGAAGTGATGTAGTGAAGCTTATCTTTTTTTTTCTCTAGAGAGGGCTCTTGTTGTACAAAGTTCTCGCCTTCATCCGGGGTCGGGGAGGGCTTGATAGCGGGGATAGACGCGGCCTCAAGAGGAGAAGTGTTTCTGCTGATTTTTATTTTTAATCCCTCTACTTCTATTTCAAAATGAGTGAGGTTTTTTTCTTCCATAAGCTTAATTATCTTGTTTATTTCTCTGTAGTCTATATTTGTACTCATTTTGTATCTCCTCACTAGTGGCCATTGAGACGGTTTTTATTATTCATTTAGAACTTAGAAAATTAGTAATACCTTAATCACAACAGGAAGAAATGTCAAGAGATAAGTGGCCCTAGTATCTATACATCATTTCGTGATAAAGCCCAAACCCAACATTGACTTCATAAGATGGTTTGGCTTAACATTTTAAATATCAGTACATCACTAAGGAAAGTGAGAGGATGCTTGATCAATTATCAAACCGCATTCAAGATGTGATAAAATTCCTTCGCGGCGAAGGGAAAATAACTGAAAAAAATATGGCTGAAGCTTTACGGATGGTTCGGTTGGCTTTACTTGAAGCTGATGTCAACTATAAAGTTGTTAAAGATTTTATAGAGAGAATAAAGCTCAAGGCTCTCAATGAAAAAGTTTTCTCCAGTCTGACAGCTGCTCAACAAGTCATCAAAATTGTTAAAGATGAGCTTACTTTTATCTTGGGCGAGAAAGCTCAGCATTTAAAGTTTTCAAACATACCGCCCTCGATTTTTATGCTGGTGGGGATTCAAGGCTGTGGAAAGACAACTACGTGTGGAAAAATGGCAAAGTTGGTTTTAAAACTTAAAAAAAATCCACTTTTGGCTTCTTTTGACTTTAAAAGACTCGCTGCTCAAGATCAATTGAAACAGATTTCCCATGTGCTTAATCTTCCCTTTTATGAGATGTCCAGAGAGCAAATTTTATATCCAAGAAGTGTTCTTAAGGAAGTGGTGAAGTATTGCCAAAACAGAGGTTTTGATCCTCTTATTGTTGATACGGCAGGAAGGCTTCATGTTGATGATGAACTCATGGATGAACTGAGAATGGTTCGTGACATTCTTAATCCCATAGAAGTAATGTATGTTGGTGATTCTATGACTGGCCAAGATGCAGTAAAAAGCGCTCAAATCTTTGATGAAAAAATTGGTTTGACCTCTGTTATTTTAACGAAACTCGACGGTGATGCTAGAGGAGGTGCGGCTTTATCCATTGTATCAGTCACAGGTAAGCCCATAAAATTTATCGGAGTAGGTGAGAAATTCGACAAGTTTGAGATTTTTCATCCCGACCGAATGGCATCCCGAATCCTTGGCATGGGAGATATTTTGAGTTTGGTCGAGAAAGCAGAGCAGGAAGCTGATTTAACAGAGGCAGAAGAACTAGCCCAGAAGTTGCGAAAACAGGAATTTACATTCCATGATTTTAAGAGGCAACTTGTCCAGATGAGAAAAATGGGCTCTTTTTCCCAAATTATGAGTTTATTGCCCCGCAGTGGGGCTTTCAAGAACATTTCTAAAATTAATATGGATGACAAAAAGATTATTCACTATGAAGCCATCATAAACTCAATGACACCGCAAGAAAGGGATAATCCCAAGTTGATTAATGGGAGCTGTCGCCTAAGGATCAGCAAAGGAAGCGGAAGGCCATTGAGTGAGGTCAATCAGTTATTGCGGCAATTTTTTGAGATCAAAAAACTCATGAAAAAATCTCATTTTCAGAAATTGCTTTCTTCCTTTCCACTGCAACCACAATAGCTCATCCTAGGAATCAGTAATTAAAGGAACATTCCCAATCATGTGAGTGGAGAATATATCCAGTCTGCAATGAAAAGAGGTGTTGCAATTTTCATCATCTGGAGGGGAGAAAGAAACACTGTGTAGGTAAGGGATTCGTTTTCAATGAAAACCGATAGCTTTCTACATCATATAGAGGTCTTTGGGAGAAGAGGGAGTAACCTTTAAAAATTTAACCTGAATACTTTGGTCTCTGAGGAAGCTCGAGACTTCTTCACGAAAAATGAGATGCTCGTATCTTGCTAAAACAGTTGACTTTAAAGTAAAATTCAGATATCATCTCAATTCACATTATATAATATGGATTAAAATGATTTCTATTCGATTAATGAGGCTCGGAGGAAGGAAAAAACCCTTCTACCGGATAATAGCCATTGATTCCAGAAAGCCCAGAGAAAGTAAAGCAAAGGATATTATTGGTTACTATAATCCCTTGAAGGATCCGCCGGAAATTAAGATAGATTCTGAAAAAGTCAAATACTGGATAGAGAGAGGAGCTCAAGCTTCTAATACAGTTCAATCTCTTATACATAAAGTTTCCAACTCAGAGAAACTTTCGCATTAACATTCTTAAACTTAAAGGAGGTTACAGTGAGAGAACTAGTTGAGATGATTGCCAAATCATTAGTTGACAATCCAGACAAAGTTCAAGTTTCCCAATTGGAAGGAGAGCAAACGACAATTTTAGAACTCAAGGTTGCACCTGAAGATTTGGGAAAGGTCATTGGCAAACAGGGAAGAACAGCTCGTGCTATAAGGATTATTCTTGGTGCCGCTGGTATGAAGATGAAAAGGAGATTTAATCTAGAAATAATAGAAAAAGCATAGTTTGGTTAGTATTGGGAGAGTCGTAAGGAGTAAGGGGAAAAGAGGCGAACTCAAGCTAAAAATATATTCGGAACATTTTCTTAAGCCTTTTTTTCCGAAAGTATATTTTCAAAGAAGAAGCTCTCTTGAAGAGTTCGAAGTAGAATACCTTCGCGCTTATAAAAAATTTTTTTTAATCAAGCTAAAAAATATTGATACTCTAGAACAAGCTAGTGCATTAGCTGGGCTGGAAGTTTTAATTCCAGAAGAATTACTCCGCCCTTTAAAAAAAGATAATTACTATCTTTTTCAAATCATAGGCTGTTCTGTTGTCACTAATGACAAAAGGAAAGTAGGGGTAGTAGCAGATTTCTTGTTTATAGAGAATAATGATCTTTTAGTAGTGATGAGAGAGAATAAAGAAATTTTAATCCCATTTATTCAATCAATCTGTCAAGAAGTCAACCTTCAAAGAAGGGAAATTACTGTTAATCCCCCCGACGGCCTTTTGGACCTTGATGAGATTTGATATAATTACAATATTTCCTGAAATGTTCAGTAGCGTATATTCAGGAGGAGTTGTAAAAAAAGCGGTTGAGAAGGGTCTTGTAGAAATTAATATCCATAATTTACGTGATTTTACTGGTGATAAGCATAAGCAAGTAGACGATCGGCCTTATGGCGGTGGGGAGGGGATGGTGTTGAAGTTCGAGCCAATATTTCGAGCTGTGAAAAAGATAAAACGGGGAAAAAAAGTACCTGTGTATCTTCTCTCTCCTCAAGGAAGGAAGTTTAATAATCAGCTTGCGGAGGAGTTGGCTGGTTATTCTCAGCTTATTCTTATCTGTGGCCGATATGAAGGAGTAGATGAAAGAGTAGTTCAGTGTGTGGTTACCGGAGAAATATCCATAGGAGATTATATATTGACAGGAGGCGAACCAGCAGCCATTGTTGTTGTAGATGCAGTTTCGAGATTTATTCCTGATGTTGTTGGAAAGCCAGAATCAGTAAAGAGTGATTCTTTCCATAAGAGCTTTTTGGATTTTCCTCAGTATACGCGTCCTCGCGAATTTAGAGGAAAAAAGGTTCCTCAAGTTCTTTTTTCTGGGAATCATGATAAGATAAAATTGTGGCGACGGAGAAAATCAATAGAGAAGACATGGAGAGTGAGACCTGATCTTCTCAGAGAAGTTGAGTTGGATCAAGAAGAAAAAAATATACTTGAAGAAATAAAGAAAGGAAAGCACAATGAATCTGATTGATTTAGTAGAAGAAAAACAAGTGAGGAAAGATTTAGGTTTATTTAACGTTGGTGATACAGTTAAAGTTCATGTAATTATAAGAGAAGGGGAGAAAGAAAGAGTTCAGGTTTTTCAAGGGAATGTTATAGCCAAGAGAGGTTCTGGCCTAGGAGCGACTTTCACTGTCCGAAAAATTTCTTTTGGAATAGGAGTAGAAAGAATTTTTCCCCTTCATTCCAAAATGATAAAAAAGATTGAAATTGTTAGAAGAGGGAAAGTTAGAAGAGCAAAATTGTATTACCTTCGAGAACTCAAGGGAAAAGCAGCCAGGCTAAAAGAGTTAAAAACATAAAATTGGCAGATTTCCAGTTTGAGAAAAGATATTTAAAGCTGGGGTACCGGAAAATTTCAGGCGTTGATGAAGCAGGAAGAGGAGCTCTTTGTGGTCCTGTTGTGGCTGCTGCTGTTATCATGCCGATATCTGCCATGAGAGGAAAACTCTCGAGGGAGGTTAAAGAAATAAATGATTCCAAAGCCCTTTCACCAAAGAAGAGGAGGAAATTAGCTCTGTTTATCATACATGAGGCTTTATCTGTTGGTATTGGTCTTGCTTCTAATGAAGAGATTGACCGCGAAAATATATTCTGGGCTTCACTAAAAGCTATGAAGAGAGCCATCCAGAATTTGCCCATTCCTCCTGATTTTATCCTTGTAGACGGCTTTAATCTAAGAGATATTGAGTATCCTCATGTTTGTATCCCTCAGGGAGATAGCAAGAGTGTTTCAGTAGCAGCTGCCTCTATAATAGCTAAAGTTTTTCGAGACGAGATAATGATTCTCTTAGATAAAATTTATAAAGGATATGCCCTTGCTAGAAACAAAGGATATGGAACAAAAGAGCATTATCGATCCTTAAGAGAGAAAGGGCCTACTCCTTTACACAGATTTTCTTTCAATTTAGGTCAAAAGAGCAATGGCTCCTAAGAGAGATAGGATTAAGACCATCGAGCTTGCGGAGAAGTATGTCCAGGCGGGTAAAATAAAGGCGGCAATAGCAGAGTACCAAAAGCTCCTTGTAGGAGGTGTCCAGGATATCAACATCAGAAATATCATCGGTGATTTACATGTAAGATCAAATGAAAAGATAAAAGCACAGGAAGAATTTAAGAAGATAGCTGATTATTACGAGAAGAATAGATTATATGCTCAAGCTATAGCTATTTATAAGAAAATAAATAAATTAAATCCAGAAAATACAAAAATCGCACTTAAACTGGCTGATCTCTTCGCTACGTATGGCTTTATTTCCGAAGCCAAAGCTTGGTATCTAAATGTCGCAGAAAATCTAAAAAAGGAAGGGCGTTTAGAGGAAGCAATTCCCTTATATGAGAAGTTAAAAAAGCTCGATAAAGAAAATTCTGAGGTGAGAATGACTCTGGCAGTGCTTTATGAAAAGGAAGGGAAAATGGATCAGGCTGTTGATGAGTTTAACACAATTGCAGAGTCAATGCTTCGAGCTGGCCAACTGGATGAGGCTGAGAAGGTTCTCAAGCAGGCAAGGAGGCTAAAAGAAAGTCATGTTCGAACTATTTCCAATATTATTAACCTTCTAAAAATGAAAAGTAAGATTAAAGAGGCTGTTTCAATTCTGAATAAAGCTCTCCAGGAAGACAAAGGAAATTTGAGATTAAAAAATCTTTTAGGATCCCTCTACTTTGAAAATAAGGACTTCGATAAAGCAAAAAAAATATATGCTGAAGTGCTCTCCACTCGAGAGATGGACCAGGAGGCAAGAATCAAAACAGGACGCATTTTTATCCAAGAAGGTAATCTGGATAAAGCATTTGAGCTCTTTGAACCTATAGTAGATACCTTAATAGAAAAAGAGAATTTAGAAAAAGCTATCGGTCTCCTTGGCCTTATTCTTTCTTCAAAGAAAGTTCATCTTCCTTCATTAGAGAAGCTAGCCCTCATTTATAAATCTACGAGCGAAAGTGATAATCTGGAGATTGTATACAGGGTTATTTTAGAAGAATACCGGGAAAAGGGATTAAAAGAGGAATTGCTATCTATTCTGAGAGAACTTGTCAAGCTTAGCCCAAAAGATAATGACCTTGCTGATGAATACAGACAACTCAAGCAAGAGCTGGGTATTAAAGAGGAGGAGGTTGAGATTGGACCTTCGCAAGTAGTAGATGATGAGAAGGATATTTTAGAAGTGAAGTTAGCAAAGGCAGATTTGTATTTGGAACAAGGATTAATCCGGAACGCGAAAAGAATTCTTCAAGATTTAAAGATGAGGTATTCTGATGAACCGATGATTGACCAGAAAATTGCTCTCCTCGATGTAATGAGAACAAAAGTAGAAGAGGACGAAATACCTGAGAGGATTGAGAAAGTAAAAGCTTTGGAATCAATAATTGAGAAAAGAGAAGTTGAGAGGGAACATGAAAAGGAAGAGAAGGTCACTGCTTTTGATATCTTTGCTGAAACAGATATAGTTCCTTTTAGGTCTCAAGAGCTGGGAGAGAAGAAATATTACAACTTAATGGACACTATAGAAAGTGAGATAAAGATTATTAACTCAATCGTGAATCATCAAATAAAAGGAGATAGAGAGACTTTAGAAAAAGAGCTCTCTGAGATTGTTACTGAATTTAAGAATGAGCTTAAAGATAAGGTAGACAAGGAAAATTATGAAATACATTATAATCTTGGTATTGCTTTTATGGAACAGGGATTATTTGATGATGCTGTAGAGGAATTAAAACTAGCCGCAAAAGAAAATAGACTTTTGGTCGATTGTTGTAGCGCAATCAGCCTTTGTTTCCGGAAAAAAGATAATTTTAAGAACGGATTGAAATGGATTGAGAAGGGTTTGGAAGCGGCAGAAAAAGGATCAAACCACTATTATGCCTTGAAATATGAGATGGCTTCTCTTTATGAAGAATTGGAAGAACCGGAAAAGGCTTTGAAATTGTACAGTGAAATAAAAGAATGGAATGATGATTTTAGGGATGTAGGAAGAAAAATCAAGAATCTTAAAGAAATAACCTCTGTATAATCTTCACAGAATCATAAGGGAAAATATCCAAATCCAAAAACTCAAAGAGTATTTTTTTTCCAATGCCGGTGAGAAAAATTGGATTAAGACAACGTTTCCTTTTCTGGAGACAAAATTCAGAGTGATCGAAAGTTGGACAAAATTTCTTCTCTGAAGACGCGTTTAAAAAGTGTCATCTTTACAACTGAATAAATGTGAAATTATCTCAAAGAAAGAAGGGAATAAGTTTCTGTCTCTATTAAGTAAACATCTTGATATAATCCACGAGATAATTCCCACAGACCGGGCTCTGGCTATACTCGTAGATGGGGAAGGAGAGATTGTTTTTAGTAAGGCCAAACGGAAAGGCAGGAAGGAGGAAGGAGAATTTATTAAAAATATAGTAAGAAGAACTCTTGAAATAAGAAATCCTATCATTATAAATAATTTAAAGACTGATCTTAGCTTCAAGAATGATATAAGAGTCACTACGGATAGCTTAGAGAGAGTACTTTGTCTTCCTCTTTTCGTGGGAGAGCGAGCGGCGGGAGTTATTTATCTTGAAAGAAAAAGCCATATCCAACCTTTTTCCCCCCAAGATCTTGAATTTTTGATTGCTTTCTCAAAACCACTAAGCCTAATTTTGAAATATAAAGTGAAGTATGAAAAAGCTAAACATACTACTACTGGGAACTTAAAAGATTTTTTTATCGGAAGGAGTAATGCTTTTCATCGTATTCTTAGCTTAATAGAAAAAGTAAAGAATAACGACGCTCCTGTTTTCATATTGGGAGAGAGTGGAACGGGGAAGGAACTTGTTGCTCGAGCTATTCATTTTAGAGGAACACGAAAGAGGGGTAAGTTTGTTGTGGTTAATTGCGGGGCAATTCCTGAACATCTTCTTGAAGCTGAGTTGTTTGGGTACACGAGGGGATCATTTACTGGAGCTATTAGGAGTAAACCAGGAATTATAGAAGAGGCAGGCGGAGGAACATTTTTTTTGGATGAGATTGGTGATTTACCCCTTCATCTTCAAGCAAAGCTTCTTCGACTTCTTCAGGAGAAAGAGATAAGAAGAATAGGAGAAAACACAGTTCGCTATATTGATGTTAGAATAATAAGTGCCACTAATAAGAATATTGACAAAGAGGTTGAGCGTAGAAATTTTAGGGAAGATTTATACTATCGTCTCAAGATTATCACGATTGAAATTCCGCCTTTGAGGGAGAGGAAGGAAGATCTTCTTCCACTCTTGAATCACTTTATTGAGAAATATTGTCGAGAAATGAACAGAGAAAGAGTTTTTTTTTCGCCTCGCGCACTTGAACTACTGATTGATTATAATTGGCCAGGAAACATAAGAGAACTACAGAATGAAGTCCAGAGGTGTTTAATATTTACCGGGGAAAATAATTTTATCAGAGAGGAATGTCTCTCTTCTAAAATAAATCCCAAAAGAGAAATTTATACAGCATCATCTCATAATTTTTTCAAGGCGAGGGCTTCATTTGAAAGACGATTTTTAACCCAGGCTTTAGAGCGATGTAATTATAAAAAAGTTAAGACAGCAGAAGAGATAGGTTTGACACGACAAGGACTACTAAAATTGATGAAGAAGCACAACATCGCCACTCATCAAAGATAGAGTCTGTGCATATGTGATTCATTTTACATAAGAATAGTAAGAGCAATAGATAAAGGGAATGGTTTCAGGTTTTGTCATCAAATTATGCCAGGAGAAACAGTGAAGCCCTTTGCTTTCTAAAAGAGCAAAGCCTGACTCCGCGATAAAGCTCGATCCGGGTAACTCTAAGAAGAAAAAAATTGCACAGAGTGTAGATTTTTGCTACATTTTGATTGCAATGAAATCTCAGAAAAAAGAAGTTTTTCAAATAAATTGTCCCACGTGCCATTCTATTCTCTGGGTTGATGCTCTAACTAAAGAGGTAATTAAGTCAGAGAGAGGGAAAAAGAAGAAAGATACTTTAGACGATCTTCTTTTAAAGGAAAAAAAGAGAGTGGATGCATTCGAGCGAAAGTTTGAAGCTACGGCTGAACTTGAGAAGAAAAAGCGGGAGAAGATCGAAAAGAATTTTGAGAAAGCCCTTACTGAGTTTGAGGAAGATGGATAAAAAACTTCAGCTTCCGATCTGGGTTTCGTCTTCTCTTATTTTTGGGGCCATAGTGAATTTAGTGAAGCCATAGATGGCTAAAATCACAACGGCAGCGTAGTTCATTATTGCCCAGGGAAGGTAGGAAAAGGTTGAAACCTGGATAGTACCTGTGATGTAGACTCCAGCCATGCTCCAGGGAATAAGGGGGACAATGATAGCACCGCTTTCTTCAATGATTCGGGACAAATTTTTTGCGGCCAGGCCTTTTTTCTTGTAGATGGGTGCGAGGAGTTCCCCAGGAATTATCATAGAAAGATAAGAGCTTCCTGTTACCAGAGCAGTTACTATGGATGAGCTGATCGTAGTTATTACTATGCTCCAGACTTTATTGGCGAATTTCATTACACGGTCAAGTATTACTGAGAGAAGTCCTGTGCGCTGCATAATGCCGCCGAAGCTGAAAGCTGTAAAAGCTACCAGTTGAGTTTCCATCATGCTCATCAATCCACCTCGTGAGATAAGCTGGTCTACAGCTTCAACTCCTGTGTTCGCTTGGTAGCCTGAATTCATGGCTGTTGCAATATCTGGAACCGAAGCCTTTTGAAAGATGATGGCTAAGATTCCAGCCAAGAAGGAAGAGAGGAGCATACCTGGAATGGTTGGCTTTTTAGTGATAGCAAAGTAGAAGACAACAACCATTGGGAGGAGGAGGAAGATGTTGAAGTTGAAATTTTCTTTTAGAGTTTGTGTGATAAGGTTCATGGTTTCTGATTCTACTTGTTTCCCTCCATATCTAAGACCCACGATGAAATATATAAACAATCCTATAAACCAGGCAGGCGTTGCGGACCAGAGCATATGTTTTATGTGATCAAAGAGGTTTGATCCTGCTGCTACGGGAGCCAAATTTGTAACATCTGAGAAAGGAGACATTTTGTCTCCATAATACGCTCCGGCTACAATTGCCCCTGCAGCCGGACCCAAGGGTATTCCTAGCCCCATTGCGATTCCTATGAAGGCTACGCCTAACGTTCCGATAGTTCCCCATGAAGTGCCCGTAGCTAATGAGGTAATGCTACAGACAAAGCAAGCTGTGACCAGGAAGAATTTAGGTGATATGAGCTTTAATCCGTAATAGATCACCAGCGGGATTGTACCGCAGGCAATCCAGGATCCGATAAGGATTCCTACACAAAGCATAATCAGAATGGCAGGCATGGCTTTGTGGATGCTATCAACGATCCCCCTTTCCATATCATGCCACTTAAAGCGCAAAATGAAACCCAAACACCCTGTTATAAAAGCAGCTGTAACGAGCAGAACCTGAGGTCGTATTTTATAGATCCCGTAGCCTACTCCGAGGAGAAGTCCCATCACAACAAGAGGAATAAGAGCTATCCAAAAGCTCGGCTTTTTTTGCTCTTTATTAGCAGTCTTTTCCATTTCATCCATCCTTTCTATTTAGGGCTAAAGGTACTCTTGGCGTTTAATTTCCCTTCAGCCATTACTCTCTTTCCCAGGGCAAAGCAATCTGTCAAGTTATAGTTTTTATCGAAAAGAAGAAGATCAGCATCCTTACCTGCTTTTATTTCTCCTTTTTGATCTAATTTATAGAAGAGAGCTGAATTAGTAGAAAAGAGGCTCGCCGCATCTTGAATACTCAACATTTTCTTTTGGATGAGCGATCGGAAAGTGTTTAAAAAATCTTTCTGAGTGGCTATGGTGAGGCCCATGAGTATTCCTTTTTCGTCGAAAACGGGGATGCTGCCGTTGCTATCAGAGCTTACAGTAATTCGGTTGAAAGGGACTTGCTTCTCAAGACAAAGAAGAATAGCCTCCTCCACTGCTACTCCGGTTGTATCATGCGGATCTGTAGCGATGCCTGTAGTCAAATCCATGTACCCCCCGGAAAGGACAAATTCAATTGCTTCGTCGAGTAACTGACGATTGCGGTTTACATGGGTTGGTATGACTTGGGAAGGGGGAATTTCCGTCACATTTATTAATTTAAAAAGCATTTCCAAGCGGCGCTTCCCGTCACCAAGGTGGAGGTGAAGTATGCCAGCCTTCCCTCCGAGCATTCCACCTACTCGACATTCAGCAGCTAAGCGAGCTATTTCCTCGAATGTAGGCTGGGAAGATCGATGGTCTGAGATAGCTATTTCTCCTGCTCCAAGGATTTTATCTATAAGGACTAGGTCAGAACGAACGCTTCCAGTTATCGTATTCACCGGAATTTCATACGAGCCAGAATATATAAAAGTCGTTATACCTTCCTTTTCCAGACCTCGGGCCTTGGCCAGGAGAGATTCCATATGACGGGTGATTCCATCGGTACCCAAGCAGCCGATTACAGTTGTTACACCGCAGGATAGTATGTCTTCAACAGTTATTTCAGGAGCACGGGTAGCTGGTCCTCCCTCACCACCACCTCCAAGGATGTGGACATGGCCGTCGATGAATCCAGGAATAACAATTTTATCTGAAGCGTCTATAGATTGAACTTCAACTCCTTCTATCTTTATCTGTCCAGGCTCAGCAACAGCGCCTATCTTATCTCCCCATATTACAATATCTTTTTTCCCTAGAGTTCTAGGAGCAAAAACATTACCTTTGCGGATAATCGAAATCATTTTATCCTCCTTATTTATTGAAGGGAGCGGCTCTATTATTCTGCAGTTTATTTTTTGTTTATTGTATTGAGAAAAAATAGAACCGCCCCACATTATTCCATTTCTTTTTTCTATTTTCAAGTAACAGGGAGTCCGGCCTTAATGGTTTTATTATTTACAGCTGGAATTAGACAACATAAAGAATATTAAAGGGAATCAAATGTAAAATTGAAGTTATGAAAGTTATGAAAGCCTGACCCCAATGATAGAATTTTGAAATTTTCTCTCAATTTTCATAGAATAAATAATAAGTAAATATGGCAAAAGTAATGGCAACTTTTGAAGAAGAACTCAATAGATTCAAGCCTGTCATAAGAAGGCTGACTAATTTTGCTCTCATAGGGAAGAAAATAGAAGTACGAGGAAAGGAAAACTTTATAAAAAAAGGGTCCAACATAATTATCGGAAACCATATCGGCAGCTTTAAGGATGTCGCTATACTGTTAAAAATTGTACCAAGACCAATTTTTTTCACTGCCAATAAAATGCTTTTTTCAAAAGATGAGTTCAACTTTCTTATCAGAAAGCATCTCCATAGGCATATGAAAAAATTTGGCCTTTTCCTCAATGTAATTCTAACTCCTTTACGAAATCTTTTTGTTAACTATATTTCCTCAAATATTATCAGGGTGGGCACGATTCCCGTAGATTTGTATAACGGAAAAAGGCTGGCAATCGAGCAATGTCAGGAATATCTAAAAAGAGGAAGAGCGATCATTGCTCTCCAGGGAAGAGGCCGTGTAATGAAGAAGGAACCGAATCCTTATGTGAGTCCATTCAGGAAAGGCTCTTCAATAATTGCCTACAACTTGTATGAAAATGAAGGAATTTCGGTTCCTGTAACTCCTTTGGCCTTCTTTGGCACCCAATATCCTTTTATGATTCCTTCGAAAATTAAAGTTAACGTCGGTACTCCGCTGTATATAACTGATTATCTGGGGAAGGGAGGAGAAGAAACTATAGACAAGTTTAAGGATGCTCTAGAGGAAAGAGTAAAAGTCCTTTTTTCTGAGTTCTAGGATCTTAGAACCTGCATCTATTCAAAGTTTATCGAATACGGCTTACGTACGGATTAAGCTGAATTTCAGAGCTATATCTTTTCGTTTGTATTATTTTTTATCAGGCAGCTCTTTTAAGTTCTCAATACAGGAGTGCATTAAAAATAAATTTGAAAGTGCCATGGGCCTGGGCACGGTGAATGACTTTAAAACCCAGAAGCAAGACTTTTCCTTGGCCTCGAGGACATTCCACTGCAGCTGCTTTGCCAAAAATTTTATTTTCGTTAATGAGGACGCCGCTTAAAAGAGGATTATATTGATGGTAGGATGCAATAGAAGTTCCTTTCTCTACTTCAAAAACCGGGCTAAAATAAGAGAAAACAGCACCTTGTTTTTGCAATCCAAAGGCCACAGGATGAGAGTTATCTATTTCTACTTTCAGAATAGACCCAGGACAATAGATGCTTTCTTTTTGCTTGTCTTTAGGAAGAGTGCTGTAGAACCTTCTTCTTAAAGACATGATGTCAACGAGATTCTTCACTGGAAGGCCGAGGTATTTAAGGGCAAAATCAGCTGAATTACCAATGACGATCAACGTCCCCCCCGATTGAACGAAATTGTCAAGAGCGCTTATTCCTTCATTTCCGATTCCTCCTGCGTATTGAGGAGGAACTTCTCCTTCTTGTCTCCCCTGGATCAAGTTAGTTGTAGACATGCTGGGCAGGATGATATGACTATAAGTTCTATTCAGGTTCCCTGCTTTCATCTCATTGTTGTGGAGGAGTTTAAAAGGGAATTCAAACTGTTCTAAAGTCCATCGCAGCCAGCCTTCATCCGTGTTAGATGCCCAGGGCTGGTAAAGCCCGATTTTTGGGGCGCGGAGAGCTATCATTGATGAAGGAAGTTTTTTGTCTGTTCGAAAGATTACAATACCTAAATCTTTTGAAAGATGAGAAAGTTCAGAGAGACTTATTTCTTTTCCTGGAATTACGATTGTGCCAGGAGGCAACAGTCTACCCTCAAGATTAAATGATTTCTTAGAGTAGTTGATTGTTATGTTTTTTTCGATTAGGCGATTGATAAGGATTGATCCGTTATTGCTTTGGTTGGAAAAGAAGAAATATTTCGATCCTTTTCCCTGAATCTCAGAAGGAGGATTCTCTATATTTTTTATCAATTTTTTTTCTACAGAGAAAGTATTTGTGACTTCGATGACTTTTACATCCATTTGAAGGGGAAGTGTCCAGCTTGCTTCATCATAGGGAAGTTCAGGAATTCCTTCTCCAGTGATTCGTGTGGGATAGGTTTTTCTTTCTAACATATCTTTTATGAAAGCACGGTAAGGCTGAGCAAGGGGAATGATAAATGTTCCAGCTGGGTAGGAGGCTTCATCTGCGACGAAAGCTTTTTGAGCTACGAATATTTCTGACCCTCCCTTTTGGAGGATTTTCAGGAGTTCGTAAACAGTAGGAAGATCCCTTTGCTTGAGAGGAACGAGGTAGGCAAATGGGAGTTGTGTATTGCCTTTCTCAATTTGTCTTTGAGCTAAAAGAGAAAACATTGAAAGGTATTTTTCTTTATTTTTTGCAATAGTTTTGAGAAAAGATAATGCAGTGATTTCTTCATATTCGATTATGTTTCTGATCTTCCACCAGCCTCCAGGCCAGGGATCTAAATAATTTGCTTGAATCCCTGATCCCTGAAAACCTCTTCTTCTCATTTGGATTTCATTTTTCCTTATGAATAGGGGAGAAGCTACTCTCGCACTGGCAGCTTCAGAGAGGATTCCAAGCACATTGTGCCGGAGAGGAGCAGCTCGGCATGCTGCACTATACCAAGCGTCAAAGATGGCATTAGTTGCTACTCCTGTCATCCCTTTTTTAGTTAGAGCCAGGGCAGCCTCACTGGTTAAAAGGTAAAGTTGACGGAGAAGGAGGGGGTCGATGTTGGGATTAATGGGATCGTAGTATGGAGGGATAAAAAATCGGGCGCCATAAGAACCCATCTGGTGGACATCGTAAACCAGGAGAGGAAACCAGTCGTGATAGAGAACTTTGGTAATAAGTTGAGTTTCTTTTTGAGTAATCATAAACCAGTCACGATTATTGTCATGACCAACGTAATGATGGTAAAGCCAGGGCATTGGGCTTGCCTCATAAGGAGTTCCGACGTACCTAGTGTACCAATCATAGACAATATCGATCCCATCGGGATTAGATGAGGGAATGAGGAGAAGAACAGTTTCATCCAATATATTGAGTATCTCAGGATTATCTTCAGTGGCCAGTTTGTAGGAGAGTTCAAGGGACATCTGAGAGGCAGCGATTTCCGTGGAATGGATCGAGCAAGAGACTAAAACAATGGCTTTTCCTTTTTTTAAAAGTTCCTCTTTTTCCCCAGCACTGATAAGTCTTGGATCATGTAGTTTTTTCTGGATATCCCTAATTTCCTCCAGCCTAGATATGTTTGAGGGAGAGCTGATTGCAACCATGATAAACCTGCGACCAAGAGTTGATTTTCCCAGATCAAAGACTTTGACTTTAGGTGAGGCAGAAGACAGCATGTCAAAATATGAAAGGATTTGGGACCAGCTGGCAAGCTTGAAGTCTTGGCCGACGGGGAAGCCGAGAACTTCTTCAGGGGAAGGAATTGTTTCTGAGGCTGTAAGAGAAAAAGAAGATATAATGGTTATGATTATTAAAAGAGATACACATTTTTTTAATTTCATAATGATGTCTCCTAGATAAGAAATTTCCCGTTCTTTGCGATTAGTTTTCCTTTTGCTTTTATAGTGACTTCGTTAACTAAAGCATCGTAGTGATGCCGGCTTTTATTTTTCCCTAGTCCGTAAGAATCGCCTATGGCAAAATGAACGGTTCCGAAGGCTTTTTCTGCTTCCAGCAAGTTGGGAGTGACCCTGGCATAAGGATTCGTCCCTATGCCGAATTCCCCGATTATTCTGCCGCTTTCATCCTCTCCAATGTTTTTAATGATAGCTTCGATTCCTTTTCCCCTGAATTGGACAAGCTTTCCTTTGTCAAATTCCATTATCCCTTGACCGAGCTTGTCGTCGATTAGACTGATTACCAATCTTCCGCAGAAGGCCTCCTCTACTGGAGCAGTGAAGCATTCTCCTGCTGGTAAGTTTCCATGTTTTCCTTTTCGGCTTATGTCACCGTTGTCATTAATCCATTTTCTACCTTTAACACTGAATTCAATGCGAGTTCCTTGAGGATTTTCAATGCAAATATCATCTGCGTCTTTTAATGCTTTTATGACTTTCTTTGTGAATGTATCCATTGCCTTAAAATCAATGTTTACTAAGCGCTCCATCATTTCACGCGTTAAGCCAGGCATCATACAGATCCGGCTATGTTCTATTCCTACCTTGACGAGGTAGCTTCTAAAGGATTTTTCTTCAATTCTCGCCTCGAGCATGTAAGTTATTGCTGTAGCCTTTTTTGCAATTTCCATCAGGAGTTTAGTAGGCTTAGTGATTGGCCTGAGATTTTCTGTCATCAAATAAGTTGTTGTCTCGGCTCCAACTTCTTTGGCCCAGTATGCCAGTGACTCAGCAATCTCTATTTTATTTTTATCAGTTACAAGCAGGAAGCTTTCACCTTTGCGTAGCCGGAGTGAGTGTTTAATGGCTTTTTCTGCAGCTTGAAAGAGTTTATTCATTTTCATCATTCTTTCCATTTAATTAGAGTATTAGAATGGCTGGATCGGAGTTAGGATTGCCGATTGAAATATATTTAGCTTTCTCCCCCATACCTAGAGAGTATATCAGAATTCAATTTGAGGAATATATCGTATTTTATCTTTACTCCTTTCTCCTTCCTTAGTTTTTCGAGGTATGATTGGAGATGCTTATTCTTTTTCATCTCCAAAATCTTCTCCTTCTCTTCTTCCTTCTTCTCCTCAAAATCCTCTTTAGTAACTTCTTTTCTTCCAAGTACTTTAATCATCACATAGCCTGTTTCGAATTCTAGGGGTTCACTTGTTTGTTGGAGAGGAAGTGAGAATGACAGGCTGTCGATTTCTTCATTTTCACCGATGACACTTAAATATTGGCCACGCTTATGTTCTTCAGCTGTTTTGTATTCAAGTTTGTATTTTTCCGCTACTTCTTCAAAGCTAAGTCTGGGAAGCTGTGCCTTTGCCTTTTTTATTATTTCAAGAGCTTTTTCTTTCTTTTTTATTTTAATCACGTCCCCTTTTACATCTTCTTTTACTTCTTCAAAAATTGCAATTCGTGGAGGCTCAATCACTTCAAGTTGGGCAATGCCAACGCCGGTATAGGTGTAGATAGGAGAGGATAATTCCTTTTCCTTGAGTTCGAAGAGTATCCTGCTTATGGAACCAGAAGGATCGATATCCTCTATGGCTTCTCCATTCTTGAGGGATCCCGTTTGCCTTACTTTTAAGTTATTTTTTTGAGCAGCAACATCTAGGCTTTTTTCTTTTCGTGCATTTTTTTCGATTTTAGTAATCCGTTCGCTAGCCAAACTCCGGGCCCTTTCTTCCTCAAGTATGCCTTTAATTCTTTCTTTAACTTCTTCAAATTGTCTGACGATGGCTGGCTCTTTTTCTGTGACCTTGAGCAGTGAAACGCCATCTTCAAGCTCCAGTACGGAAGATGTTTCCCCTGGAGATAGGTTCTCAATTTCTTGCTTCTCAGTAGAGGATAGTCTTCTCCAATCATAAAAACCCCAATCCCCCCCGTCATTGGCTTTTTCGTCTTTGGAGTATTTTTTTGCCAGCTCGCTGAAATCTTCCCCTTGCTTTATCTTTTCCAAGATACTCTTTGCCTGGGCTGAAATCATTGGCTTTTCTTTATCTTCGAAGGAGAGATAGATCCTGCTTACTTTCACTTTTTCTGGTTCTTCAAACTGGGAAATATTATCTTCGTAGTATTTCTCGATATCTGGCTCAGTCAATTCTACTTCTTTTTTCAATTCATCTGTTTTAAAGAAGATGTATTCACCAGCCCTTTTTTCTGGAATTTTGTATTTTTCCCTGTTGTCCTCAAAGTGCTGCTGAATTTCGAGGAGGTCTATCTCATCTTCGATTTCTATCTGATCGTTTTCAATAAGAACATACTCAAGCCGGGCACTTTCGTTATCTTTTTTATAGTTTTCCCAGATTTCTTCCCAGGTAATAGAGATCCCTGCTGTAAGGATTTGAACAACTTTATCCAGAATTACCTCTTTTTGTAAGGATTCTTCAAATTCTCTTACGGAAATCCGATTCCACTCTAAGATTTGCTTGTATTTTTCAAAACCGATAAATTTTCCATCCTGTTGGAATACGGGGTAGCTCATTATTTTTTCGCGGATCTCTTCGGCTGAGGCATCGATACCCAAATCTTTTGCTGCTTGAGAGAGGAGAGTGCGCTGTATCATTTGCTCCAAGACCTGTTGAGGAATCCCAAGCTGCTCGATAAGTTTTCTATCAAGGCTTTTGAATTCTCTTTTCATCAATTCAAGCCTTTGCCTTAAATTCTGGAAGTATTGATCAGCAGAAATTTTTACTTTCCCTACAGAAGCGAGGATGTTTGCTCCCCTTGCTTCTCCGAGACGGCCTGCTCCGCCCCACACTGCAAATATAGCTATGATAAAAGCAGCAATGACAAGCCATAAGGTGGGTGCCAATTGTTTAACGTTTTTTCTCATTGCTTTTAGCATGATATCACCTTGCTTTCGTTTATCTTGTTTTTCTTATTTATTTAGTTTGTCTGGCTGATTAAAGAAGCAATCAATTATTATTTTAAAAAATTATTTCACACGAGACAAACGAGACAAACTAAAATTCTTTAAGAAGATTTCGAGCAATAATCAAACGCTGAATCTCAGAGGTTCCTTCATAGATGGGAAGAACCCTGGCATCCCTGTAAATCTGCTCTATCGGGAATTCCTTTGAATAACCGTAGCCACCGTGGATCTGTAATGAAAGGTAAGCTATTTTGTTAACTGCTTCTGAGGCGAAAAGTTTTGCCATTGATGCTTCTTTAGTAAAGGATTTTCCTTTATCGCAAGAGTAAGCAGCTTTGTAGGTTAACAGTCGAGCTGCGTCAAGAAGGATTGACATGTCAGCAATCATGAATTGAAGAGCTTGAAATTCAGCTATTTTTTTTCCGAATGATTCTCTTTGTTTAGCATACTTCACTGCTTCTTCAACGGCCCGCTCAGAAAGACCAACGGCTTGAGCAGCTATGCCGATCCGAGAATGATCAAGACAACTAAAGGCGATAGGTGCTCCCTTTCCTTCTTCTC
Organism: Candidatus Aminicenantaceae bacterium; assembly: GCA_041862375.1. GTDB lineage: Bacteria > Acidobacteriota > Aminicenantia > Aminicenantales > Aminicenantaceae > WVZL01. The sequence continues at coordinate 108,848 of JBGVTE010000050.1, forward strand.
CCAATAAATTTTCTCGAGGGACTTTGCAGTTTTCTAAAGTAATCTCTGCCGTCAGTGAAGAATGGAGCCCCATTTTTTCTTCTATCTTGGAAATATTGATTCCAGGAAAATCTTTCTCAACAATAAAAGCATTCAGCTTCTTTTTTGTAGACTCTGTATCAGCAGCAGTAAAAATAACGAGAGCATCTGCCTCGCTCCCTGTTGTGACCCATGATTTAGTCCCGTTTAAAAAATAACTCTCTCCCTTTCTTAAAGCTTTTGTTTTTAGATTTATTGCATCGGATCCAGCTTCTGGTTCGGAAAGAGAGAAGGCGCCTAATATTTCTCCCCTGGCAGCTTTAGGAAGATACTTTTCTTTTTGTGTCTTTGTTCCAAATTTTAAAATTGAGTAGCAGAAGAGAGAACAATGGACGCTGACAATCACGGCCAATGATGGTAAGACTCTTCCTAATTCCTCCAGGGCAAGGATAAGAGAGAGGCAGTCTGTTCTTGTTCCATCGTATTCAGGAGGCACTGTCATACCTAAGATTCCTAGAGCTGCCAATTTTTTTAAGATATCTCGAGGAAATATGCTCTTTTCTTCCAAAGTTTTAACTTGGGGAAGAATCTCTTTTTTTGCAAATTCTCTGACCATTTCTTGGAGTAAATTTTGTTCTTCTGTGAATTCAAAATCCATTTTTTACAATGTCTTCTTATTTGTTATTCTTCTTTTAAAATGCAAAGAGGGACTTGTTGCAGCTGTCAACCGTTCCCTTTTTTCAGTATGTTTTTCTCCTTCTGGAATAGAGGATGAAGTTGTTTATAGGATGTGGCCAAATCGTGAATAGTCACTTTTGTGTTTCCTACGAGAGGCATAAAACTCGAATCTCCAATCCAGCGGGGGATGACATGAAGGTGATAGTGATCTGCTACTCCTGCACCTGCACTGTGGCCCAGATTCATTCCTGTGTTAAATCCATGAGGCTTATAATTTTTCTTTAGTACTTTAAGGCTGAGCTTTAAAAGGGCTATCATTTCATCTGTATATTCTTTTTTAGCTCGCTCGAAAGAGGCCAGGTGCCTGTAGGGTGCTATCATTAAGTGCCCTGATGTGTAAGGAAATTTGTTGAGGAGAATGAAATTGTAGCGTCCCCTGTAGAGGATTAAAGATTCTCTGCTGTCTTTTGATTTGAGAGCCTGACAAAAAATGCATTCGTTCATCTTGCTCAATTTTTTTACGTATTCTTCCCTCCAAGGAGCAAATATATATTCCATTACTTATTAATCATTTCTTTCAGGAGCTTGCCAGGCTTAAAATATAAAACTTTTTTTGAGGGAACCTTAACCGGTTCTCCTGTTCGAGGATTTCTTCCAGAGCGAGGTTTTCTCTGTCGAAAGCGAAAGCTACCAAATCCCCTTAACTCTATCTCTTCACCCTTGAAGAGAGCTTCTTTAATGGTTTTAAAGAAAAGATTAACACCGGTTTCTGCTTCTTGTCTAGAAATATCCATTTTTTTAGATATTATGTTGATTAGGTCTGCTTTTATCATCTTTTTTCCTCCTTTTCATTTGCTTTCTCTTTTGGTTTGGGGATCATCTTGATTTGATCTTTCATGATATCCCCCAGAGTCATTTTGTTATCTTGGCTTTGCAAATATTTTTGATACTCTAATTTCTGTATTTCCAGCTGTGCCTGTTTAAAGCTGAGGGATATTTTTTTATTTTTAGGGTCCATTTTTATAATTTTAGCAACTCTTTCTTCTCCAACAGAAAAATGTTCAGATGGATCCTCAATTCTCTTTTCATCGAGTTCAGAGAGGAAGATCACTCCTTCGATTCCTGGAGTTATTTCCACAAAAACTCCAAATTTTGTGAGACGTACTATTTTGCTCTTAACCAAGTCTCCTGTTTTTTGACGTCCAAAGAAATCTTCCCAGATGTCTTTTTCCAGTTGTTTAATTCCCAGAGATAACTTTTGCTTTTCAGCATCAATGTTCAAAACAACGGCCTCAACTTCTTGACCTATTTTAAGTTTTTGGGAAGGATGTTTAATTTTTTCCCAGCTTATATCAGAAATATGAATGAGCCCTTCGACTCCCTTTTCGACTTCTATAAAGGCCCCAAAATCTGTGATGTTCGTAATTGTTCCTTTAATGCGAGAACCAGGACTGTGCTTCTGTTTCAGGAGCTCTAAGGGGTGTGGTGTAACCTGCTTAAGTCCTAAAGAAATTCTCTTATTAGCGGGATCTATAACTAGAATTGTTACAAAAACTTCTTCACCAGGATTAAGGACTTTCTTGGGATGGACAAGTTTACGGGACCAGGTCAAATCTGAAACGTGAACAAGGCCATCTACGCCTTTTTCTAGCTCTACAAACGCTCCAAAATCTGTTAGGTTTACCACTTTCCCCTTTACTTTTTGTCCCACTTTATATTTTTCCTCTATATTTTTCCAAGGGTCTGGAAAGAGCTGCTTATAGCCAAGGGAGATTTTTTCCTCTTTTTCGTTAAAGTCGAGAACTACTACTTCTACATCTTGTCCTACTTGAAAGATATCCTTAGGGGAATTAGTTTTTCCCCATGACATATCAGATACATGGAGAAGGCCCTCCATGCCTCCTAAGTCGATGAAAGCTCCAAAATTGGTAAGTGTTTTGACCACTCCCTTTACTTTTCGTCCTTTCCTTATAGAGCTAAAAACTCGTCTTTTTCCTTTCTCTCGCTCATCCTGAAGGAAGAGCTTTCGGGAAAGAACTGCATTTTCATTTTTTCTGTCGAATTTAATTACTTTAAATTTGTATTCATTTCCGATGAGTTCCCCAGGTTCTTTGACTGTTCTTATATCGGCATGAGAATCGGGAAGGAAAGTTATTATTCCGACGTCAACAGAGTACCCGTTTTTTATTTTTTCTACTACTTTTCCGTTTATCCATCCATTTCGGGTGTAAGCTCTATCCAGGTTATTAAGAGCTTTAAGGAGATCTGCTTTTTTCTTGGAAAGAATAAGATAGCCTTCTTTCAGATTAGTCCTCTCCAAAGTTGCTTCAATTTCGTCCCCAACGCGAACGTGAACTGTTCTGTCACCGCTCATAAAATCTTCGATAGGAATAATACCTTCAGATTTGAAACCAATATCCACTAGGATATGGGTTGCGGTTACTTTAATAGCTTTTCCTTTGATAATTTTTCCTGGGGCAATTTCCTTGGCATTAAACTGGTACATTTCCAGTAAGCTTTGGTAGTCTTCAGAGGATAATTTCTCTTCTTTTTCTTGGTTTTTTGTTAGCTCTGACATTGGACAATATTCTCCCTTTGTGATTGGTGTTTGAAGCTATTTTTGATTTCTGCTACAACTTCTTCAATAGCTTCAGGTGGTGTAGATGCTCCCCCTGATATTCCGATTTTCTTGGCGTTCTTCAGAATTTCAGGAGTAATTTCCTCGGCTTTTTCAACAAAATAAGTGTTAGATAAGATTTTTTTAGATATATGGAAGAGTTTATTAGTGTTGGAACTGTTCTTTCCTCCCACTATAAAAAGAGTATCTACCTGGGAGGCGAGTTTAGAAGTTGATTTTTGACGAGTTTGGGTAGAGAGACAAATAGTATTGTAAACTTCTAACTCTTTTGTTCTTTCGATTAAGACAGCAACTGTTTTTTCAAAAAGATGCAAGTCCTGAGTAGATTGGGCAAGAACAGCTCTCTTTTTTCTGTGAGGCAGACCCCTAGCCTGAGCTATGTTTTCAACGATAATACCTTTATTCTTGCTGTATCCTATAAGTCCTTTTATTTCCGGATGATCTTTGTTGCCAACGAGGATAATTTCTTCTTTTTTTTTGGCTAATCTTTCAACTAATCTTTGAATTTTTTTGACAATAGGACATGTGGCTTCGACTATTTCAATGTTTCTGTTGGCTAATAATTTGTAAATTTCTGGCGAGACTCCGTGACTTCTTATAATGATAGTTCCTTCTTGAAGTTCATCCAGGTTTTCGAGAGGTTCAATGCCTTGCATTTTTAAATCTGCTACAACCTGAGGATTGTGGATTAAATCTCCAAATGTAAAAACTTTTCCCTTTTTTTTACGTCTTGTTTCTTTAGCTATTTTCAAAGCTCTCTTGACTCCGTAGCATAAACCACAATTTTTAGCAACAATGACTTCCATTCTATGTTAGGAAAACCAGAGGATAATTAATAATACTATATTAGTTGGACACCTTTTGTCAATTCTAAATATAAGTGTGACATTAACTTAGCGTTGACTTGGAGATCTAAGGAAATATCCCACTCCCTTTTGATTGACTTGAAGAAAGGATGGAATGTTTTCTATTTCAATCGATTTTTCTGTATCAAGCTCATTAAAACTGGATATAAGAACATTAAGAGCAATGAGGTGTCGAGCGACTCTTGTCTTAAGGGGAATTCCTTCCTCATCAAATGGAACGAAGAGGCGTCCCAGGTGAGCTGCCTTGACATAGTTTTTGTCTTTTCCCTCAATAATTAGAGAAGGAGAAGTTTTTCCTTTAAGTCTGCCGTGAGAAGCATTGGCTGTTTCTAATAAAATTGCTTTGATGTGAGCGTAATTTCCCCATTCCCTATGACTCAAACCTCTCAGGTTTGGGGGTGATGATTCGAGACGAAATTCGAGACCTTTATCCTGAAGTTCCATTAGAGCTAAGGCAGCTAAATCTGTACTGTTTTCATGGAAAACTATAGCGTTAATAACAGGATATTCTGGCGCAGCCTCGTGTAAATCAAGGCCACAATCAATGTTTTCCTTTTTGATAAGTTCCATAATCGCATAAGCTATTTTCTCAGTAAGATTACCCTTTTTTCTCCCAGGATAACAACGGTTGAGATTGCGGATTTCAGGTCCTGAGAGCTTCTGGCCTGCAGGGTTTATGTACAATGCTGGATCAGGCCATTGGTGGATGGGATTTGTGAGACGAGAACCGCAGCGAAACCATCTTATACCGCCAGTTGTCTTTAGCGAGAATCTTTGAGGATTTCCCTCCTGAGGTTCACTATGAGTGAAGCCACTGTTATTAGCCCGGGGAACAACGATGAGCTTTCCTTTTGTTACATGGATGTTTTCGATCAGGACAACAGCAGTAATGAATCCTGCTGGTTCGTTGGGATGAGTTCCACCCAGTATGAGCACGTTTCCTCCTCTTTCTTTACCTTTGAAGATGTAGACATCGCTGTCGCCTTTTGTGTTCTTAAGGTCTGGAAAGTACGAACTTAAGCTTTCTTTGGATGTAAGGGCAACACTCGGAAAGATTAATTCATATTGGTGCATTTTTCGGAATAATTTGCTAGAGAAATAGCAGATGGTGAGAGTAAGGCAGAGAAGAACCAGAGCAGATACTCTATTTCCTTTTGCGTTTTTCATTGTTTATTTAATCAGAAAGAGGCGGAGAAGGAACATGACAAGTACAATGGCTGTGCTAACCTGACTCCATAATTTTTTCTCGCGGAAGAGATAATAGACAAAATTCAAGGCTAAATAAAGCACAATAATATGATAAATGATTCTTATCATTTTCTTTATATTATTTTATCTAGGAGAGGAGCGAGGAGCAAAATTCCCACTCCCATGCCGAGTTCAAAGAGAGCCGGGATGAGACAAAAACGAAGGACTTTGAAATAATTTGGTTCACCAACAACTTGAGCTGCAAAAATACCAGCTAGAGCTGTAGGGGGCATCAAGTCTCCAAGGCCTGCTACAGCTGAAAGGGCAGAGGAAGTAATGACAGCATTTCTGTTTATAAGTGCCAGGATAAAGGGAACTCCCAGGATTGAAGCAGAGCCAAAGGCAGAGACCGCTCCAAACAAAGGCATGCTAACTGCAATACCAAAATAGAGAAGGAGAGCTGGGAGAGAGAGGAAGGAGATTACTATCCAGCCTCTTGCTCCAGTTAGTGTCATTACCTGGATGAACATTCCTACTCCTGCAAGAATACAGAGAATGGGCAAGGCCTCTTCTATTGCTTTCTGGGTAATTTTTAGGAAGTTAAAAGGACGACCGCAAAAGGTTCCAACCAGACTTGCTAAAAGAAAGATGGCTGGAATTCCGATATCAGGCATTATCTTAACAAGTACACTCTGACCCATCAATAAAACGAGCACTACAATCAAGGGAACGTATAACCTGAATCCGTATTTATGGGAAAATGATTCAGGCAGGATAGCTATCATTTGCTCACGGGCAATGATTGTAATATCTTTGTATCCAAGCCAGAGTGATATGATTATTGCCAAAGGTACGACGATAATCAGAAGGGGAAGGGTTAGGCCAACATAGGGCATATCAACTCCCGCCCCCATTATCATTACGAGGATGTTTACTGGAGGTGCAATCATCCCGAGGATAGCTCCCATGGCAATAAGCGCTGCAGTCTTGACTCTAGAGAGCCCGAGTTTCATCAAAACGGGAGCAACCAATGCTCCCGTGCTGAGGACTGCTGTAGTTGAAGAGCCTGTAATCATTCCCGGGAACATTATCACCACCATCACTGTTAAAAGCAGAGGGATTTTTCTTCTGTAGAAAGCCTTGAGGAGGTACGCTGTGATAGTATCTAATATTCCTGAGGCTTCCAGTACTTTCATGAAGATCATTGCGGTAACGATGAGGAGAATAGTGTCAAAATAGCTAAAGCTCCCTTCAACAAGGTGCCTTAAAGCTATCCCTTCTCCTCCAACCAGTGCACCCGCCAAAGCCGAGAATGCAAGTGAAATCCCGATAGGTATTTTTAAAGCCATGGCCAGCACTACAAAAAAGGCCAACATGATGAAAAAGACTGTGTACTCAGGCATTATTCTCGATTATCTTATTTATATCTAATTAATTTAGCTCTTTATTTTGGAAAGTTATTTCTATCTTGCTTCCTTTTATTCTCTATTTTTATGTATTAATTGAGCTATAAAGTTTTAGTATTACTGAGTTACTTATATTCGTCTCGAGTTAGCTGTGCGTGCTTAGCTAGGACAGATTAGGCTACTTTTTAAAGGCTTTCTTGAGAGGCTCAAGAGCAAGAGAAGTCTTTTCAACTACTTCCAATGGAATGTTATTTTCTTTGCATATAGTGCTGAATATACCATCCTTGTTTCCTGACTTAACAACAATAACCATTGTGGCCACAGGAAGGAAGTCAGCGATCAGTTCGTCTGTAAGTTTGCCTCTTCTAGATTCCCCTCCGAGATGCAAGCATAATATGGAAATCTCTCTCTTTTTTGCCTCCTCGATGAGCTTTTTAATTCTTACTTTTTCCTTAGCCGTATCTAGACCTGCTGCTCCCAGTCCTTTCATGCTTGCACCGAGAACAAGAACAAGGGTTTTGAAGTTTTCTAGATCTTTTTCAGTGGCGAGCTTGGAAAGATTGTAAGATAATCCTGCTCGTTTGGCTAATATGGAGGCTAATTGTACTTCAGCACTCTGACCAGCCGAGGTAATGAGTAGAGGTTGTTCCAAGATTGCTTCCTTCTGCGCTCCTCTAGAGAAGGCTCCTTGGGTGAAAAAAAAGGAAACAAGTACTATTCCAGATAAATATTTTTTCATTGTCTTTCTCCTAAATAAACACCTTAGAAGCTAGTAGCCTGCTCCGGCTCCATCCCGTCTGGAGTCTGCTCCACCAAGAATAATTTTTTTCCCCTTGAGTATCATTATTCCTTGGGCGCCGCCGAAATACTTATCGTAGGCTTCCCTGACAGTTATTTTATGGCCAGTTTCTTTTAAAGATTTTATGATTTTATTGCTTACACGTGATTCGACAGAAATGGATCGAGGTTCTCCATTAGATGAATAGGAAAAAAAACGAGCAGCTTCTATGCCTTCATCAAGGGACATGTCAAAGTCGATTATATTGATAATAATTTGGGTGAGAGAAGAGAATATTCTTGACCCTCCTGGCGATCCTAGTACGAGAAATGGCTCTCCTTCTTTGAAAATGATGAGAGGAGCCATAGAACTTACCGGCCTTCGATGTGGACGTGGTGCATTCAGTGATTGCGGATTAGTGGAAAAGTCTGGCATTATATTATTCAAAATGAATCCTGTATCTTCTGGGATAATTCCTGAGCCGAAGAAGTAATTTATCGATTGGGTTAAGGAAACAATGTTCCCTTCTTTGTCGATGACACAGAGGTGGGTTGTATTGCCTTTATCAATCTGGATTTCGTCGAATTCGCCGTATGGATAGAAGTCAAGAGCGCGGTCTGGCTTTATTTTCCCCACAATTTGAGTTGCATATTCTTTTGATATAAGGTTTTTTACAGGAATTTTGACAAACTCTGGATCCCCGATATAATGTGCTCGATCAGCAAATACAAAGCGGAGGGCTTCGCTGAAATGATGAATGTAAGCAAAGGAACTATGTCCCCATTTTTTTATAGGCCAGTTTTCCGAAATGTTGAGGAGCTGAATCGTGTGAAGGCCTCCGGAGCTTGGAGGCGGAATGGTATAGATAGTGCAGCCTTTGTATGTTCCTTTCAGAGGAGTTTGTTCTTGTGGATTATACGAGGACAAATCTTCATCGGTCATGATTCCGCCATGATTTTGTACTGCTTGGACGATCTTTTTTGCAATTTCTCCGCTATAAAATTCATCGATTCCTTTTGAAGCAATCTGTCTTAATGTTTTAGCTAATCGTCGATTGCGGTAGTAATCACCGGGTTCGTAAGGAAATCCGTTATTTAGATACAGCGTTTCCTCTCCTGCCATCTTAATCAGTTTCTCGAATTCATCTTTGTTGATTCTGCTAAAAGTCTGTCCTACTACAAAACCGTTGTCGGCTATCTCGATACCGCTTTTAGCTACTTCGGCTAGGGTTTTTGTTCCGTATTTTTCAAGTGCATATTTCCAGCCAGCAAGCGCTCCAGGCACAGCAACGGCCAGGCCATGGGCAGTTCTCCATTCTTGATTGATTTTTCCGTTTTCTTGAAACATCTCTGGGAAGGCATTCCTACACGCTTTCTCTCGAAAATTTATTACTGTAGCTTTTTTCCCTCGAGCAAGGTAGATGAGCATAAATCCACCTCCTCCAATTCCTGAAGCAAAGGGTTCTGCTGCATTGAGAGCAAAAGAAGTGGCAATGGCAGCATCTACTGCATTACCTCCTTCCTTGAGCATTTGTAGGCCCGCTCTGGCAGCAAGCGGGTGGGCAGCAACAACCATACCTTTTGTTCCCTTGAAGTTGAAAGGCTGATGGGGATCAGAAGGAGGGCCTTCAATTTTTATGGCTTTGGGACCGCAAGAGAAAGAGCAATAAAGCACGAGAGAAGAAAATAGCGTTAAGAATATATATTTTAATGAAAATGATGATTCATTTTTCAAAATTATTCTCCTCTTCCAAAATTTTTGAAATTTCCTCTTGAGTAGGCAAGTCGTTTAGACTGTTGAGGCCGAAATATGTAAGAAATTTTTCAGAGGTTCTGTAGATTAGAGGTTTTCCAGGGCATTTTTTTCTTCCCACAATTTTAATGAGCTTTTTTTGAAGAAGAGTTTTAAGAGTGTGGGAAGAATCCACGCCTCTCAATGCTGAGATTTCAGCCAGTGTGATAGGCTGGTGGTATGCAATGGCTGATAAGGCCTCAATGGCAGCAGAAGATAATTTGTTTTTTCTTTCAATATGAAGGAGTCGTTTTATCCATGAGTCATATTCAGGCTTTGTTGAAAAGAGGTAACCTCCTCCAGAGTTAGTGACTTGTATTCCCTTCTCATTATCACTGAAGCTTTGGAGAAGCTCTCTGATAGCCTTATCAATTTCTTCTTGCGGGAATTCTTCAAGGACTTTCCTTATGTTCTCTTCGGTTAAGGGTTCGATTGAAACGAAAATCAGGGCCTCAATAATATTCTTCAGCTTGCTGTCCATTAGTTTTGCCATGCGTAGTAATCCTTCGTCAGCCAAACTTTGATAGCTTGGAAAAGCTGTTCTTGAACAGCAACGACTACTTTTGTTTTTATAAGTTCGAGCAGGCCAAAGAAAGAAACGAGAGCTTCTTCGAGTGATTCTTGCTGGTAGAAATAATCCAAGAAATCGAGAAATGAGTTCTTTTTAAGCTCTGTCAGAATTTCTTTTATCTTCTCTTCGACAGAAAATTCTTTACCTTTTATGATTCTAAAATCCTGGCTCTCTCTTCGTTTCATGAGAGAAAAGAACGCCTCAGCCAAATCAAACAAGGAAACTTCCTCTAATTCAAGGTCTTCCCCCTTAAGCAGGGGAGGCTGGGATGTTCTCTTCCATTTAAGATGCTCTTCATCTTCTTTTTTTCTCAAAATTGCACTAGCGCCCTTGATATTTTGGTAGTCCAAGAGTCGATGTACTAATGGTTGGCGGGGATCTTCTTCATTTATCACTTTTTCGCGAGGAAGGAGCATTCGCGATTTAATGTAAATAAGCAGGGCAGCCATAAAGAGGAATTCAGCTTCTCGGTTGATGTTTATCCTTTTCTTTTTATTCAGATATTCGAGGTATTCTTTGGTTACGGTGGCTATCGGAATATGGTGAATATCGATTTTTTGCTTTTTTATCAAGTAAAGAAGAAGGTCTAAGGGGCCCTCGAAAACTTCAAGCCTGACCTTGTAGCTATCTGTACTTTCCATCAAGACATTGGAGATTGGTTTAGATACCTATGGCATCTCTTACTTCTTCCATGGTTTTTTGAGCTTCTTTTCGGGCTTTTTGGTTTCCTTCTTCAAGAATATCCCAAACAAGTTTTGGTTTTTTCTCGAATTTCTTCCTTCTTTCCCAGTAGGGAGAAAGGATTTGACAAATTCTTTCTATTACTACTTTTTTGCAATCAAGACAGCCAATTCCGGCTGTCCGGCATCCCTGAGCTAATTCTTCTCTTTTGTCTTTTTCCACAAACGCTTTGTGCAGTGTGAAAACAGGACAATCATCTGGATTGCCCGGATCACTCTTCCGTTTTCGTCTGGTATCTGTCTTCATGGTCGCTATTTTCTGGCGAATTAAATCTGGAGAATCCTTGAGGAAAAGTGCGTTGCCGTAGGATTTGCTCATCTTGCGTCCATCTATTCCAGCCAATTTTGGAACTTCTGTTAGGAGTATTTGTGGCTCAGGAAAGACTGGCCTGAAAAAGCGGTTGAACCGCCTTGTTATTTCTCGAGCCAATTCGATGTGATATGCCTGATCTTCACCTACAGGTACGATATCTGCTTTATAGATGATGATGTCAGCAGTTTGGAGTACGGGATAACCAAGAAAGCCATAAGTGTTTAAGTCCTTGTCAGGGAGTTCTCTCTGCATTTCTTTAAAGGTGGGTACACGGTGCAACCTGGGAAGGGGAATGATCATAGAAAGCAGGAGGAAAAGTTCAGCATGCTCTTTGATTTCTGACTGAATGAAGAGAACACTTTTTTCTGGGTCCAGACCTATGCTCAGCCAGTCAACTGCTACTTCATAGGTGAAATCTTTGATAACACCAGAGTTCTGGTATTCAGAGCTCAAAGCATGCCATGTGACAATAGTATAGAAGCATCGATATGTATCTTGTAGTTTTAGCCAGTTCCGCAGTGCACCAGCAAAGTGACCGAGGTGAAGGGCACCTGTGGGTCTCATCCCGCTAAGAACAGTTTTTTGCTTTTTTTCCATCATATCACATGAATATTATTGTGTATATGAAAACTCTGATGGGAAGGATAATGAGTTGTAAAAGCCCCAAGTATATTAATCCCAACACGATGATAAAGCCGAAGGGACGAAGACGATCGATTTTTTGGGCAGCTTCTTCTGAGAGGAGTCCCATTAAGACTCCGCTTCCATCAAGAGGAGGAATGGGGATGAGGTTAAAGACGGCTAAATAGGTGTTGATTAATACTGCAAAAAATAAAATGAGAGCCAGTCCTTCTAGAGGATAAAAGCCGCGGGGAAGAGCTCCTTGTCCCAGGAGGAAGCTTTTAAGAAAGTAGCTTACATTAGGGCTTATTAATTTAAGGAGCACAATCCCTATCAAGGCAAGTGCTGCCACCGCTAAGTTTGAGGCGGGTCCAGCCGCTGAAATCCAGAGGTTGTCGCGGCGAGGATTTCTAAGATTAAGAGGATTAACTGGAACAGGCCTTGCCCAACCAAAAACAGGTGCTCCTATTAAAACTAATATAAGAGGGAAAAGAACAGTTCCGATTGGGTCAATGTGAGCTAAAGGGTTTAGGGTCACTCTCCCCATGCTGAAGGCAGTTGGATCTCCCATTTTATTGGCTGCCCAGCCATGGGAAGCTTCGTGGATAGTGATGGCGAAAAGTAGAACAAAAAGACTGATGACAACAGTTACTATACTCATTTTAAGCTAGAGCTATTTATAGCATAAGAATCCTGCAACGTAAAGGGTACAAAGAAAAGAGTGTCCAATTTTGTGATGAGAAGATGTAACTGGAACTCGTTAAAGGTGTTTGGGGATTGATTCCGGAAAACAGCCATTTAAGGTGAAGATAAAAAAAAGGCTCCATCCAGAAGGGTGAAGCCTTTGAGATATTAAGTAATGATTTAATCAGCTCTCTAGTATTTTATCAACTTCCTCTTTATCTACATCCAGAATGTAAGGGATGCCACTAATCGCGGCTGCATCTTGTGTTAAAGCTGCGATATCATCTCGAGCGATGTATTCGAGAGTGAACTTCCTGTTTCCAGCCATGAGCTGTCGTAAACCTTGACTGAGTCTTTGGAAGTAAGAATAGAGCCCCATTGCACCTGTAGGAATTTCCTTGAATCTTTCTCTGTATTTTCTTTTCAATTCTGGAGCTGTCACAAAAATCTCCTCAGCTGTATCTCCGAAACGCTCGATGTAAACAGGAATCTGTCCTTCTTTTATTCTTTTGCCTATGGTTTTACCTACCATTGTAGCAGCCATTGGTCCTCTAGCCATGCCCACAGCTTTAAAATAAGGAGCTCCTAAAGCGAGAGCTTTGTATATCTGATCCTCAAAGGTAATTCCTCCTGAAGCAACTATATTAGGTATGTACTCGCCTTTTTCTGCAAGTTTATGTACATACTGATAGAGCAGCGACCAGATTTCCACACTGGGAATTCCCCATTCATTCATCATTCGCCAGGGACTCATTCCTGTTCCTCCTCCAGCTCCATCAACCGTGAGGAGATCAAGCTGGGCTTTTGAAGCGAACTTTACTGCACGAGCTAAGTCCGCGGGTCTGTATGCTCCGGTTTTAAGGAATACGTATTTGGCTCCTGCTTTTCTTAATTCTTCGACTCTCTGCATGAAACTATCTTCTTCAACCATACCTAATCTAGAATGTCTTTCAAATTCTTTAAAACTTCCTTTCTCAAATGCTTTGATGATGTTAGGATCTTCAGGATCAGGAAGGACAATATAGCCTCTTTTCTTTAATTCCTGAGCTTTTTTGAGGTTTTTTATCTTTACTTCTCCTCCAATATCCTTCGCACCTTGTCCCCATTTCAATTCGGCAGCTTCAATCCCTAACTTATCGATTGCGTATTCTTGAACTCCCAATCTCGTATCTTCTACATTTGCCTGGACAACAACTGTCCCGTAATGATCTTCCTGCCAGTCTTTAAAGAGCTTTACTCTTGTTTCCATATCAGGGGAGCGGATGATTCTTCCATTTTTTATTTCAGATTCATCATCCATGGCACAGACATTTTCGCCTATCGTAAGAATTGTTCCAGAGAGAGCTGCTCCAATAGCCAATCCTTCCCAATTCTGCTTTGCAACGTTAGTGGAGCCCATTGCTGAAATGATACAAGGAACTTTTAGTTTGATTCCTTTATCATGTCCTATTGCTGTTTCGACAGAGACTTTAGGAAAAGTAGCTTTATCGCTATCAGCTTCTACGCCATATGCGCCAGCTGCTGTTCCCATGATACTGAAATGAGAAAGGTCCACTGGATATTCTTTTTCAGAGGCTGAAGTTATAATACCAAAGGGTTGAGGGTAGATAACTTCTGAGCCCCGATAGGCTGATTTTCCTATCTCGCACATACCAATACATCCATCCACACAGGTCACACACATGCCACTAAAGGGGCTGATTGAGCCTTCTGTTCTGTTCTTGGTTAAGGTAGCAGCACTTCTATTGAGTTTTGTATAAGCCATAATGGATACCTCCTTATTTCTTCATTAATAAAATAAATACTTGCTAATTCACACAATGTATAGCTCATTATTGTGCAGACTTACTCTTTTCTGATTTCTTTTCTTCGGGTTTTTCTCTGACACACGTTCCACAGCGACCAGCATCATACATCCAGCACTGAAGCTCATCGTAGTGATCTAAACAAGTCGGGTCCATAGTCAGACAGGCATTGCAAATTGCTGTATCTGCTTCGGGTCCTTGGCATCTCAGCTGGCAGACAGGACAGATGTAGATGCAGCCACCACAGAGGCGACATTCTTCAGAGCGAATGTCAAAAGGAGTTGAGATTTTTCTTTTATGTCCTCGGTGTTGGAAACCTATAGCACGGCCATCCATCTGCTCAGCACACATGCGTACACAGAGGCCACAGAGAATGCATTCTTCATTGCGGATCCTAAACCTTACTTGTTTTACTCCAAATTTTGAGGCTAAGTCCTGAATAGTTTTTGAGTAGGGAGCAATAGAAAGCATGAGCTCTATCATCATTCTGCGGGTTTCAATTACTTTTTGTGTGTCAGTTCTTACTATAAGACCTTCTTCCACAGGATAGGTGCAGGAAGAGACTAACTTAGTTTTTGGTTCCTCGCCTATTTCAACAAGACAGAGACGGCACCCCCCATAGATACTTAAGCCCTCTTTGTTACAAAGAGTAGGAATAGAAAGCCCATAAAACTTACAAGCCTCTAGAATTGTCCACCACTCTTCCACTTGAACATCCACACCATTTAATCTTATGGTAATCATTTTCTCTCCTTATCTCGTTCTACTTTTCCCCGATGTCTTCTGTGGTTCAAGTCTCTTAAGCTTACTCATATTCACATCGAATCGGCTACTCTTGAATTTTTTTTAAAAATGAGAGATATCTCTTTACTTTTTCTGTTTTTATCTCCTTTGCCGCAAATATAGGATGTGTTTCAAGTGTGTCTCGAATTCTTTGGTCAATTTTACACTTCCAACACTCATAATTATTGGAGCAAACTTTATAAGAAACTAAACCCATGAGCGCATATCTACATTTATGCTCACTACCAAGCAACTCACGGAATCTTTTCACAGCATTCAATTCCATTTCAATAGTACCTGTAGGACATAAATAAGAACAGGCTCCACAACCAATGCAAACATCCGAGGCCAAGTGAAAAGGAGTATCTACTCTCAACTTTTTCCCTCGATTTACAAATCCAATTGCACCTGTTCCTACTATTTCATTACAGACACGTACACACAGACCGCAAAGAATACAATCCTCATTCTTAGGTTTGAAGCGATACTTTTTAATACCCATTTTATCAGCCAAATCGCTAACTGCTTTTACCTCCGGGCATCTTGCCAATAGAAATTCTACAATCATCTTTCGCCTTTTCAGAACTCTATCGGAATTAGTTACAACCTTCATTCTTTCCTCAACTGGGAAAGAACAGGCTGCTACTATTCGATTTCCTTTTTCCTCAATTACCTCAACAACACAGAGCCTGCAAGCGCCATAAGGGGGAAGTCCTTCGTGATAGCAAAGTGTGGGAATTTCTACACCAAGTTTTTCGGATGCTTTAAGTATGGTCGCTCCCTTTTTAACACTAACTTCTTGATTATCAATAGAGAGCGTTATCATTTTTCCCTCACTTTACGATTATAGAATCGAACTTGCAGGTCTCATAGCATGCTCCACACTTAATACATTTTTCCTGGTCTAAGCTATGCAGTTTCCTTTTCTCTCCAGTAATAGCGTTGGTTGGACAGGGACGCACACAAGCCCCGCACCCAGTGCACGTTTTAGCATCGATTGAATATGAAATTAAATCAACACACACACCCGCTGGACATCTTTTGTTTCTGATGTGTTCATCGTATTCATTTTTAAAGTATTTCAGGGTAGTTAAAACAGGGTTGGCTGCAGTTTGGCCAAGGCCACATAGTGATGTCTCTTTAACTGTCACGGCTATATCTTCTAATAATTCAATGTCCCCCACTTCTCCTTCGCCTTTACAAATCTTGGCAACTATTTCTCGCATTTTCTCTATCCCTTCCCGACATGGAACACACTTACCGCAAGATTCATCTTCAAGAAAACCAAGAAAATATTTTGCTACATCCACCATACAGGTGTTTTCATCCATTACAATCATGCCACCTGAGCCCATCATAGATCCCACTTCTGTCAATCTTTCATAGTCAACTGGCAGATCTATTAGGCTTCCTGGGATACAACCTCCCGATGGCCCACCTGTCTGAACAGCCTTGAATTTCTTGTTATTAAGAATTCCACCCCCTATCTCATAAACAATTTCACTCAGGGAAATGCCCATAGGTACTTCCACTAATCCTGTATTGTTCACTTTTCCAACTACAGAAAATACTTTTGTGCCTTTACTCTTCACCGTCCCAATCTTAGAGTACCAATGTGCACCTTTATCAATTATTACAGGAACATTAGCCCATGTCTCAACATTGTTGATATTTGTCGGTCTGCTCCATAAGCCACTTTCTGCAGGAAAAGGGGGCCTCGGTCTCGGCCCGCTCCATCCACCTTCAATTGAGGCGATAAGAGCCATTTCCTCCCCACAAACAAAAGCTCCTGCTCCTGTATTTACCTTTACAGAGAAGCTAAAGCCTGAATTGAATATATCCTTCCCTAGTATCCCATATTCTTCAGCCTGCTTAATCGCCTGCGTGAATTTTGCGATGGCTAGCGGATACTCTGCACGGACGTAAATATATCCAGTATCAACTCCTATAGCATAAGCTCCTATTATCATTCCCTCTAAAATACTATGCGGATCTCCTTCTAATAAGCATCTGTCCATATAAGCGCCAGGATCTCCTTCATCTGCGTTACAAATTATATATTTAATCTTTCCCTTTGATGACTTGGTAATCTCCCATTTTTTACCTGTCGGGAATCCAGCACCTCCTCTACCTCTAAGCCCTGATTCGATAATGATATCTATTATTTCTTCTGGTTTCATTCCATTAAGTACTTTGTGTAATGCGAAATAGCCTCCTTTAGCAATATATTCCTCGATACTATCAGGATTTATGAAACCACAGTTTCTCAGGGCAATCTTTTTCTGCTTTTTAAAGAATCCGACATCTTGGTAGAGTGGTATGCCAGGAAATTTTGGGCTGTATCTTTCTATAATTTGGCATAATGCCCATTCTTTTTCAATTTTGTGATTGGCAATGTTTGATATGAGCTCTGGGACTTTGTTAAGAGACATTTCAGCATAGACTACCTTTGGCTTTCCTGGCTCTAAGATCTCTACTAATGGTTCTTTTTGGCAGAATCCGAGACACCCGGTTTGGCCAAGGACACAATCCAGCTTATGGTTCTTTACTTCTTTTGAAATGGATTGTAATACTTCTCGAGCTCCAGTGGAAATACCACAAGTAGACATGCCTACACTGATCTTTGTCTTGTCTGGATAAATCAAGCTTAATCCCTTTTCTCTGAGACACTCTAGATCATTCAAGGTTATTATTTTTTTATTACTCATATTTCTTAAGCATACGTGGTATTTTCTCTTGTGTTAATCGACCGTGGGTGTCCCCATCAATTCTTATGACTGGAGCTAAACTGCAACACCCAATACATCTTACGATTTCTAAGCTGAATTTAGAATCCACGGTTGTTGATCCTGATTTTATGTTTAGCTCTCTTTCAGTCTTTTCTAAAATTCTTACTCCTCCCCTTATATGACATGCGGTGCCTAGACAAACATTAATTAAATGTCTTCCTCGCCGTTTCAGGCTAAAAGTTTTGTAAAAAGTTGCTAAATGATACACAAGACTAAATGGAACTCCTAATTTTTTTGCAACATACCTTAATACCTCCAGGGGCAAGAAGCTGAATTCATTCTGAATATCTTGCAATATACTGATTGATTGTGATTTTTGCATGCTAAACTTTTCTAAAATCCTATCAATTTTATTAAAATTCATTTACTTCTCTAAATCACATCTTCGGCATCTTTTCGCTTCACAAATTGCCATTTCTTCTGTGTAGCCTAATTCAACTTCCTCGAAGCTTTGCAGCCTCTTATCTACACTCAGTAATGGCATCTCAGGGCGCTTTAGCTCTTCCTCTTCCTTTGTCAATTGAATAGGTTCAATCCGCATCCTAGGTCTAGGCCTTTTATATCCTTCAAACTTTTTACCTCTGATGTAACTATCAATGGATGCAGCTGCCTTTTTGCCAGCAGCTATAGCCTCTATTACTGTCGCAGGTCCAGTTACAGCATCCCCACCGGCAAAAACGCCTGGGACATTTGTTTGAAGTGTGCAGGGATCAATTGAAAGAAGATTTGACTGTGTGATTTCAAACATATGGTCTAAAAAGGCAAGGTCCGGTGCTTGACCGGCTGCTCGTATTATTATATCGGCATCAATAACAAACTCGGAACCTTCTACTGTAATGAGATCTCTCCGACTTCTAATATCAGCCTCCCCAAGTTGGGTATGAATGCATTGCAGACCTGTTACTTTTCCTTCTTTACCTAATATTTTGCAGGGAATAGTTAGAAAGTGTATCTTTACACCTTCATCAAGAGCCTGATCGATTTCTGAGTCATCCAAAGGCATCTCTTCTTTTGATCTCTTATAAATTATATTTACTTCACTTGAGCCGAGACGCCTGCATACTCGTGCAGTGTCTACTGCGATGTAATCATCTCCTACGATAACAATCTTATCCCCAGGCTTTTTCTGGTTCCCAAGGTTTACATCTTTCAAGAAAGCTACACAATCAATAATGCCCTTCAATCCATCCTCTCTAGGCAATCCTAATTTTAGTGATTTATGCGCACCCGTAGCAATGAATATCGCCTTATATCCCTGTTGTTTGAGATCATCTATGCTTAGATCCTTTCCGATCGGTGTATTAGTTTTAATTTCGACTCCGAGGGCACAAATTGCATCAATTTCAGCCTTAACTATCTCTTTTGGCAGACGATAAGCTGGGATACCCACAGATAACATCCCCCCTGCTACTGGCAGTGCCTCAAATACATTAGTTCTATAGCCTAGTTGTGCTAAATTATAAGCAGCCGTTAAACCTGCCGGGCCTGACCCGATGACCGCAACTCTTTCTTCTCTTTTACCTTGTATGGATGGTCGCTTATATCCTTCATTCTGGAACACATAGTCTGCGCAAAATCGCTTAAGTGAATGGATGGCAACAGGTTTGTCAAATTCGCCCATTTTACAATTTAACTCGCATGGATGGTTACATACACGTCCACAGATTGCTGGAAAAGGATTATCTTCTCTAATCAAATCAACTGCTTCATTGAATTTGCCCCTTGCAATCAAGCCAATATAACTCGGTACATCTATGCCGACAGGGCAGGTATCTTGACAAGGAGTAGGTATCAACCTCTTACAAACTAATGCAGGACACCATTTATCTCTAATATGAACCTCATACTCGTCCCTAAAATATCGCAAAGTACTCAAAACAGGATTACTCGCAGTCTGACCAAGCCCACACATTGATGCATCTTTCACTATACGGGCTAACTCTTCTACTAAATCAAGCTGTTCCCTAGTCGCACGTCCTTCTGTAATATCGGTTAATATTTCCCACAGGCGCTGGATTCCTTCTCGGCAGCTCAGACACTTCCCACACGATTCATCGCGGAGAAAGTTCAAGAAGTATTTGGCCAGATCCACCATACAGGTGTTCTCATCCATCACTATCATCCCACCTGAGCCCATTATACTTCCTGCCTCAGCAAGTTTTTCATAATCTACTTGTAAGTCGAGCAATTCAGCAGGAATACAACCACCTGAAGGGCCGCCAGTCTGAACAGCCTTAAAATTTTTTCCAGCTGGAATCCCTCCTCCTATGTCATATATGATTTCACGCAGAGTTATGCCTATTGGAACTTCGACAAGCCCTGTATTGTTTATTTTGCCAACTAATGAAAATATTTTTGTCCCTTTACTTCCATTAATGCCAATTTTAGAGTACCAATCAGCGCCTTTTTCAATAATTACAGGAATATTTGCCCAGGTTTCGACATTATTAATATTTGTAGGTTTTCCCCATAAACCTTTAACTGCAGGAAAAGGAGGACGCTGACGAGGTTCGCCTACTTTTCCTTCAATAGAAGTAATCAGAGCTGTTTCTTCCCCACAGACAAAAGCTCCAGCTCCCTTACTAATGTGGATTTGAAAATTAAAGCTGGTTCCAAGGATGCTTTTTCCTAAAAGTCCCAATTTTTTCGCTTGTGAGATGGCTAAAGAAATATGTTCCACAGCCAAAGGGTATTCGCCTCGAACATAAATATAACCTTCTTCTGCTCCTATTGCGTAGGCGCCGATGAGCATTCCTTCTAAAACCCGGTGTGGATTTCCTTCTAATAAACTTCGATCCATATAGGCTCCCGGGTCGCCTTCATCAGCATTGCATATTATAAATTTTGTATTTCCATTTGCTTTTCTTGTGAATTCCCATTTACTTCCTGTAGGGAAACCTGCTCCTCCTCTTCCTCTAAGACCAGATTGTTTCACAGCATTGATAACTTCTTCTGATGACATTTTGCTTAAAACTTTGATGAGGGAGCTATATCCTCCGATGGAAAGATAATCATTTACATCTTTGGGATCAATGAGGGCGTTGTCACCGAGAATAATGCGCTTTTGGTGTTTATAAAAAGGAATATCATTCTCCTGGATATATTTTTCCTTTGTAATCGGATTAAAATACAAAAGTTGTTCTATAATTTTATTATTTAAAATAGTTTGAGCAATAATATCTTTGGCGTTCTTGGGCTCGATCTTCTGGTAGAAAATATTGTGGGGATGAATAATGATGTTAGGTTCTGCCTCACAGAAACCATGGCAACCAGTGACTTTAACCTTAACTTTATCCTCTAACTTTTTTTTCTTGATGGCGTTTTTTAAAGCCTTGATTACCTTCAATGATCCCCTTGCCCGACCGCATGTTCCGGCTGAGACCGTAAGAACAGGGTTCTCTTCAGATTTTCTTTTTTGGATTTGGCTTTCTATGGCTTGTTTGAAATCATTGATTGAATGCATTTTCATTATATTTTTCATTCTACTTCGCTTTTTTTCTGTACTTCTTTAGAATTGAATCGACTATTTTAATAGTTGTTTGAGCGTAGTAATTACCATCCACTACCACTACTGGACCAATAGCGCAGCATCCTAGACAGGCAACAGTTTCTAAGGTAAATTGTCTGTCTTCTGTGGTGTTGCCTGCTTCTATATTCAATTTTTTTTCAAATGCATCCAAGATCTTAGGTCCCCCTCTTACATGGCAAGCGGTCCCCAAACAGACTGTGATGACATGTTCTCCCCTTGGTTCAAGACTAAAAGCTCTATAAAAAGTAGCCACTCCAATTACATCGATAAGAGGAATATCCAGGGATTTAGAGACAATTCTCAATACTTCTTGAGGGAGATAATTATATTTAGATTGAATATCTTGTAAGATGGCTATTAATGCTTTTTTTTCGTTATTATATTTTGATATGAATGATTCGACTTCTAGATTCTCTGCCTCCAATGTTCTTCCTCCAGATTTATATTATTATAGAAATCAGTGAGTTATGAAGGATTTTAGGGAAAATCTGTACGTGACTCTCTTTTCCTCTTTTATTCTCGGAAAAGCTATTTTATTTTTTCCTAAGGAGTTTAGAGAATTGGGAGAGGAAAAGGTAGTGTAATTTATTGTATTTATTAATCCTCCTTGTATGATAAAGAGTTTTTTAAGATTGATAAAAAATTATGTTATTATTAACTCAACCTTATAACAGATATGAATTGATATTGTCAAGAATTTTTGTCGTTACAGGAAGGATTTCGTTTTCCATGGTAGAGGGTCTTTGGGAATGGCTTAGCTCCCGTCCAGATTTTTAGATAAAAAAAACAGACAAGAATTTTTATTTCAGGTAATCCTGTAAGGTGTTTAGGTCTAAATTTTTACTTTTTGAGCCTTCGACCTAATATTTCTTCCACATCCTCTACTTTACCCTCGAGTCTTTCCTTCGCTTTTTCTCTATCATCTATGGTGATAAAAGTCATGACTCGAGAACAGTACTGTTTCATCTTAAAGTGACATTCCTTAAGTAATTCCGTGAGTTCGTCCCATTCGCCTTCAACAATAGTCCCCATGGCTGTGAGTTTATAGGGAAGGCCGCTTGCATCTACTATATCTACTACTTTTGCTACAAGCTCACAGAGTGATTCTCCTTTTCCTATGGGAACAATGCTAAATTCGATGATCATTTTTTTGCTTCTTCCTTTTCAAAATCCTCTTCCCAGGTGACAAAGCTGTGATAGAAGATTTTGTCGCCTTCTTCGATTCCACGAGTAATTTCAGTGATATGGGATGTGGAAGCTCCAAAAGCTTCCAGCGCATAGATTACAGCTCTTTCCGGATCTATGTTACTTCCGCATGTGTATATATCCAATGCTACATATCCATACTCAGGCCACGTGTGAGTTGAAATATGGGATTCTGAAATAACCACGGCACCGCTTACTCCGTGTGGAGGAAATTTGCTGAAGGAAATTGACCAGACCTGGGCTCCTGCGATTTCTGCTGCCTTCACTAATATTTGTTGAACCTTTTCAACACTAGCGATAATTTTGGGCTTACAACCAGAAGCTTCAACAATGTAATGATGACCTATAACAGTATGAATTTTTTTTGGCATAGCATTTTCTCCTAAGAATGAATGAATAAATTATGGCATATTTCTCCTTTTAGTCAAGAATTCTTTTGAGGTCAGGCTTTGCTATCCACATAAACAGAGGACTTCAATGTTTCTCCTAGGCGTTATTTCGTGATAAAGCTCGATCCGGTAACTTCCCCCTGCATCGTTCAAGGTGGAAATTTGTAATTTTTTTTTACATTTTGTAAATATTTCTTGTGAATTTTTGCAAAAAAAATATTATTCTCCATTCTTTCTTGTCGGAGAGAAGAGGCCTCTTAGCGCAGTTTTATCTCAGTTTTTAGAAGAAGTTTAACTGCGATTACAGTGATACTATGTTTTGTTAACTCCGTAACTCAGAATATATAAAAATAATCTCTCTTTTCTCTCTCTCAGAGTGAATTATTTATGTTGTAATAAGAAGAGGTAATTATAAATCGTTGTAAAGAGGTTTTCTTTATTGTTGGCACGAAAAATGCTAGTTTTTAACGTGAGGCTGGAAGTTTTTGCTGCAAGGATTAGCCTTGTGAGAGAGAAGATAAAAATTCTTTATTCTAATTCTATTAATTTTACTTTTTTGATAAAATAAATAAATGAGATATCAGTTATTTTCTAGAATTATCCTGTTCTTTCTAATATTATTCTTAGTCAAATCTTTCGCCAATTCTGAAGTAGAAAGTATCAATGAGTTTATATCTCAGATACAAATAAACTTTGCAAATAAGAATATTCCCGCCTATTTGAGTGCTTTTTCCCCTGAGATAAGAGAAAAAGAAGAGAGGACTGTAAAGAACATTTTCAATACCTTCAGGATGGACAAAGTTACTCTCTATCGTGCTGGAAGTAAAAGGCAGATGGAAGGAAAATCCAGAGATTATTTTCAGGTTCTCTATGAGAATGATTACTCAGCTCTTGTAGAAATATGGGAACTATCCCTAACGAAGGTTGATGAGCGATGGCAGATAATAGAAAAGGGAGTATCGGGAAACCTCAGCATTCTTTACAAGCTCAAGATTCCATCAGACAAGATTGAGAGAGTCAAGCATATAGAGGTTAAACATGCAGATATTAAACTCTCCTTCGATGATGCTCTTCTTTTCTATGATAACATTACTGGATTAGAAACAGCTCTCGTAATCTTAGGAAAAGGCCGGCTACGCTTTTCTCCCTCTGATCCCAAAGAGAAGCATCAATTGCAACTGCTTTATAAAAAGGAAATTCTCGAAGATAAGCTGGCGTACGCTTACCTCAGATTTTCCAATACTTTTTTCAAGAAAAACATCAAGATTGAGAAAACCTTAGGCAAAAAGCCAAAAACGACAACTCAGGCAGAAATTAATAAAGCTCATTCCATATTCTCGAAGCATTACTCCCGTTCCTTTACAATCGAGAACTCACTCAGTAGAGAACTCCTTTCATTTCTCCCACAGGGTGAGCAAGCTGTGTTTGAGTTTATGGGAGAGAGAGTAGGAGTTCTGACTTATATCTACTCTCCATTTACCGAAGAAGAAGTTAGCCTTATTGAATCGAAAGAAAAAAAAGTGATCAATCTTTATTCGCCCAGGGGGGGGAGTGAGGAGAATAAGCTTTTTATTTCCTTAAGCCAGAAGTTCGATATCAGCAGGTATCTGATTGATGTTGATTTTAATCCTCGTCAGTCTTTCCTCTCTGGAAAAGCAATTATTGAGGTTGAAACAAAAGTTGATTATTTGGATAGCTTAAAGCTTAAAATCCACCCGGATCTTAACATTCTCCGCATTTTTGATGAAGGGGGCAACGAGCTTTTCTATACACAAGATAAACTGAGAAAAATTCTGTATATTTATCTTATACGTTCTTTTTCCAAGAAAAGATTTCACAGGGTCGAAATTTACTATCGAGGAAAATTAAAACCTCCAAAACAAACAGCGGATGTTATTCCAGGAGCACAAGTTGAGTTCGATGATAGTATTGGGATTCCTGCTGTATACCACAGCCATCTCTTCAGCCAGGCAGCTTACTGGTATCCTTCTCCTCCGGATGTGGATTATTTTAAAGCCCGATTAAAAATCATAGTTCCCCCTGATTATGTTTGCATTGCTATCGGAGAGCTTAAAGAGCATAGAACATTGAACGATGTAGATGGCGTAGAGCTGATAGAAAAGATGGGAAATTCTGTCTATATTTTTGAGACTAAATATCCAGTCAAATATCTTTCCTTCATAGTCGGCAAGTTTTCAAAGGTAGAAAATGAAAATGGATCTCTTCCCCTTGAAATGTACGTTTCCTCTAATGTGCGCGTTCAGAGAGAGGAAACATTAGAACAAGTAAAAGAGATCCTTGAATTTTATAGTACCCGTTTCGGTCCTTACCCCTACGAGAAGCTAAGTGTAATCAAGAGAATGTGGTCTCTAAGCGGAGGCCATAGCCCCCCTTCTTTTATTGTCATTAATGAGCTTCCTCAACGGAGGAGAATAGGGAAATATTTAATTAGCTCTAAGAGTCCTATTGATCTTTCCCGCTGGAAGGAATATTTTATTGCCCATGAGATTGCTCACCAATGGTGGGGACAGGGAGTTACCTGGTCTACGTATCATGACCAGTGGCTGAGCGAAGGCTTGGCTCAGTTTTCAGCTGTCCTCTATTTAAAAGCAAAAAGAAATGGAGGGATATTTTCTCATATCCTCAGGAAGTTTTCTAATTGGACAGAAAAAAAATCAAAATGGGGTTCGATAACCATGGGTTCTCGCCTCAGCTATCATGATTTTGAGGCATATCAGAGCATCATATACAACAAAGCCTCCTTGGTTTTGAATATGCTCATGGAGATGCTAGGAGATGAGTTATTTTTTAGAGGATTAAAAGAATATTACAACAGCCATAAGTACCGTGGAGCACGGACAAAGGATTTTATCAATTCTATGGAGAAAGTTTCAGGAAGAGATTTAAGAGTTTTCTTCAACGGATGGTTTAATTCTTACTTACTTCCTGATATTAAGACTTTTCATTCTATCCAAAAGGATGAGAATGGATTCTTGCTGAATTTTAAATTCATGCAAACAAAGGGGCAATTTGTCTTTCCTCTCTGGATAGAGTGGAAAGAGAATGGGGAGATAGTCAGGAAAAAAGTCATAATCAGTAATGTCAGGGAGGAGTTTGATTTCAGATTGAATGAGAAACCAGAGAAAATAAAAATAAATCCTGACAGGGCAATACCCGGAAAATTTTCTTAATGTGGTAATGATCAATAAATGATTTATGGATGGTAGAGGGGGATCAGTTTTCCTGTATTTTCTTGATATCGATGTTCAGTCTCTTGATCATTTCATTCAAAGTGGTAGGTTTAACTCCTAAGATTTTAG
>JBGVTE010000051.1:0-20501 GCA_041862375.1 Candidatus Aminicenantaceae bacterium
CATGGGCATACGGTGAAGAAGGTCGTATGAAGGCTGAGCGGGCATGGTTCTGGGGTCAGGCTTTATTACGAAAAGATGCTCAAAGCATAAAATCTATTCCAATGCTCACCATAATGACAAAGCCTGACCCCGGAGGAAGAGCGAAGCCTGAATCGAGCCGCTTTGGCTCGCTGGGGCAAAGCGAGCGTGCCTTCAAGCCGTATGCCCATCGCTCAATGACTATTTTAATTTTCATCACGGAAAAAAAGATGCTTCATTTTTACTAATAATCCTTGAATTCAAAAAAGAATGATGATATGATTTAAATCAAACATAATCTAATTTAATTACCTATCTTAAAGCTTGGAGAAAGAACTATGAATAGGAAGCTTATCAGACCAAATTTATCTGAAATCAAAGAGAAGATGCAGAAAGAATCTTCAAAAAAGAAAACACATCCCCAATTTGAAACATACGCTGAAAACTATTATTACCTCAAGCAGATGAATAAGAAAACTCCCATGGCAGTTGTGTTTCAGGATGGTCAAATTTTAGAGGGGTACATCGAATGGTATGATAAGAACTGCATAAAGCTAAATCGTACTGATGCTCCAAATCTCCTTGTCTATAAAAATAGTATAAAATATTTATATAAACTCAATGACAATAAAGATATTAGAGAGAAAAGCAAAATTAAGAAATGACGATTCCCAAGATTGGGATAACTCTTGGGGACCCAGGAGGAATTGGACCTGAGGTCATCCTAAAAGCCCTTTCTCTTAAAAACTCAATTCCTAAGGCTCATTACATTCTCTTTGGAAATTCTCTATTGATCAAGGAAGAAAAAAAGAATTTAGGTATTGAACTGAACATCCAGCCTATAACAAGATTTAAACAGTCAATTAATTACGAATTTTCTCTGCATGAAGTTCACAGCACCTTAAGAGCTGTGAAAAAGGGCTTTCCTTCGAAAGAGAATGGTGAAGCCTCCTTTCTCTTTTTCAAAGAAGGTACAGAAGCCGCAAAGCAAAAAAAAATCCAGTCACTCGTTACAGCTCCTATCTCGAAAAAATCTTGGGAGTTAGCCGGCTTACAGTGGCGCGGCCATACAGACTATCTCCGTCAAAAGTATCCCCAGGCTATCATGGCTTTCTGGTCTGAAAAAATAAAAGTCGCTCTTTTCACCTCTCATTTACCCTTGAAAGAGGCTTTAGAAAAAATAAGAGAAAAGGATTTGCTGGAATTTTTTCTGATTATTCATCGTTGTATTGAAAGAATTCGGTCAGGAAAATACGAGCTCCTGGTGGCTGGCTTAAATCCCCACGCTGGAGAGGAAGGTCTTTTAGGTACGGAGGAAAAAAAAGAGATTATCCCAGCTATTAAAAAGGCACAGAACGAAGGATTGAATATCAGCGGTCCTTATCCTCCTGATATAGTCTATCGTAAAGCCATCAATCAACCCGACAAAATAGTCATCGCCCTGTACCATGACCAAGGCCTTATTCCTTTTAAGCTCCTGACATTTGAAAAAGGTGTTAACCTTACTCTGGGCCTTCCCTTTATCCGCACTTCTCCTGACCATGGCACAGCATTCGATATCGTCGGTCAGGGAAAAGCAAATCCCCAGAGCATAATCGAAGCCATTAAACTGGCCCATTCCTTATCTCAAGCTTCCCTCTGAATTCATCTTTTACATGGATTTATACTGCTTACTGCTAAGGAAATTTCATGAGTAGGTCGTTAGATAGGCAATAATTGTATGAGTGAAATGTTGAAGCAGAAAAAACAGCTCCTAAATTACCGCCATCTTTTCTTTATTTCAGCCCTTAGCTCTCGATCGAGATCTCTTTCTTTGATTGCCTCCTTCTTCTGGTATGCCCTTTTTCCCTTGGCAAGGGCAATCTCTATCTTCACTTTTCCCTTTTTATTAATTAATACTTTTACAGGGATAAGAGTAAAACCTTTTTCTCTTATCTTCCCAATCAGCCGCTTTATTTCTTGGCGATGAAGGAGGAGTTTTCTTTCTCTCCTCGGTTCATGATTGAACCTATTAGCAGCCTCGTATGGACTAATATGGCAGTTCAAAAGAAAAATTTCATTCCCCTTGACTTCAGCATAGCTTTCTTTCAGGCTAATGCTTCCTTCTCGTATAGATTTTACTTCGCTTCCTAAAAGGGAGATCCCAGCTTCATATCTATCAAAAATTTCATAATTATGATAAGCCTTTCTATTAGTGGCTATGATTTTCATCAGAAGTTTCACCCTTTGTGGCTTTTATTACAATTCTTACTAAACTTATATGACGTCTATTCATTCTTTCAACAACGAATTTATTCCCTATGTAATTCATAACATCTTTCTCCTGAGGGATTTTTCCGAATTCATAGAGAAAAAAACCAGCAAGAGTTGTATATTCTACTTTTTCAGGTAATTCTAAAGGAAGCCTCTGATTGATATCCTTAATAGAAGCATCCCCTTTAACAAGATAAACATTCTTTTCAACTTTTCTCAACCAGTCTTCAGCTTTGATATCATACTCATCCTGAATTTCTCCAACAATTTCTTCGATAATATCCTCGAGAGTTACAATTCCCTCCATGTTACCGAATTCATCCACAACAAAAGCAAGATGTACTGTGTTTTTTTGCATCTGGAGCAAGACTTTCTCTACTGAAGCTGATTCAGGAATAAAGAAGGGCTTTCGTATAATATCATGTATATTAATTTCTTTTTTTTCAATAAGATAGGGAATAATATCTTTAGCATGAATAAGGCCTTCGATGTTGTCTAATCTTCCTTTATAAACAGGAAGTCTGGAAAATTCAGATGAAAGAACTGCTTTCACTATATGTTCGAAAGACGAACTTATTTCAATGGCTCTAATTTGAGGACGGGGGATCATAATTTCCTTAATTGGTCTGGAGCCAATGTCTAAAACCCCGGAGATCATCTTTCTTCTAAGCGAAGACATCTCTTCCTTTATCTTGCCTGTTGTCAACATAATTTTTAACTCATCTTCATCCAACGCACCGAGTAATCCTTCCATCTTCTCTCGGGAAGACCGGAAGATCAAACGGGAGAAAAAAGTAAAAATTTTAACCAGGGGATAGAAGATTATCATGAATATTCTTAGAGGGTGAACAAAAAGAAAAGTCACGTTTAAAGGATTTTGCGCCGCATATGTTTTAGGGATAATTTCAGCTAAGAAAAGAATTAGAATGGTGGCAGTGATGGTTGCAAACAGAACTGCTTGATTTTTGTCTGGAATAAAGAGGATAAAAATAAATGTTGCTATTGAGGCTGCAGCAGTGTTGACTAAAGTGTTCCCAATAAGGATTGTAGCAAGAAGATAATCAATCCTCGATAATAATTTTTTGGCGAGCTTAGCTCGCTTATCGCCTTTAACTTCTAGATGGTCAAGTTTATGCGGACTCGAAGCGATAAAGGCAGTTTCAGAAGAGGAAAAAAAAGCGCTAAGTAAAAGAAAAAATATAAAAAGGATAAAGCCAGAGATAAGCATACTGGTATGAACTAAGAATCAATTCCAGGTGTTACATCTTTATAACAATACGATAGATTTTCCATGACTTTCTGTTCTATTACAGAGGAAGGGAGTGCTGAAACTTCTGAGATTTCAGTAATAATAAGCTCTTTTACTTTCTCCATCATTCTTTTCTCCCGAAAAGAAAGAGGTTTGATTAGGCTGAGGTAGAATAGTCCTTTTAAGACAAATGCCATATCATCCATTGCCCCTGTCTTCATCAGTTCTACATGCTCTTTATACCTTCCCTTCCAGTTCATTGTGATATCAACAGTCCCGTTTTTCATAAATTCAAATATATCTTCGATAGAATCCAGAGAGATTGGTTTTCTTATACCTATTTCTTCAGCTTTGGAAAATGGGATTAAAATCAGAGTATTAGGGGAAGGAATCCTTAAATGATATATCTTAAATTTTTCCCCCTGATAGTCTCCTTCTTTAATATCTTCAATAACGCCGAGTCCTTGATTGGGATAAATTACTTTATCTCCAATCTTAAAGGGTTCCATATATTTATTAATTATATGAAAAAAGGAGTAGAGAGTCAAATTTTAACTTACTGAATTAACGCCTTATTTATCATGAAAAAAAATATTGATCAATTCAGGATTATTGAAAATAAGGTTCCTCGATCTCTCCTTCTTTTAAATCCGATATCTAGCTCCCCTTCACATGTGTTAATCGATCACCGCGCTTGATCTTTTTTATTTAGTTAAGTTTCTACTTTTTTGCAGATATGAAAATGTTTCTGAAAAAGAATTCTGGCTTGACAGATAAAGACAGGTTTATTAACATACTCTTTGATTAAAAATATAAAGAATCAAAATGAAAAGAACATTCCAGCCTAACAAAAGAAAAAGAAAAAAGAATCATGGATTTCTAGTTAGAATGAGAACTAAAGGCGGACAGCGGATTATCAAAAATCGAAGAAAAAAAGGGAAAAAAAGAATTGCTGTTTAATGAAGGAAAATTTTAGGCCTCAAGAGAGGATAAGAAAGAGGAAAGATTTTTTATTCCTTTATAAGAAAGGTAAGCGATACAACAGCAAGTACTTTAACCTGATCTATTTCCCCAATAATTTAAATTTTTCCCGCATGGCTGTCATTGTTAGCAAAAAAATAGGCAATGCGATCATAAGAAATAAATCCAAGAGATGGATGAGAGAATTGTTTCGGAGAAACAAAGATTTGTTTAAAGATCATCTTGATATTCTCGTAGTTGTAAAAAAAGAGATTCAAGAAACATCCTGGCCTGTTTTGCGCGAGAAATACATTACTGCAATCGAATCTATTCACAATAATAAATAATATCTATGAATAACATCGTCCTTGCTTTGATAAAGTGTTATCGAATCTTTATATCTCCGCTCTTGGGTAGGCACTGTCGTTTCTATCCCAGCTGCTCTGTCTACACTTACGAAGCAATAAAAAAACATGGTTTTTTCAAAGGAGCATTTTTAGGGGGTAGAAGACTTCTTAAGTGCCATCCTTTTAACCCCGGAGGGGTTGATCTTGTTCCGTAAGAGGTCCATAAATGGAAAAAAGATTATTACTAGCTATAGTTCTTTCTTTTTTGGTTTTAGTACTCTACCAAATACTTTTTGTAAAAAGAAAACCTGAAGTTAAAGCTCCTCCAGAAACTCAAGCTGAAGAAAAAATTATAAAAAAGGAAACTTATTTTCCTCAAGAAGAACCTCTGCCAAGGAAGGAACTACCCCAGGAAGAGATAATTCAGCCTGTATCAGAACGGGCTGAGAAACAAATCTTAATCGAGACATCATTATACCGGGCTTTCTGGAGCAATAAAGGAGCAGTTTTAAAAAGCTGGAGATTAAAAGAGTATAAAGACGAAGAAAAAAATGATTTAGAACTAGTCTCTCTCCGATCTTCTGAAGTTAACATATTCCCTATTTCGATCTGGACTGAAGACCCATCCTTTAATAGTGAAATTAACAGCGTCTTATACAAACCCTCAGCCTCAACACTGGAGCTCAAAAATGGACAAAAGGGTGAGATCCGTTTTGAATATGCGGACGAGAAGGGAACTTATGTAGAGAAGGTCTTTACTTTCCAGGATGGAACATATGATTTTGATGTTAAAGTAAATGTCAAGAAAAGAGGACAAGAGATTGAGCCTCGCATTCTCTGGGGGCCGAGTTTTGGTAATCCCTCTCTTTCAAGGCAAAAACAGCGATTCGGAGGAGGGAAAGGAATAGCTGTAATGATATCGGATAAAGTTCGCCGTATAGAAGAGAGAAAATTCAAGCCCGAACAAAGCGAATTTATCTATGCTGACTGGGCAGCTTATGAAGATAATTACTTTGCAGCTATATTACTTGTCTCACAGAAGCAGAGCAGGATCGAATTTATAAAAGAAGACATAGAAGAAATTCCAAATTTTTTCTTATCTATAGGCAATCCCTATAGAATTTATATTGGCCCTAAAGAATATGGCAAACTAAAAGAATTTAGTAATGAGACAAAACAATTAATAAAATTTGGGATTTTTGGATTTATTGCTGAAATTCTTCTGAGAGCGATTAAAGTTATCCATAAAGCATTCCCAAACTGGGGATTTTCAATCATTATTCTTACCCTGATTATCAAGATTATTTTCTTTCCACTGACATACAGCAGTACTCGATCCATGGCAAAGATGCAGGAGCTCCAGCCTAAGATAAAGGCTCTGAAAGCCAAGCACAAAAAAGCCAAACAAGATATTGCGCAGCGCCGTAAAATGAACGAAGAAATGATGCGATTGTATAAGGAACATGGGATAAATCCGGCAGGTGGGTGTTTGCCCATGCTTATCCAGCTACCTGTTTTCTGGGGATTTTTCCGTCTTTTAATAGTAGCCATTGAATTTAGACACAGTCCTTTTATCTTTTGGATAAAGGATCTCTCAGTGAAAGATCCCTTTTATGTGACTCCCATCTTGATGGGTATTACCCAATTTATCAGCCAAAAGATGACTCCTACTTCTGCTGATCCTACTCAAGCAAGAATGATGCTCATCATGCCGGTAATCATGACTATCTTTTTTATGAGTTTCCCCAGCGGCCTTGTTCTTTATTGGTTAATTTCTAATGTTCTGCAAATCGCCCAACAATTCATCATGAATCGCTTATCTCAAAAGAAGAAGAGAGAAGCACATGGAAAAAGAAGAAAAAAATAATAATAAGAAAGAATTTAAAGGAAAAAATTTGAAAGAAGCTATTGGCTTGGCTGAGCATATGCTTAAACTTTCCAGGGATGGGATTAATTATGAAATTGTTGCTGAAAAAACCAAACTATTCGGAATAAAAAGCAAAGAAATCGTAATTCGGGCTTGGCCGAAAGAGAAAGAAGAAGAAAATCATGTGGTTGAATTTCTTGAAAAATTCCTGAACCTTGTTCCTCTCGAATTGGAATTCCAGATTAAAAGCAAGAATGATATTATTTACGTAATCTTTGAAGGAAAAGATAAGAATCTACTTCTTCGAAAGGAAGCATCTCTTCTTTTAGCTCTTCAACACATCCTCAACAAAATTTTCTCTCAAAAGATTCAAGCTGACTGCGATTTTTACAGAAAGAGGAGGGAGAGAAAGCTGAAAGAATATGCTATGAGTGTTGCTCACTATGTGTCAGAGACTGGTAAAAACGAAATATTGGAAATGATGAATCCTTACGAAAGACGCATCATCCACCTAGCTGTAAACCAAATCCCTGGTATCACCAGCGAAAGTATTGGGGAAGGATTTCTCAAAAGGGTAAAGATATTTCCTATAAATAGTCAGGCTAAGTAACTCAATTTCTTATCCTATTTAAAAAGCCTATTAAGAAAATCCCTCAATTCGGAAACATCGCCTTGTCTTTATTTTTTTACATCCACAAAGCTTTAATGAGCTAAAGAAGAAATTCATTGTTCAAAACTACAAATCAAGCTAATTAAGATGAGTCGACTTGTCAGGAAGTTATAGCTAATTAGAACCTATTTACAGATTTCCCATTACGAATTAATATATAGGAGACCATGTTTGAAGATACAATTATTGCCATCTCTACTCCTCTAGGCTATGGGGGCTTAGGGATTGTCCGTCTTAGCGGCAAGAACTCGTTAAGTATTGCTAAAAAAATTTTTAAAGCCAGGAAGAAAGGAAGAGTTCTCCCACGATTCACTGTATTAGGCTTGCTCTATGACTTTGAGCAAAAGGAATATTTTGAAGAAGCATATTTAACTTATTTCCCCAAACCCAACACTTACACTAGAGAAGATATAGTGGAGATCAGCTGCCATGGAAGCCCTGTGATTCTTGAGGAAGTCGTTCGCCTCGGAATTAAAGCAGGAGCTAGGCATGCAGACCCAGGAGAATTTACGCTTCGAGCTTACTTGAAAGGAAGGATCGATCTTCTACAAGCAGAAGCAGTGAATGATTTAATCCAGGCTACCTCCCTAAGACATGTAAAGATATCTTTTAATCAAGTCGAAGGGAAGTTATCTGAAAAAATAAACTCCCTCCGTATGAAGATTATTCATCTTCTAGCTCAAATCGAAGCTAGTATTGAGTTTCCAGAGGAGGGCTTGCGAACCTCCCAGAAACAGACTAAAAAAACAATAAATAATCTTATCCGTTTTCTACAAAAACTTATCCAGAGCTACGATTTCGGTAAATCTTTAGCAGAGGGAACTACCTTAGTCATTACAGGAAGAGCAAATGTGGGAAAATCCACTCTATTCAACACTCTTCTTGAGTTGGATAGAGCAATAATTACCCCTTATCCAGGGACAACGAGAGATTATTTAAGAGAGAAAATAAAAATAAAAGACTCCATTTTTACCCTGATTGATATGGCTGGAATTGAACGCTCTGCTCACCCAGTAGAAAAAGAGGGAATAAAAAAGGGAGAAGCTTTGGCGAAGGAGGCTGATGGTGTGCTCCTTCTTCTTGACAGCTCAAAAGTAGCAAGTTCTGAGGATCTCAAATTAATCAAGAAATTTAAAGATAAGAAAACAATTCTCCTTTTTAACAAAATTGATCTTCCTCTTAAGATGAACAAAGAGAAAATTAAGAAAGCGGTAAAAAATATACTTTGCATTGATATCTCTGCTTTAAAAGGCACAAACTTGGAAAAGCTGAAAAAAAAGATATACAGGTATTTTCTCCCTCAGCTTGAGAAAGAACAATACGTCATTCTTCATCTAAGACAAAAACTGCTTCTTGAAAAAATTATCAGCTATCTAGAAAAGGGATTGAATCTTCTAGAAGAAGGATACTTTGAAGAAGTTTACGCAGAGGAAATAAGGAGTGTTGTTCCTTTGATTGGGCAATTAACTGGAGAAATTCGCTCTGAAGAGATTATTGATAATATATTCTCTCGATTTTGTGTTGGAAAATAGAAGATGATCTCTGTCGATGAATATGATGTGATCGTTGTCGGCGCAGGCCATGCTGGCTGTGAAGCTGCTGCTGCCACAAGCAGGATGGGGCTCAAAACATGCCTTATTACCATTCATCTGGAAACCATAGCTCAAATGTCCTGTAATCCTGCCATAGGAGGTTTGGCCAAAGGACATTTGGTCCGTGAAATTGATGCTCTCGGCGGTATTATGGGCCTCTTAGCTGACGAAACGGGCATCCAGTTCAGACTTCTCAACAGGAGTCGAGGAGGTGCAGTTCAGGCACCACGAGCTCAATCTGATAAAGCTCAATACAGGCTTACCATGAAAAAATGGTTAGAAGAAATCCCGAATTTAACACTTTTTCAAGACATTGTCACTGAGGTGCTTACAAAGAATGGGCACGCCCGAGGAGTTAGGACGATTGAAGGTCGCTCTGTATATAGTAAAGCTGTTATCATCACTCCTGGGACATTTTTAAACGGTCTCATCCATATGGGATTAAACTCCTATCCTGCGGGAAGAGCAAACGAGCCTCCAGCTCAAGAACTCAGTCAGGAATTAAAAAAATTAGGTTTTAAGATATTTAGACTGAAAACAGGAACTCCCATGAGACTTGACCAGCACACTATAGACTGGAGAGTTTTCACTCCTCAGCCTGGAGATAAAGAATGTGTACCTTTCTCTTTTCGGACTCGCAAAAAACTAAAAAATAGAATAGTGTGTTACATCGGCTACACTAATGAGAATACCCATAACATCATAAAAAATAATTTAGACAAATCCCCTCTTTACAGTGGAAAAATAACAGGGGTAGGTCCACGCTACTGTCCTTCTATTGAAGATAAAGTTGTTAAATTTCCCCACAGACACAGACATCAATTTTTTCTCGAACCTGAAGGATTAGAGACAGCCGAAATTTACGTCAACGGCATATCTTCGAGTCTGCCTTATGCAGTTCAGAAAGAAATTTTACAGAGTATCCCCGGCTTAGATCAAGCAAAAATACTCAGACCTGCCTATGGTATTGAATACGACGCAGTTGTGCCTACACAACTCAAGCCCTCACTGGAAACGAAGATGATTGATAATTTATATTTAGCTGGCCAGATAAACGGGACTTCTGGTTATGAAGAAGCTGCTGCCCAGGGTTTGATGGCTGGAATTAATACTGCTTTAAAAATTAAGGGTAAGAAACCGTTAATCCTTCGAAGAGATGAAGCTTATGTAGCTGTTCTCATTGATGACTTGATCTCAAAGGGAGTTGAGGAACCATACCGTCTTTTTACTTCTCGCGCCGAATACAGGCTTTTTCTCCGCATCGACAATGCAGATAAAAGGCTGATTACATATGGGTTTAGACTGGGATTAATAAAAGAGGAAGAATATCAGGAATACTTAAAGAAAAAAGAACGGATAAACCGAGTAATGATGTTACTTAAAAGGCAGAAAATCAAGACAGATAAAAATGAGACAATAACCCTCAAAGATTTGCTAAAAAAACCTGAAGTAAAATTGAGAAATGTGGTAGAATATAAAAAATTTACTGAATCCTTGACTAGTGAGGAGGTCAGACATATAGAGTCAGAAGTGAAATACGAAGGCTATTTAAAAAAGCAAGAGAAAGAGATTGCAAGGATTAAAAAACTAGAT
The DNA here is from genome assembly GCA_041862375.1 of Candidatus Aminicenantaceae bacterium. Taxonomy (GTDB): domain Bacteria; phylum Acidobacteriota; class Aminicenantia; order Aminicenantales; family Aminicenantaceae; genus WVZL01. Next base: position 10,550 of record JBGVTE010000051.1, read on the forward strand.
CGGGTAAGAATCCCAATAACCCTGGAATTCAACAAAATTCCAGGGTTAACAAGGGAAGCTGTAGAGAAGTTGGAGCATAATAAACCCAAGACACTGGGGCAAGCTAAGAATGTCCCGGGAATGACTCCAGCTGCGATAAATAATCTTCATATCTACCTTAAACTCAAAATGGAGAAATAAGTAAAGTAATGTTTCACGTGGAACATTGAAGATGAATAAAAAAGTAATCGCCATAGCCAATCAAAAAGGAGGAGTTGGAAAAACTACGACTGCCATTAACCTCTCATCTTCTTTAGCTCTTAATAACATGAAAGTACTTGTTATAGACCTTGATTCACAGGGTATGGCCACATCCGGAATGGGAAATCAAAAAGTAGAGAAAAAGGGGATTTATCTGGCTCTCTTGAATGGGCAAATGATTGAGCAATGTATTGTTCCCACAAAGCAAAAAAATCTCTATCTTTGCCCTTCTTCTCCTGAACTAGCAGGAATTGAAGCAGAGCTGTTCGGGAAAGAAGATAGAGATAAGAAACTTAAAATAGCTTTGAACAAAGTACGAAGTTTTTTTGATTTTATTCTTATCGATTGTCCTCCTACCCTTGGATTTCTGACCATTAATGCCCTTACCGCTGCTGATTCTGTTCTTATTCCTCTCCAATGTGAATATTTCTGCATGGAAGGGATACCAGACCTTTTTCGAATTCTTAATGAAGTTCGGACTTTTCTAAACACAACTCTTCAAATAGAGGGCATACTCTTGACGATGTACGATGAACGGACAAATCTTTCAAAACAGGTAGCTGAAGAAATTAGAAGGTCTCTCAGAGGAATTATATATGACACAGTCATTCCCAGGACTGTTAGACTTGCAGAGGCTCCAAGCTTCGGAAAGCCAATTACTCTCTATGATCCGAAATCAAAAGGAGCGGAAGCCTACTTAAATTTAGCTCAGGAGATGTTACGGAGATGAAGAGAAGAGCATTAGGAAAAGGATTAAAAGCATTTATACCCGAGGAGTATGGAATTTTTAAAGAAGAGAGATATGCTGACTTAGATGTTGAACAGCTTAAGCCTAATCCTCTACAACCTCGGATTAAGATTGCCCAGCAATCTATCGATGAGCTCGCTCAATCCATAAAACTATCCGGTATTCTCCAGCCGGTTATTGTCGTCCCAGATGGAGAATTCTATAAAATAATCGTTGGTGAACGCAGATGGAGAGCTGCTCAAAAATTAGGACTTAAAAAAATTCCTGTTCTTATCAGGACCATTCCCGAAGAGCAACAGCTGGAAATTTCTCTCATAGAAAATATCCAAAGGGAAGAGTTAAATTCATTAGAGATCGCTCTTGCCTATCAGAAGCTCATCAATGAGCTTAATTACACCCAAGAGCAAGTTGCTGAGAAAGTGGGAAAAGACAGGACCTCTGTTACTAATTATCTCCGCCTTCTTAAGCTTCCAAAAGAAATACAGAACGAACTTGCTGAAAACAAAATATCTATGGGCCACGCCAGAGCTCTAATCGCTCTTGAAGATCCTGAATTACAAAAATCCGTGTGTCGCCTCATTGTTCAGAGGAACCTCTCGGTGCGCGATGTGGAAAGAATGGTTAAAAAAGATAAGACTCAACCAAAAAAGGAGAAAATTTCTGACCCGAATCTTCTTGCACTTCAAGAGGAAATTATTAAGATATTCAGCACTAAGGTTTCAATTCAAGGGAACCAGAACAAAGGTATCATGAAGATATATTATTATTCAATGGATGATCTCCATAGAATTTATGAATTAATTAAAGGAGTGTCCCAATGAAAGAGAAGAATGGAGAAATAGATATACATAAAATAACTGGCTTTTTTAACAAAGATACAGAGTTTAAAGGAGATTTAACGTTTAAAGGATCCTTCCGCATTGATGGTCAATTTAAAGGGACAATAAATTCTGATTCGATACTCATTGTAGGCGAAGAAGGGAAGGTAGAGGCAGACATAAAGGTAGGCAGTTTGATTAACAATGGTGAGATTAAAGGAAATATCCATGCCAAAGATAAAGTAGAAGTAAACTCTAAGGGACGAGTCTTGGGGTCTATTACTTCTACAAAATTAGTGATAGAAGAGGGAGCCTACCTTGAGGCAAGCTGTCAAACTTGTGAGAAAATTAATCAGCTCCCCTCCGAAAAACCAAAACTAGGAAACAAACCTTGAGCCCAGTCACAGGTGTTATACCTGCCCGGTTCTACTCTAGTCGTTTCCCCGGCAAACCTCTTGCCCTTATCCAAGGGAAAACGTTGATTGAAAGAGTCTATGAGAGAGCCTTGGCTGCCAAACTTCTCGATCGAATCATTATTGCTACTGATGATGAAAGGATTGTTCAGACTGCTAAAAAAATTGGAGCTGAAGTACGAATGACATCTCGCCTCCATAAAACAGGGACAGAAAGAATTGCAGAAATCGCTCAGGATATATCTACTCCCGTTATTATTAACATTCAAGGAGACGAACCAATGGTAGATGGCGAGATGATTGATAAGCTTTCGCTTGCTCTTCAGGACAAATCTATTCCAATGGTTTCTCTCATGGCTAGAATTCAAGACCTAGAGCTCATCAAGGATCCCAATATTGTAAAAGTTGTTGTTGATAAAGATGACTATGCCCTTTATTTCTCTCGATCACAGCTTCCTTTCGGGGCGGCAGATTACTTTATGCAACATATCGGAATATATGGCTATCAAAGAGATTTTTTATTGCATTTCTGTAAGCTAAAACGTTTAAGGTTGGAAAAGGCGGAAAATTTAGAACAGCTAAGGGTGTTGGAACATGGCTACAAGATAAAAATGATAGAAATTCAATCCCCGACCTTGAGCATTGATACTCCACAGGATATAATCAAGTTAGAAAAATTGCTAAAAAAAAGAAAAGATGTCTAAATTTATTTTCGTTACAGGAGGTGTGCTTTCGGCCTTAGGTAAAGGAATAGCTGCAGCCTCTGTGGGTATGCTCATGGAGAGTCACGGATACAAAATAACTCTCCAAAAATTCGACCCCTACCTTAATGTAGACCCTGGTACTATGAGTCCCTATCAGCACGGAGAAGTTTATGTGACAGATGATGGAGCTGAGACAGACCTTGATCTCGGTCACTATGAGCGTTTTACATCCACTAGCACCAATAAGAATAATAATTGGACAGCAGGCAAAATTTATGAATCAATTATCAGGAAAGAAAGACGAGGTGATTTTCTTGGCAAAACTGTTCAGGTTATACCACATGTCACTGATGAAATAAAAAAAGCTTTTCATACGGTGACTGACAATAATGATATCATTATAGTTGAAATAGGTGGAACTGTAGGCGATATTGAAAGCCTTCCTTTTCTCGAGTCAATTCGACAGATGAGGCTAACTTTAGGCAAGGAAAATACTATTTTTATTCATGTCACTCTAGTTCCTTTTATTAAAACATCAGGAGAATTGAAAACAAAGCCTACTCAGCATAGTGTCCGTGAATTAAGAGCAATTGGAATCCAGCCTGATATTATACTCTGCCGCACAGAGAAGTCATTATCTAATGTTATAAAATCTAAAATTTCTCTATTTACCAATGTTCCTTTAGAAGCAGTAATTACAGCAAAAGATGTGGATTATATATATGAAATTCCTATTCTTTTTGCCAAGGAAGAGCTGGATACAATCATACTTAAGCTAATGAATCTTCCTCGTAAAAAGAAAAATTTAAGCCGCTGGAAAGCTCTGGTGAAGAATATGAAATATCCTCACGATAAGGTTGAAGTTGCTCTAGTAGGCAAGTATGCAGAGCTTCAAGATTCTTATATTAGCTTGAGGGAAGCGCTAAGTCATGGCGGCATAGCTCATAAGCTGAAAGTAAACATATCTTGGATAGAAGCTGAAGACCTAGAAAAAGGTAAACTTGAGGACATTCTGAAAGATAAGGATGGTATTCTTGTCCCAGGCGGTTTTGGAGTTAGGGGAATTGAGGGAAAGATTAAAGCTGTCACTTTTGCCCGCGAAAAAAAAATTCCTTTTTTTGGAATATGTTTAGGCATGCAGTGTGCTGCTGTCGAGTATGCTCGAAATTTAGCTTCTTTATCCAAGGCTAACAGTACAGAGTTTGATCCAAATACTCCCCATAAAATATTTTTTAAGTGGAGAGAGCTGAAAGGCGTCAAAGATATGGGAGGCACAATGAGATTAGGAAGCTACCGATGCCGCCTGGAAAAGAACTCTCTAGCATACAAAATTTATAATAAGGAAACCATCTATGAGCGCCATCGTCACCGCTATGAATTTAATCCTGAATACGAAAAAAAGTTAGCTAATGGTGATCTTATTTTCCCAGGAAAGAACCCGGAGAATAACCTGGTAGAGATAATGGAACTTAAGAATCATCCATGGTTTCTTGGATGTCAATTCCATCCTGAGTTTAAATCTAAACCGCTAGAACCACATCCTCTTTTCAAATCATTCATTGGAGCAAGCTATGCTCATCACCTCAAAAGAAATAAGAATAACTCCAAAGGTTAAAATTGGAGGGTCCAATCCACTCTTTTTAATAGGAGGGCCCTGTGTAATAGAGAGCAAAAAACACGCTCTCTTCATGGCCGGTGAAATAAAAAAAATATGTGAGGAACTTCAAGTTCCATATATTTTCAAAGCTTCCTACGATAAAGCGAACCGGTCATCAATTCAATCCTATAGGGGCCCTGGTTTAACATTGGGATTGGAAATACTTAGTGCTGTAAAAGAAAAGTACGACCTGCCTGTCATTTCTGATGTTCATGAGACAAATCAAGTTGAGAAAGCAGCTCGTGTCCTGGATGCCATCCAGATCCCCGCTTTTCTCTGCCGACAGACTGATTTGATTCTGGAAGCTGCTAAAACAAAAAAGCCAATAAATATTAAAAAGGGTCAGTTTTTATCTCCTCAAGAAATGAAAAATGTAGCAGAAAAGATCCTCAGTCAAGGAAATGATAATATCATTCTTACAGAGAGAGGAACATGCTTTGGTTATAACAACTTAGTCTTTGACATTCGCTCTATTCCGGTAATGAAGAAGCTTGGATATCCAGTTGTTATTGATGCTTCTCATAGCGTTCAAAAACCAGGAAGAAAGAAAATCTCTTCAGGAGGAGATTCAGAGATGATACCTTACATAGCAAGAGCAGGAGTCAGCGGAGGAGCTGACGGAGTCTTTCTTGAGCTTCATGAAAATCCCTCTGCAGCTCTGTCTGATAAGCATAACGCATTGAAAATAAATAAATTATATGATTTTCTTGCTACTCTGCAGCAGATAAAAAGCGCGATACAATATGAATAATAATCATGTTTAAGGTATAATAGTCGGCATGATTAAAACAGAAAAAGAAATAATTCAAGTAGGAAAGGATGTTTTGAAAATAGAATCAAAAGCAGTAGAGTCTATAATTTCCAAGCTTGATAGAAGCTTTGTCCGGGCAGTTGAGTTACTTAGCAAGACAAAAACTCGGGTAATCACTACCGGCATGGGAAAATCAGGCCTCATCGGCAGAAAAATTGCAGCTACCTTGTCCAGTTGCGGGACTCCAGCCACTTTTGTTCATCCCGCTGAGGCTGGACACGGAGACCTCGGCATGATTATGAGAGATGACGTAATCATCGCTATCTCCTACAGTGGAGAGACAAAAGAAATAAATGAACTTTTAGAATTCATTAAAAGAATTGGAATAAAATTAATCTGTATTACTGGTAACACAAGATCAAAATTAGCAAAATACAGTGATATAGTGCTGGATGCCCATGTTGAAAAAGAAGCTGGAATGTGCGGCCTTGTCCCTACAGCAAGTTCTACAGCAGCCTTGGCCCTTGGGGATGCTCTTGCCATAGCTTTGATGGAAAAAAAGGGTATGGGAGAAAAGGATTTTGCTTGGGTACACCCTAAGGGTCAGGTCGGAAAAAGGCTTCTTAAAGTAAAAAATTTAATGCACAAAGGGAAAGACGTGCCTCGAGTCTTAGGCAGCACACTCATGAAAAATGTTCTCGAAGAAATGACAACCAAGAAACTGGGAGTAGCATGTGTTGTAGATGAGGAAGAAAGGCTTATCGGAATAATAACGGATGGGGATATAAGAAGAATGTTAATAAAGCATAAGGATGCGGTTCTCCAAAAAAAAGCTCAGGACTGCATGACAAGAAATCCTGCTACTATTGGAAAAGATGATTTAGCTACTGAAGCTTTAAATATTATGGAGGAGAAAAAAATCACTTCCCTGATTATCAAGAATGATATGGAAAAAATAGAAGGAATCATTCACCTCCATGATCTGTGGCGCACAGAAATGTTCTGATGGACATAAAAGAACTAGCACAGAAAATAAAGATTATCATCATGGATGTTGATGGCACCCTCACCGATGGAACACTTCTGGTTATGCCTGATGGGGAAGAACTCAAGTCTTACAACGTAAAAGATGGTACAGGAATTTTACTGGCAATGCTCGCAGGTCTAAAGACTGCCATCATAACTGGCAAAACATCAAAATCACTGGAGAAAAGGGCAGAAAAATTGAGGATCACTGATGTATACCAGGGAATACTTGATAAAAAAAGAATTTTATTAAAAATAATGGAAAAATATAATTTCAAAGAGGAGCAGATTGCTTACATTGGAGACGACTTAGGCGACCTTGAGGTCATAAAATCAGTAGGCTTCGCAGCAGCTGTAGCTGATGCCCATCCAGAAATAAAAAAAAACAGCCATTTTATCTGCATAAAACCTGGTGGAAAAGGAGCAGTAAGGGAATTCATCGAATTTATCCTCGAAGCTCAGAGTAAATGGAATGCGGTATCAAAAAAAATCAAGGAATTAAAAAATCAAGAGACTTTAAAAGCAAATAAACAAGAAACAGGATAGACAAAAATAAGCAGGATAAATTAATAAAAATTTTATCGGAGTAAATGACGTGGAGATTAATCCTGAAATTTTCAGAGAGTATGACATAAGAGGAATTGTTGATAAAGATTTGAACTCATCAACTGTTGAATTACTGGGGAAAGGGATTGGAACATATTTCCGTCGAATGAAAAAAAGAGAAGTGCTTGTTGGTAGAGACTGCCGCCTCAGCTCCCAACCTTATTCTGAAGCATTGACTAAGGGACTTATCTCCACAGGATGCGAGGTACTAGAGTTAGGCATCATTCCTACTCCTCTCCTTTATTTCGCCATGTATCACAAAAAAAAGGAAGCAGGTGTCATAATAACAGGCTCTCACAATCCCCCCCAATATAACGGATTTAAAATGATGGCTGGAGAAGAGACCCTCTACGGAGCAGCAATTAAGAATATCCACAGTATAATCGAAGGCAAGGACTTCATCTTGAGTGAGGGAAAATTTACAGGTCATTACGATATTAAGCCTGAGTACACATCTTACTTAATGGATGATATCAAACTGGACAAGAAGTTAAAGATAGTTGTAGATGCAGGAAACGGAACAGCAGGAGTTGTTGCCGTTCCAATATTTAAAAATCTAGGCTGTGAAGTAATAGAGCTTTACACTGAGATGGACGGCACTTTCCCTAACCACCATCCAGACCCTACTATTCCTGACGCCCTTGACGATCTGATTAAGAAAGTCGTTAAATCCAATTCTGATGCTGGAATCGCTTATGATGGGGATGGCGATAGAATTGGAATTATAGATGATAAGGGGAATATAATCTGGGGAGACCAGCTCATGGTTATCTTCTGCCGAGATATTCTTCCCTCAAACCCGGGAGCAGCTGTAATTTCAGAAGTAAAAGCATCCAAGGTCCTCTATGAGGAAATTGAGAAATTAGGTGGAAGAGCAATCATGTGGAAGACAGGCCATTCACTGATCAAGAAGAAGATCAAAGAAGAAAATGCCCTTCTAGCAGGGGAAATGAGCGGACACATCTTCTTTGCCGACAGATACTATGGCTTTGATGATGCTATATATTCCTCAGCTCGCCTTATAGAAATTTTATCCCATTCCAAACAAAATCTTTCCCAGATGTTTTCTGATCTTCCTCAAACTTATCATACTCCCGAAATCAGGATTTATGCTTCCGATGAAGTAAAATTTAAAATTGTCGAAGATGTCAAAAACGAACTTGCTCGTTCTTACCCGATCATTGATATTGACGGTGTGAGAGCTGTTTTTCCTGGGGGATGGGGACTGGTGCGAGCTTCAAATACTCAGGAAGTTTTAGTCCTGCGTTTTGAGGGGGACACAAAAGAAAACCTGGAAGCAATAAAAAAAGAAATAGAACGCGTTGTTGAAAATGCAATAAAAAGGTTAGACAATTCTTGAGTTTCCTTGAGGGCGCTCTTTTAGGAATAATAAAGGGAAAAGCTGAATTTTTTTCCTGCTGCTGCTTTTTTTAATTCACTAGCCCTTCATATATCATTTTTTATCGAGTAATGATGGAGTGATGCAAAATGGAAATAATAGCAATAATCATGGCAGGAGGAATGGGTACTCGGTTTTGGCCATTAAGCCGCAGGAATAAGCCCAAGCAATTTCTTCCCATTATCAGTGATAAAACCATGCTGGAAGAGACTGTTAATCGCATATTGCCAGTCTTTCCCTTTGACAATATCTACACTATTGCAAATATTCAGCAGACTCAACTCATCAGGAAACTACTTCCGGAAATTCCAGATGATAATTTTCTGGTAGAACCTCAAGGGAAAAATACTGCGCCTTCTTTAATGCTGGCTAATGCCTTGATTTATCTCAGAAATCCCGATGCTGTCGTTGCAGCTCTCCCTGCAGATCACCTCATAAAAAACTCCGATCTTTTTCTTAAAAAGTTGAAAGTGGCAGCTTCGATAGCATCAGAAGGAGATTTTTTAATTACCTTTGGAATTACTCCCACTCATCCTGCCACAGGATACGGTTATATACATTTTTCCGAGGAAAATCCTCATAGATGTCTGGGAGAATCTTTCTATAATGTGCGAGAGTTTAAAGAGAAACCGGATTATGAACAGGCCAAACTTTTTCTAAAACAAGGAAATTTCCTCTGGAATTCAGGCATGTTTATTTGGAAAGCACAAGTTTTTGCAAAAAAAATTGAAATGTATGCTCCTTCCATGCTCCCTTATTGGGAGAGAATGCTTAGTGCTTTAAAGGATAACCGTCAGACTGAGATAAACACAATCTTTGAAGAGATCCCCTCCATTTCTATCGATTATGCCTTAATGGAAAAGGCAAAAGAAGTGCTTACCTGTCCAGGAGATTTTGGCTGGTCAGATGTGGGATCATGGTCTTTCCTCAGAGATATCTGGCCAAAAGACAGAAATGGAAATGCCATGAAAGGAAAAAACATCACTCTAGATTCTCGAAATTGCCTCTCTTATTCTCCTCAAAAATTGACAGTCCTCATTGGCGTAGAAGACATCATAGTTGTTGACACAGAAGATGCCCTTCTTGTCTGTCATAAAGATAATGACCAGAAAGTAAAAGATATCGTTGACTTGATTAAAAAAGAAGAAAAAGATTAACACAGATAGCCCAGAATCTTACTTTTCTCTTAAAATCCACTTTAATTCCCCTTGAATTATCTGTCATCCTCAAAGCATATCAGTAATTTCATCTTTTCTTTGAATATAAACTCCAAAGATGTCAACATAAGAAATTCTTTTTAATTAGACGGTAAGAGAACAGTTGCATCCTGAAAAAAGAATTTCTTATTCCTTATGTGATTATTTAGCCTGAATATTTCTTGTTTAATCATGTGCTGTATCACGTGTTGACAACAAATCCGTGCTCTGTTATAAGCTTCTATTTAGAAAATCGAGAGGGAATCCAAGGAGACAAAGAGTAATCTATGACTTAGGTCTTGATAAAGGCTTTATGAATGGGAATTGAATACTCGGTTGAAACCTGCCGCGAATTAGAGGAAATCTTCCGAAATCAAAAAATCCTTCGTCCCAT
>JBGVTE010000052.1:0-3224 GCA_041862375.1 Candidatus Aminicenantaceae bacterium
AGAATCTTGAGATTAGCCAACACAAACCTCCTTCTCGACATCATGTGGAGAGAAGCTGAGTTATTCCAGCAGAGCAACAACCTGCGCAATACCCGCCTTTCCATGGAACAGTATCGACTAAGACTGAACCAGGAGCTTGCTGAGATTGAAAATCAGCTCCTCCAGCAAAAGCGAACTTATGAGCGATACAAGGAGTTGGCAAAAGACGATTTGATCTCCAAACATGAGTATGAGCTAGCCAAAGATCAGTACGAATATTTAATCAAGAGAAAAGAATTAACGATAGAAAGCCAGAAGAATGACTTAGAGTTCAGGCAGGCCCAGATTGAGGCCTTGGAAGCCTCGCTGAGACGGATGCAGGATAATCTCGAAATAGTCAAGCAGAAACAGGAAAACTTGACGATAAGGGCTCCTGTTTCCGGTCATCTGACTGCGCTGGATGCAGAAATCGGTCAGTCCAAATCACCAGGTCAGCCCTTAGGACAGATTGATGTATTAGAGGGATTCAGAGTGAGGGCTGCTATCGACGAGCACTACATCGCCCGAGTAGAGACAGGGAAGACAGGTGAATTTGATTTTGCCGGTAAGTCTTATAGGCTTATAGTCAAGAAAATTTACCCTGAAGTGAAAGATAGGCGGTTTGAAGTTGACATGGAGTTTGTTGGCGGAGAACCCGAGGAAATCACTAGGGGGCAGACTCTCCATATCCGATTAGAATTGGGTGATATTTCCGAAGCTATCCTCCTTCCAAGAGGAGGATTTTACCAGACTACCGGGGGAAACTGGGCCTATGTTGTGGATGAGTCTGAAAATGTCGCCACGAAAAGAAAAATTAAACTTGGAAGGCAAAATCCACTGGTGTTTGAAGTGCTAGAAGGGCTGGAATCCGGTGACCGGGTCATTACCTCATCTTACGAAAGCTTCGGAAACATGGATAGATTGGTTTTAAAGTAAACTAAGAATTTCGATTCTGCGTCTTATTAAGATAAGGATAAAATGTCAAAGACCTGAAAGCTGAATGCTAACAGCTGAAATCTTAATTAAGGAGGAAAAGAATGATAAGAACGAAGAACCTCAAGAAAATTTACACTACAGAAGAGGTGGAAACAACAGCGTTAAATAACGTGAATCTTAACATTCAAGAAGGAGAATACGTGGCCATTATGGGGCCATCTGGTTGTGGGAAATCTACTCTGCTTAATGTTCTGGGGATGATCGATAATCCCACAAGCGGTGAATATCATTTTCTAGACAAAGAAGTATCAAGGTATTCTGAACGCCAGCGGGCAAACCTTCGAAAAGCAAATATTGGATTTGTATTCCAGAGTTTCAATCTTATAGACGAGTTAACTGTCTTCGAGAATGTTGAGCTTCCACTGCTTTATCTTGGTTATTCTGCTTCAGAAAGAAAGAAAAGAGTCAATGAAGTTCTTGAGCAGATGGAAATCATAGCCCGGAAGAATCACTTCCCCCAGCAGTTATCTGGAGGTCAGCAGCAGCGGGTGGCAGTGGCGAGAGCCATTGTTGCCAGACCGAAACTTATACTGGCTGATGAGCCGACAGGAAACCTGGATTCCGCCCACGGCGAGGAAGTGATGAGAATCATAGGAGAACTCCATGAAGCGGGCACCACTATTGTCATGGTCACTCATTCTCCTGCATATGCCGAATACAGCCACCGCACAATCCATCTTTTTGATGGCCACATTGTTTCCGAAAATATCCAGAAAGAATTCAAGATCTAGATATAATATGACGACGTTCCCCAAGGTGCTACCTTTTTATCTCAAAATTAAAAAAACTGATATTAAACAAGGATGGCACCCTTGGGAACATCCTCAGAGCAAACCAGAGCAAACAGCAATTAGCTGCCCAGGCTTAGATATTTTTGGGGAGGAAAATAAGTTAGCCAAGCTGATTGAGGAAAGTTTAGAGGAGCAATGCTTAAAAATTACTTAAAAATCGCTTTAAGAAACATTGGAAGGCATAAAGGCTATTCCTTTATCAATATAGCCGGCCTGGCTATTGGAATGGCAGTGTGTATCCTTATCCTTATGTTTGTCCGGGATGAATTGAGCTATGACACGTACCACGAACACAAGGACAGGATTTACCGGATCGAGCGTAAATGGTTTGCTGCTGACGGATCGGTGCGAAGTGAATTATGCTCAGTTGCTCCTTCGTTTGTCCCTCTTCTCGAGGAAGAATTTCCCGAGATGGAACATGTTGTCCGTATGTTTGGTAGCGGCGATACTCTGATAACCTTCGGCGAAAACAATTTCGTTGAAGAGCGGCTTTATTTTGCTAAACACGACATCTTCGATGTTTTCACAATTCCCATGATCAAAGGAAATTCGCAAACAGCCCTGAAAGATCCGAACAGCATCGTTTTATCCGAATCCATGGTGCAGAAATACTTTGGGGATGAAGACCCTATGGGCAAAATCATGAAAGTTGGCAGCAGTAGAGAGGATTTCCAGGTCACAGGAGTTATGAAAGATGTGCCTAAAAACTCCCATCTCCATTTTGACTTTCTCGCCTCATTTATCACACTCAAAGGACGCTATACTTATTATAGGGACGAGAGTGACTATTTCTTCGGCTCCACGAATTTTTCCGATAATGTTACCTACACTTATATGCGTTTGGCCAGGGATGCAGACTCCAGGGAAATAGCAGCCCGCATTCCGGGATTTATCGACCGCCACCTGCCAACTTATGAGAGTGAATCTGGCGATATTATTCATGCCAGCCAGTGGAACAACCTTATTCTCCGGAAAGTCATCGATATCCATCTTCATTCGCATACACATAATGAGCTGGAGCCCAACAGCGACATCCGATACGTCACGCTTTTTACGCTGATTGCAATATTTATCCTGATTATTGCCTGCATAAACTTTATGAACCTTTCCACGGCGAGGGCCGTCAAGCGGGCAAGGGAAGTGGGATTGCGCAAAGTAGTGGGTGCCAATCGCAGACTATTGACAACACAATTTTTAGGAGAATCTCTGCTTATTGCCCTGCTGGCAATGGCGCTGGCCCTGGTACTTGTATCAATATTACTGCCTTATTTCAGCGCTTTTTCGGGTCATGAGTTGGGTTTAGGCTTATTAACAAATGCAATAGGTTTTTTGATTTTGGTATGTGTGTTCTTAATTACCGGGTTGGCAGCGGGTCTTTATCCGGCAGTTTATCTCTCTGCTTACAAACCAGCGACCATC
>JBGVTE010000053.1:0-17025 GCA_041862375.1 Candidatus Aminicenantaceae bacterium
CATGGGCATACGGTGAAGAAGGTCGTATGAAGGCTGAGCGGGCATGGTTCTGGGGTCAGGCTTTATTACGAAAAGATGCTCAAAGCATAAAATCTATTCCAATGCTCACCATAATGACAAAGCCTGAATCGAGCCGCTTTGGCTCGCTGGGACAAAGCGAGCGTGCCTTAGAACCGCATGCCTTCTCGCTTGTTTTTAACTTATCCATTAGGCACTAATTGCCCATAGATCTCCATCCGTCTTTTGTATCCGGCTGCTAAACTATATTCTTCTTCAGCACGTTGTCTGGCGTTATGTCTCATCGACAGCATTAGCCTTGGGTCACTTGCAAGAATTGAGATTTTTTTAGTTAGATCTTCAACATCGTCAGGATTGAATAAAATCCCATTCTTCATTTCATCAATAAGATCAAAAATCCCCCCTATTCTAGAGGCAATCACTGGCACTCCTAAAGCAAAACTCTCCAGAATTACCCAGGGAAAGTTTTCATAACAAACTGAAGGAATAACTGTAAATAAGGCCTTTTTCAGTATTTCAAATCTCTCTTCTCCTTTGATAAAACCAAGTAATTCCACATTCTTCAATTTATTCATCATGACGAAATTGTCCACCTCATCATGGAGAGGTCCCTCTCCGACAATCTTTAACCTTAAATCAGGAATTCTCTGAAAAGCTTTAACGAGGGTCAGAACTCCTTTTTCTTTCGAAAGCCTACCCATGTAAATCCCGTATGTGTCATAATCCAAAACAGGAGCCAGGAAATCAGTATCTATACAATGACTTACTACTTCAATTTTATCTTCATGGAGCCCGCTTTCTATCATTTTATTTTTTAAAAAAACACTGGGAGATATGTACAAATCAACTTTATTCTTAAAAGTTCCAAGTTTGCGGTGAAAATAAATACTAATGGCCATTATCAAGCTCTGAATAAAGCTTCGCCGATAACACTTGCTTAGTATTCCATGGATAAAGCATCCATACATGCATTTTTCACATGTCTCGCCACTGTTATTCACAAAAAGACCATTCAGACAAAGCAATCGGTAATTATGGAGAGTCTGAACAATAGGGATATTATGTTTCTTAAGTGCATAGTATACAGATGGAGATATCAAGGGAAAAATATTCTGAAGATGAGCAATATCTGGCTTTTCCGATTTGATAATTTTCTTAATTTTTTTATATGTATCAAATGAAAAAATTGCGTTAATACACAAACCAATTTTTTTTGCTAAATTATAACTACTAATGTCACGACTATCTTTTGTAAAGAGGATTACTTTGTGACCATTCTCTTCAAGCAATTTATGTTCGAAAAATAGAGTTTTCTCTTCTCCACCTCTATGCATGTAAAAATTATGAACTATAAGAATCTTCACGGTAATTACCCTTTATTTTCTCGTTATAAGCCTTGACCTACCAACTCTCATCTTCAGAATGGCATTCCAGTTCAACTCTATTTTTCTTCTCTATCTTGAACAGCGCAGCAGTAATTCCCATAATTATCCAGAACCAAATACCGTGATGCGGTCCCTCTAATACCACGTTAAATAAAGAAAAAACTATCATAAAAACGTGGCATCCTAAAAATGCCAAGGCATAATTTCTTATTTTACCTTCCTCTTTAACCTTTAAAAATTTAATAACCTGTGAGTAAAAGAGAACAAGAATTATACATAGAACACCGAATCCAGTAACACCTATTCGAAACAGTATTGCCAAGAACGAATTGTGAGGATCTTGCGTAATTGCAAAATCAGGCAGCAGTTCCGTTGGAACTACTTCAGGACCGAAGCCGTAGCCGAAAAAAATACGCTGAAAAATTCGAGGCATCATTCTAATCCATACCGTTTCCCGCCAGAATGCACCTGATGCGTGTCCTTCCCATAAGCTCTGAATATCGCCTTCAAGCACAAAGATGATAGCAATTACTGTCAAAATTAGAATAATAGAGCCAAATTTTTTTAACTTCTTCTTTACACTTTTCTCGCTGAAGAAGTAAACAAATACTAGTGAAACTCCGACTCCCAAAAAGAGGGAGCGCCTGAAATAAGTGAACAAATCATACGCTAAGGGAAATGTCACAATAAAAAAAAGCGTTTTTCTAAACCTTCTGATCATGCTAAAAGTAGCACAATAAAAAATCGGTCCAAAACCCCAAAAAACTTCATTCCCACTTGGAAGTATATTGAGAACATTTTCCTTAATTATGGGGGAATAAGAATTTACGAGTCTTATGATAAAGAATATATTCATGATTATGATTAATAAAAGGACATATTTTACATAGCTTCTAACGTGTTCTATCTTATTTACAGTCCATAGGAATATGAAAAAAAACAGAGCATAATACACTAATACAGAATCTCTTATCGCATCGATTTTGTACTCGTTAAATCCCCTCAAGAGGGCAAAAATCCCGAAAGTGAAATATAAGACGAATAAAAAGTTTAATGGGCTTCTTGTTACATAGATCTCCCCCCCAACAAAACCCATTATAAGAAATAACACAAAACCTAAAAATAAAATTGCTTCAGTAAAATAAATTTCCTGGCTTCCTACTCGTATGCTTAGATAGGCGAAACTTCGGTCATAAAGTGCCATTCCTCCAATGAGAAAGAAAAATACTATGTTTCGACGAAAAAAATGTTCTTTCCTCTTTTTTTTAGATAGCATATTCTTAGTAATTTCCATTTTTTGCTGTATAAATCTTAGCCAGAACAATCAGTGCGTAGTACGCTTTTTATAAAGGGAATCGTCTCGTTGGCAATTGTATCCCAAGACAATACTTTTTTTGCAAATTCTCTAATTTGTTTTCGATAGGTAATGTCTCTTACAGGCTGAGAAAGAAGTTCTTTTATTGCACCATTAATCTCTCCCGGAGCTATGGCATTAACTTTCTTTATCCAGGGCAAATCTTTGCGCAAGCGGGTATCATCGTAACCTATCAACACGGGCAATCCCGCCCCTAGAAAGGTGCGCACTTTCATAGACTGTGCTTCATTCATATTTTTTCTTACCGCAGCTAAGGAAGCTATTCCAAAATCTGCGGCTTCAAGATAGGCGAATAAATCTTCACTTCTTATCCACTGGAGCCAACGCATTCGAGGAGTTATCCCAAGTTTGTTTGCTAAATCCTTGAGCTTTGACTTTTCCTTCCCCTCCCCGATAATCCATAAATAAAGATCTTTTATATCTTTCAATACAGGGAGTAATAAATCCAAACCTTCTGCGGGCTCGAGTGTTCCAGCAAATAGTATAACCTTTGCGGATTCCGGCGTGTCTAATTCATCTCGCGCAGAAGTGTTAAAGGAAGCTAACGGAATCTCCTCTGGATCAAAACCATTCCCCGTCACACATATGGGCTTTGTATTCTTAATTCTGGATTTTATCATCCGGGCGATCTCTTCAGTGATACATATAATTCCTTGACTGTGCTTCAATTCCCATTTTTCTATGATATGGGATAAAAAAGCTTTTAAAAAACGCCCGCTTCTGAAATGCTCGTGGAAGGTGAGAACATTAATTTCCACAAACAGGGGAATTCCTGCTCCTGCAGCCCAGTGAATTGCCAGTGTATCTTTCAAAGCAGGGCGTACATACAAAAAGTCAGGCTTCCACTGCAAAGCTTGATTTGCTAAGGCCTTACGAAGTTTTAAAGCTAAGTGGAAAGCATTATTCCAGCCCTTAACAGGAATTACCCATTCTGGAAGTATATGTTCGCGCTGATCCGCAGTAAATTTCCGAACCGGACCTATGAGCTTAATCTCGTGTCCAGCCTTTTCAAATGCTTCGCAGAACTTAACCGAATGTATGACATGCCCTCCCGGGTCATCGAGAAAGTAACCGAATGAATAGAGCATCCGCATGAATCGTTTAACTCCGAATTACCCTTCCTTAATCTCTGAGACATCCAGCTCTTTTTTTCTGTATTTTCTACCGCAATTACTGCATTCTGTTGTTTCTTTAGAATCAGAAGACTCTGATAGGTTCAGCCTTACTCCGCAATAACACATCCATCCATGGATTTGAGCTGGGACACCATAGACGAGGGCATAATCAGGAACATCTCTATTCAACAGTGCTCCTGCTCCAATAAATGCATATCTTCCTATGGTGATTCCACAGATAACAGTTGAATTGGCACCGATTGAGACTCCTTTTTTCACTAATGTTTCCTTAAATTCATCTTTGCGGGGCCAATGACTGCGAGGATTTATAACATTAGTAAACACCATGGAAGGACCGCAGAAGACATCATCTTCAAGTACAACACCCTCGTAAACCGAAACGTTATTCTGAATTTTTACATTATTCCCGATTTTTACGTTTGGCCCGATGACAACATTTTGGCCTATATTGCAATTTTTTCCTATTTTTGAATTCTTTAGTACATGGGAAAAATGCCATATTTTTGTACCTTCTCCGATTTCAACGTTTTCATCTATAAATGAACTCTCATGAGAGAAGTACTTCTTATCCGCATATTTTGTAAGACGATAAACTTTACCCTTTTCTTCTAGAGATTTCTCGCAGGCTTCTAGTACGCTAAGCACTCTGAGACCGTTATTGCCATCTGTTTTGGGTATCCTTCTTGACTTAACGCACTCTATAAAATGCTCACATTCTAATTTCAAGGGCTCCTTGTCTTCTATTTCTAAGATTTGAGCTTCCTCGGGGCGAGGAACTGGTTGCCTTTCGATCCAGTCGATTTTATGCTCATAGACAAATAATTTTTCCTTAGGATTAATGTCATCAAACATAATCATCTTTTTGTCTCCTATAATCACCATTTTTTGTTCTTTATAAGGATGCAGCCAGGAGACAAATATGTGAGCTTTAGCGCCACTTGGGAAATTAAGGTTTGTAACAGTAACATCTGTAATATGAGGATTTAAATAATTCCCTCCGTGTGCAGAAACTTCTTGAGGCATCTCATTCAAGAGAAAAATTATGACAGAAATATCATGGGGAGCAAAACTCCAGAGGATATTCTCCTCAGTCCTAAATTTTCCTAAGTTCAGTCTGTTTGAATATATGTAATTAATTCTGCCGAGTTCGCCTTTATTTATTATATTCTTTAACTTTACTATGGCTGGATGGTATTCAAGAACATGGCCAACCATAAGGATCTTCTCCTTTTCTTTGGCTGATTCAACCAGTTCTTCTGCCTCACTGTATTTAAGCGCAATTGGCTTTTCAACAAATACATCTTTATCTGCCAAAAGAGCTTCTTTTACTAGTGTATAATGGGTTGATGCGGGAGTGGATATGACAACTGCAACAATTTTTGGATCTTTGAGTATTTCTCTATAGCTCTTAATCCCTTTTAAATCAGGATACTTTTTTTTAAAAAAAGTAAGCTTGCTTTCATCAACATCACAGATTGCATAAAGCCTATGCAACTCGTAGAAATTTCGAACGAGATTTTTCCCCCAGTACCCACATCCGATGACTGCAATATTTTTTTTCATTTTTTTCTCCTAAATCATAAGTCTTTTAATGGTGATTATTAACTTCTTCTCCAGGCACCTGTACGGTTAGCTGAATAATAATTCTAAATCATCGATATTCTATCCGTAATTATAGCAAGAATAGTCAATTTTCCTTAAAGCTGCATTAATTTAATTAAAAAATCTCTTGGGCAATCAATAAAACATCATCTGTAATAATCCTAAAATAACAAAGGGAGAATTAAAGCCTCGGAAGTAATCCTTATTGTGCTAAAAAGTTCATCCCTGTCTTACATGGTTGAATTATCAAAATATGGTACTTATAATTAGCAATAGACTATTGGAGGAATTTCTACAATTATGATTAATTTAAATAAATATGAGCCTTTTTACAACTTTGGTAAAACAATTCGTAGTCGGGAATTGTATAAATTGTTGATGACTGCAATTAATAGTCTCTTCAACGAGTTACAAAATATTAAACCTCTAGACTTAAACATATCAAAATACAACAGAAGATACTTTCTAGAAAAATTGGCTAACTTGAAATCTGAGTTGGTTCGCGACGCATACATAGTTGGAAGCATTTTGTGCGATTCCAGAACATCTCTGGATGACTTTGTTCTTATTGAATACGGCGGAGGGATTGGGCTGCTTTCCCTATTATCAAAAAAATTGGGTATCGGTAATGTATTATACAATGATATTTATGATGTATCTTGTGAGGACGCAAGAGAAATCGCTCAAACTTTAGAATGCGAAGCTGAACATTACATACAAGGAGGAATCGATGAGCTAGTCAGATTCTGTCATAGGCATAAAATCAAAGCAGATGGCATAGTCTCTTATGACGTAATAGAGCATATCTACAATATTGACGACTTTCTTAGAAAATTGCATTTGATATCACATGAAGGCACCGCCATGATGCATGCCTCCGGTGCCAACATTTTCTACTATCCATATGTAAAATCTGTGACAAAAGAACAAAAAGAAATTGAAGCTAAAGGCAGAGAAAAAAAATTGGAAAATAAAAAAAGAGATTCTTTATTGTCATACTCACAGGAAAGAAAAAAAATAATAAAGGATTACTCACCTAGTCTCAACGAGAGTGAAGTCGCTCGAATGGTTACCAATACTCGAGGTCTAATGCGAGATGACATACTCAAGTGCGTAGATCAATACATAAATTGTAAAGAATTTCCAAAGCTAATTGAGCATCCAACCAACACTTGCGACCCATACACAGGTGATTGGATGGAACATTTAATGAATCCATACTACCTACAAGAGACACTTTCATTCAATGGTTTCTATGCAAGAGTAATCCCCAGTTATAGAACTGAAGGCAATAACTTTATAAAGAATATATTAATAAATATTGTAAACTACATTATTAGAAAATCTAATACGCGTTACTGCTTGTATTTTTGTTCTTTTTATTCGATTTATACTAAATATAATGGTACGTTTTCTGATGAAATACATATACATCACAAGTATAAATACCATCGGTCCCCTGTTAGGTATATTACTAAAGTTTTATGGGACACACTTTCGCCTTTTCTTCACTAATATCTCACTGTCCATTCTGACTGTATTTACTAATTCATATTAAATTAAATCTAGCCAATTATCTATCAGATGCCTCTTAATATCTGAATACTCTTTTCACCTTCATTGAAAAGCAAATCTATTATGGATAAGTTGGGGATAAATTCTCCAAAGAGCTGGGTGTAAACAGGGTGCTTAAAGTCATAGTATTTAAGCTTGATACCAGCATTGTTGAATGCATCTTCTTCCATGTACTTAGCTCCACCAAAACCTGATAAGTACACATCAGCATTAACTGCCTTGCTGGTATTAATGAGCAATTCAGTGCCCTTTCCCTGCACATCAAGCTCAGAGGCATCAAGAATAGTAGTATCTTTTATCCCGATTATTTCACAAATAGCTACGATTAAATATTTGTTTAAATCGACGAGCTTTTCCCAATTTCTCTGATATGTATTTTCAAAAAAATCTCTATAGGCATCGAAATTAGGCGCCTTAGAATAGTTCTGACTAATAGACCTCCAGTGCTTTTTAGCCCATGATACTCTGTTATTAATCTCAACCTCATTGATAAACTGGCCAAAGCGATTCTTTGTTATGACATCCACAGTAAGCCAAGCTGCACCCTGTGATGTCTTTATTCTGTTCCTGTTTATGAAAGAGCTTTTTTCATACTGAACATTATCGAGAAATACAAAAGTATCACACTTTAATATTTTGTAAAAATATCCCGCCCAGGGAAGATAATTGGGTTGGTGGATGGCAACTATTTTCATATTTACCACACGTAATTAATCTGCAGCTCAAAATCATTCATAATCTAAATATAAAACTAGTCTTATTAATTCTTATCCCTCATATTAAAATGAATCTTATAAGTTCAAATGCTTCAGCAAATTCAAAATTAACTTGAGTACCTCTGGTATATGCAATTCCTTGGACATTTTTCTCATCAAAATATTCCCGAAAATCCTGTGACTTGTACTTAGCTAGTGCCTCTATCTTTTTTCTTACATGCCTTTCTGTCAACTTCACAAAAATATCAGTATTGAATGTCAGGTTATTCCAGGGATGCTCATAGCCCCAAATAGAGGAGTTTTTTTTAAATGCTCTTAATGCTTCATTATAAATAGTTTGATGGTCTTGGTGCATATCGTGGGAAGAGGGTATTAATACTAAATCCGGTTTAATCTTATCATTGAATTCAACCAAGTTTTCAAGTATTTGCTGCCTGTACTGAGGAAATGCTCTAACTTTATAATCCAGGAGAAAAAGGTTATTTGGAGAAATACCAATAATTTTTGTAGAATTTTCACATTCTTCCTTTAAAATAGTACTCGGCAGCTCTTCAGTCAAAGATTCTCTACAGCTTGAGAAAGCGACATAATACACCTCTTTACCCTCCTCTATTAACCTAACCATAGTGCTGCCAGCACCAAGCTCAGCATCATCAGTATGAGGACTTAATGCTAATATTTTATTAAAATTAATCATTTTTAATACTCCTTTACTTTTTCATCTTAGCCATTTTAATCTAATTCTTGTCGAACCCATATGGCCCTTTTTCAAAGACCGAATTCCGAAGGCTAAATCTTCATTGATCCCTTCATCAATTCCCAAAGAATCCTTAATAATAATAAAATCTCTCTATCACAGAAAAAACGCTTCCAAAATTAGACGATAGAATTTTAATATTTTTATATAAAAAAGGGATTTTTATGAATAGATTTGAGGAAGAAGATTTAGATTAGATGTTTGAGATGACTCTATCTTAGGCTTTACTTTTTGGTTTCTGTTTTTCGAGGTATTCAAGAAATAAGGCAAGCATGGTGAATATAAATATACTTACAAGGAAGGACATTAAAACATTGAATTTTTTCCTGGGTAAAACAGGAGAAAGTGAAGGTGTCGGTACCTTAAGCTGCGAAGTGAAGTATATCCCCTTTATTTTCTTTTCTTCCTGTATTTCTTCTATCTTTGCTTTCTTCAGCTTCTCATTCAGCTCATCATAATATTTTAAGCTCAATACAATTTCATTAGAATAAAGTAGGTTTCCTAAAATTTCTCCTTCTCCTCTATCTTTCCTTCTCAAATTCAGACGCTGTTCATCTTCTAACAGTACAACTCTCTTCTTTGTATCAGTCATTTCTCTCTCAAGATCCTCTATTCTCTTCTTAATGGTAACGAGATTTTTTTCAAACGCAGATTTCTCTTTTTTTGGTTTTACATCCAAATCATCAGCCAATCTATTAAAAAGAGTATTCAGGATGAGCTTTCCTCTTTCAACATCTCTATCTCTTACAGAAATTTTAACCAACTTGGTATCTCTTAAATTTTCAGCCTTTATTTTTGGGAGACTTTTTTTATCAATGCTTAATTCCTTGGCAAGTACTTCATGGTATGAACCTTGATTAATCTGATTTGCTACTTGAGTAGGAGAATCGAAGGAATATTCCACAAATTCAGCCTCTTTTGTTTGGTAAACAATCTTGCTCATTTCAATCACTGCATCTATTTCCCAAACCTTAGGAGCAACAAAGCTGTATATCCCCACTGCTACTACGATAATAAAAGTAGGAATTACTATCAGCCATTTTTTCTTTTTAAAAACACTTATGTAATCCATTAATTCAACTTCATATTCTTCCATGTCTACCTCATTTTTCTATTTTTTAAGCTACAATACTCAATATTAAATATCAAGCGAAATATTCCCTACCTATTTCCGGCCCATAGAGTAGTATTCAAACCCAAGCTTCTGAATATCTGCAGGCTCGAACATATTTCTTCCATCAACAATAATAGGATTGGCCATCACTTCTATTATTTTCTTTAAATCGAGCTTTTTAAACTCATCCCATTCTGTAACAATGACCAATGAATTTACCCCTTCTGCAGCCTCATAAGGAGAATCTGTGTAAACAATCCGAGGAGGCTCTTCAGGAAATACTTCTTTCATATTCTCCATAGCCTTTGGATCGTAAAAACGGAGTAAAGCGCCTTCTTTTAGCAGTCTTTCTATAACCTTAATACTCGGCGCTTCTCTTATATCGTCTGTCTCAGGTTTGAAGGAAAGACCTAGTAAAGCAATTTTTTTATCCTTTAGTATCCAAAGAGCTCTTTTTATTTTTTCCACAAAAATCCTGATTCTGTCGGCGTTTATTTTATCAACTTCTCTCAATAAATTAATGTTGATTCCCAAATCTTCTCCGATTTTAGCCAAAGCTCTTAAGTCTTTGGGGAAACAGGATCCTCCGTATCCAAGTCCTGCTCTCAAAAATAACCTCCCAATTCTGGAATCAAGCCCCATCCCCTCAGCTACCTGCTCAACATCTGCATCTGTCTTTTCACAAAGTTCAGAAATAAGGTTTATGTAAGAAATTTTCATGGCCAAAAAAGAATTAGAAGCATGTTTAATGAGCTCTGCTGTTTCAATGTTTGTGATGACAATTCTATCTTTGAATTTTTGGTATATCTTCATCAGGATATCCATTGCCCGTTCTGTTTCTGCCCCAATGATGATACGGTCTGGGTTTAAAAAATCCTGAACAGCAGACCCCTCTCTCAGGAATTCAGGATTGGAAGCGATATCAAAATCTATCTTACTTCTTCTATAGAGTGATATGGTTCTCTTGATCCACATCGATGTTTTAACGGGCACTGTACTCTTCTCTACTACAAGCTTATAGGAATTAAGGTTTTCAGCAATCGTTCGTGAGACTCCTTCGACAAATGACATATCAGCACTCCCATCTTCTCTCTGAGGGGTATTGACGCAGACGAAAATAACATCTGATGAGCGGATGGTGTTGTTTAGGTCAGAGTTAAAAGTAAGATTTCCCTTCTTCAAATTTACTTTAAGTAATTCCTCAAGACCTGGCTCATAAATCGGGGAAATGCCTTGGGAGGCCTTATCGATTTTATCTTTAATCTTGTCTGCTCCACTCACATTGTGACCTAATTCTGCCAAGCCAACTGCGGTAACCAATCCTACATATCCAGTGCCTATCACAGCAATTTTCATTGCATTCTCCTTTATTCAAGCCTTATGCCAATATTCTTAGCTCCTATTGGAAGCATTCCTTTTTCCGTAATAAAAAAGCTTAAGCTCTGATTACTTTCTTACTTTTCTTCCTGATTGCATTTCGAGTATCAATAATTAAATCTGAGTGCTTTTGAATCCACTCAAAATCATATACAGAGTGAGCAGTGGCGATAATTACTGCATCCGCTTCAGTCAATTTCTTCTCGTTTAAAGGCGTTGATTTCAAACTTAATCCTGGATAATCTCTATGACCAGAGGACTGTGGAACGTAAGGGTCATTATATGAAACTTTTGCCCCTTTATTTATAAGCAAACTGATGATTTTAAGGGCCGGGGATTCTCTTTGATCATCTATATCCTCTTTGTAAGAAATCCCAAGAACCAGTATTTTGGTTCCTTTCACAGGCTTACCTCTTTGATTGAGAGCTTCGATTGTCTTTGACACTACAAAATAGGGCATGAAAGTATTAATTTCCCCGGCCAGCTCAATAAACTTTGTCGAGAAGTCGACTTCTTTTGCCTTCCAGGTGAGATAGAACGGGTCAATAGGAATACAATGTCCTCCATAACCAGGTCCAGGGTAAAAGGGCATGAAGCCGAAGGGCTTAGTAGATGCTGCTTCAACCACTTCCCATACATCTATTCCCATGCGGTCAAAAATCATCTTCATCTCATTAACCATAGCAATGTTTACAGAGCGAAAAATATTCTCCATAAGCTTTGTTGCTTCAGCCACTCTGGGAGAAGATACAGGAATTGTCTCAACAACAATCTGGTCATAAAGCGTTTGAGCCAGCCACCTGCAATTCTTGGTAACACCACCGACGATTTTAGGAATCTTCGTAGTTGAATACACCTTGTCCCCGGGATTCTCTCTCTCCGGTGAATAGGCAAGGTAAAAATCTTCTCCTGCTTTTAATCCAGAAGTCTCCAAGAGGGGAAGCATATTTTCTTCTGTTGTGCCAGGGTAAGTTGTACTTTCTAAAATGATCAATTGTCCTTTTCTTAAATTTTTTGCAATAACTTCTGTTGTCTTCATCACAAAAGATATATCTGGATTTTTATGAGAATCTAAAGGAGTTGGAACACAGACAATAATAACATCTGCCTCTGAAAGAGTGCTTAAATCTGAAGTTGCTCGAAATTTCTTCTTTCTAAGAAAGCTCTTGAGTTCCTTTGCAGAAACATGTTTTATATAACTCCTGCCCTGATTCAGCATGTTTACTTTTTTCTGGTCAATGTCAAATCCTGTAACCTCAAATCCTCCTTCTAAAAAGGCTTTAACTAGAGGTAGTCCAACGTATCCCAAGCCAATGATTTCTACTATAGCTTCTCTACTCTTTATTTTCTTCTCTAAATCCAAAACTTTCTTAGACATTTCCTACATCCTTTCTTTTACCCATTCAATAGTCCTTCCCAAACCTTCTGAAAACGTAACTAGAGGCTCAAACTTTATCATCTCATTTGCCTTTGTGATGTCAGCAAAAGAATGTCTGATGTCTCCAGGACGAGGTTTATCATAAATTGGTTTAATATCAGCATCCAAAATAATGCTTATTTTTTCTGCCAGAGTATTAACAGTTGTTCTCTCACCACAAGCAATATTAATAACCTCTCCCGAAACACTCTCTGCATTTGCAGCCAAGATATTTGCATCGACTACGTTGCTTACAAAAGTAAAATCCCTGGATTGTTCTCCATCTCCAAATATTATAGGTCTTTTCCCTTTGAGCATTTTAGTTATAAAGTTTGGAATGGCTGCTGCATACTGAGAAAAGACATCTTGACGGGGGCCAAATATATTAAAATATCTTAGGCATACTGTGGGAAGCCCATAAATACGGTCAAAAATAAGGCAGTATTTTTCTCCTGTAACCTTGGTAAGAGCATAGGGAGAAAGAGGATTTCCTTCTATGCCTTCTTTTTTGGGAAGATTGGAGTCATCTCCATACACAGAAGAAGAAGAGGCAAAGACAAATTTTTTAACCTTTGCTTCTCTCGAGGCAAGTAATAAATTCAATGTTCCATTGATATTGATTTCGCTAGTCAGCGCTGGATTCTCAATCGACCGGGGAACAGAAGGCAACGCCGCTTGATGTAAAACAAAATCAACGCCATCTACAGTTCGCCTGCATGTTTTAATATTTCTAATGTCTCCCTCGATAAGTTCAATTTTATCGAGCAGAGAAGAAAGGTTCTCCTTTTTCCCTGTAATAAAATTGTCAATAACTCTAACTTTTTCTCCTCTCTGAACTAATTCTTCAACGATATTAGAGCCGATAAAACCTGCTCCTCCTGTCACCAAATACCTCATCATCTTATTCCATTTTATTGAATCACAAAAGAAACACAGATTATTCTAAATAGCCCAAGTCATTGAGCTTCTTGATAACCTTATTGGCACTTTCTTCCATACTCTCTTTATCTGTTTCCAAAACGATCTCAGGTTTCAATGGTTCCTCATAGGGGTCAGAAATACCCGTAAATTCTTGAATTTCTCCTTTCATGGCTTTTTCGTATAGGCCCTTCACATCTCGCTCAATACAGACTTCAACAGAACATTTAACATAGGCTTCAACAAAGTTTCCTATTTCCCTGCGGGCATGCTCTCTGAGTTTCCGGTAAGGTGAAATAAAAGAAGTGAGCACTGCCACATTATTTCGGGTCAAAAGTTTGGCAACAAACGTGACTCTTCGTATGTTCTCGTTCCGATCTTCTTTAGAAAAGCCTAAATCTCTCGTTAGGCTCTGGCGAACAATATCTCCATCGAGCCTTTCCACTTTCAGCCCTTCTGCTTTGAGAATTTCAGCTACTCGATTAGCTATAGCAGACTTTCCTGAACAGGGTAAACCAGTAAACCATACCGTGAATCCTTTTTGCTCTTTGTTTATCCTTTCTCTCCTATTCTTTTTCTTCCTCATCTATTGCTCTCCCGGTGCTATGAGGGAAGCATCTTTTTTCCCGTGATAAAGAAAGAAAAGCGTGGGTATACGGTGAAGAAAGTCGTATGAAGGTTGAGCGGGCATAGTTTCCGACCGGAGGGAGGAATAGCGAAGCCTGAATCGAGCCGCTTTGGCTCGCTGGGGCAAAGCGAGCGTGCCTTCAAGCTGTATGCCCATCGCTCAATGACTATTTTAATTTTCATCACGGAAAAAAAGATGCTTCCTGTCATGAGAATCTTTTTGACAATAAGCCCTCTCTTATTTTATAAATTACTCAAATCCCTTTTTTCTTCAAAGATGCCTTGTGGCTCCTTCAAAAAAAGTAAGACATGTATTTTCCTTAATTATCTTCACTCAACAAATGGATTATCGTAACCTATGATAATCTTGGCCACTTCAGGGCGCATTAATTCTGAGGGTGGAATCTTCCCCTGGATAAGCATTTCTCTAATTTTTGTCCCGCTAAAGTTAATATGGTCTGAAGGTGGATGAGGGCAAGTTTTTTCATTCACAACGGAATCGCATTTCTTGCAGAAATAAAAAGATTTGAAAAACAAAGGCATGATTTCCAAATCAGGAAATTCTTCAAAAATATCCTGAGCAGCGTAAGGTGGGTAGAAGTTACCGACACCAGCATGGTCACGACCGATGATTATATGAGTACAGCCAAAATTCTTTCGAATTATAGCGTGAAAAATTGCCTCTCTTGGCCCCGCATACCTCATTTCCATCTGGAGGATAACTATCACAGCTCTTTCTTTCAAATAGTAATTTCTTATAAGTTCCTCATACGAGGCAATAATTACCTCATCTTTAAAATCACCCTTTTTTTTACGGCCGATAACTGGGTTGACAAAAATACCATCAGTGAAGGTTAAAGCTGTTTTCTGGACATATTCGTGGCCGATATGAGGTGTGTTTCTTGTCTGAAAACCAACAACTGTCCTCCAGCCCTTTTCTTTAAAGAGAATTCTTGTCTCTAGAGGTTTGAGCTTATACCTATAGAAGGGTGTGGCAGATTCCTGAATCAAGTCAATTTTTCCCCCGAGTAATACCTCTTTCATTCTCAAAACCTTAGCCACTCCTGGATGAGAGGCATCTTTTGTCTGGAAGACTTTCTCGGCCAGTTCCTCCTTGTCGTACTCATATTTTTCTTCAAGATAAAGAACTGCTACTGGTTTTTCTCCCTCACCAATGAGAATAATTTCCTGCCCTTCCCTTAACTTTTCTGCCTCTTCTTCTCTCACATCGAAAACAATGGGGATAGGCCAGGGAAGGTCATTAGTGAGTCTCATATGATTCAATACATTCCTGTACTCGCTCTGCCCCAAAAATCCTTCCAACGGGCTAAAAACACCACAAGCTATGTTTTCAACATCGCTTATTAACTCTCCATCAAGTTTTAGAGAAGGCAACTCTTCAGCTCGCTCAAGAATGCTCTCTTTCTCTTTTTGCCTAAGAATCCGCTCGATAAGTTTGCCGCCATGGGGACGAATCATTCCTTTCTCCTTTTCTTATGGAATTGAAATCGAGGCTATTAATCAATGTAACCTAATGCTTTTAGCCTCTCCTTGACCTTTTCTTCATCTTCCTTGCTGAATTCCTCTGTACTGACTTGTTCTTTTGAAAGAGTCTCTCTTAAGACTTTGGTTATAAAGTCCGGCACAGATTTAACCTTTGAGCCTTTAATTTTTTCTTCAATTCTTTTGTATAATGAAGTGGGAATCATAATATTTGTATATTCTTTATTCATCTACTTTCCCTCCATTTTCTCTATAAATAATATTTTCATAACAATGTTTTTTTATATGCTACCGCCCTTAAAATCAAATTGTTATATACACCAGCCTATCATTTTTTTCAAGCCAGCCAAGTAAAAGGGGACAGGCTACTTTTTTCATAAATAACAATTTTTGTCAAAAGCGGACGTTCCCGAGGGAGACATCCTATCTCGCTCAATTGATATCTTAGATGCCATTGGCTAGATAGAGTGTCACTACAGAGAACATCCTTTTTTTCATGAAAAGATAGACAAAATTTGTCAAAATTTAAAAAAGTAGCCTGTCCCCTTTTATGATCTTCTATTTCTATACAACTTCTCGTCTATACTATTTATCATTTTATCAAAGTCAATATCACTCTCTGAGGATCCAATGAACCCGCATATCTTCCTTATGTTTTCTCGTGGATGAGATAATATGTCATTATAGTTGACTAGTAAAACTTCTATATCGCTCCTTTTACTGATTGTTTCTTTTATCAATTCATTCAATTTTACGAAGCTGTTTCTTGTATCCTCACGGTTTTCATCCTGCATCCTTGCCATCTTCTCCATAGAATCCAGAACTTCCTCGATATCTCTCTCTGTGTATATAACCTTATACTTACCTGGAGAAAGATATTTTAGTCCGTACGCTGTTACCTTAATAAACTTGCCCCTGTATCGAGCAAAGCGGAATGTGCCCTCCATAAGCCTGTTTATTATCTTCCCGCCCTCGAGCTCGTAATAGCCTTTTGGATTATTATCATCCGGAGGCCTTGAACTATGATCAAATGCCACTGGTATTCCCCCAGCATTTAATATCTGCATCAGCATAGAAGTTCCGGACCGCTCTATCCCAGAAACAATATAGTTTGTGTATTCATCTAACTTCATATCATCAAATATATTAGTCTATAAAGTCTTATTCTTCAAGGCGCTTTGGGACCCCAAATATTCAGGTAAGCGATTTTTTCGGTAATATTTCATACTTCACCTACTTACTTCGCTATTTAAGAATGGAAAACACTCTTTTAGAGAAAATTCTCACGTGTTTTTTACGAGACAAGCTTATTTAGGAACTTGTAGTTCATAAAGAGAGGGAATTGGAAAGAGTTTTCCTCTCTGATATTAGCCGATCAACACTAGGAAGGTGTTATATTCTTAACTCCACTCGTCTTACACACAGAAGATGATAAATCTGACGGAATGTCTCGAAGTATTTGTAGTGGAGAGAGAGTCGGAGAATGGTGCTTCGGGCATGGTTGA
>JBGVTE010000054.1:0-75462 GCA_041862375.1 Candidatus Aminicenantaceae bacterium
CTTTTTGAAATGTATTCAATCTCGAGTGCATTCATATCAAAATCCTTTCAAATAGATCAAAGCTCCTCAAGTCAAATTCAATAGATTCTTGATTATACTCAAAAATTACTATTTATCCAATGGGGTCAGGCTTTCATAACTTTTATAACTTACGATAGTGGCGCCAGGCTTTAATAAGTTTTATAAGTTATAAAAGTTATGAAAGCCTGACCCCACTATTATTTACTCGATTTATCTGCTATATTATAAACTCTTTTCAATAAAATACGTAAATAAATAGTAACGCTGAAAAGCAGTACAGAATGTGGATAGTATACATCATAACTCATTAATAATTTCGAATTTGCATCTGAAAATTACCTAGACTGAAAAGGAGGAAAAATGAGAAAAGGAACATACGTCTTGATAATATTTCTAGTCTTTTTCTTTCTCTTCCTCGCTACTATCATCTCATTTATATACTATGAATTTGCAAAGCCGCCCTCAATTAAAGCTCATTCTTATCTTGAAATAAATCTTTCAGGAGAAATTATGGAGCGTACAGCGCCGGATTTCTTGTTTACCCTGTTTGCAGGAAGAAAGCCTCTCACCATGTACAACCTCTGGATGAATATTCGAAAAGCTAAAATGGACGCTCGTGTTGACAGCCTTCTAATCCACCTTAGTTATCTCCAGTGTGGCTGGGCAAAAATAAATGAACTCAGAGAAGCTATTCTCGATTTCAAGAAATCAGGGAAAAAAGTTTATGCCTATGTAGAAGAAGGATTTGAATTCGACAAAGAATACTACCTGGCGACAGCCTGTGATAAGGTCATTTTACATCCTCTAGGTTCGCTGAATATAAATGGGATCGGAGGATACTTTCCCTTCTTAAAAAAAGCACTAGCAGAACTCGGCATCGCGGCTGAATTCGAACACGTTGAAGAATACAAGACAGCAGCCAATATTTTTACAGAGAAAGGTTTTACTCCAGCGCACAAAGAGATGATGGTATCTCTGTATGGTGATCTATTCTCACAATATGTAAAAACAATCGCTCAGGCAAGGGGAAAAAGTGAGAATAAGATTAAAGAATTAATTGACCAAGGTTTTTTCTATGGCGAGAAAGCACTAAATGAAGGATTAATCGATGAACTCCTCTTTCCCGATCAAATTGAGAACCTACTTAAAGAGAACAAAAAAAGAATTAATAAGATCAGCTTTGAACAGTATTCAAGAGTCAAGCCCTCCTCCTTAGGTCTCAACAAAGGAAAAAAGATTGCACTCATTTACGGCAGCGGACCTATTTATACAGGGGTAAGCTATTATCAGACAATTGGATCAAAAACCGTCGCTCACTGGATAAGAAGAGCCAGTAGAGATAATTCCATTGCTGCTGTGGTCTTCCGAGTTGACAGTCCTGGCGGTTCAGCAGTAGCTTCCGATGTTATCTGGAGAGAAGTAGTCCTGGCTAAGAACGAAAAGCCCTTCATTGTTTCTATGTCAGATGTTGCTGGTTCTGGAGGATACTGGATTTCTATGGCCGCCCACGAAATTGTTGTTCATCCTCAGACACTTACTGGTTCCATAGGAGTAGTAGCGGGAAAATTTGACATGTCCGGTCTGTATGAGAAATTAGGAATAACTTCAGAAAGGCTCACTTTTGGCAAAAGAGCTGATATATTTTCCTCTTTCCGCGGCTTCACTCAAGAAGAAAGGAAACTGCTCAAAGATCAAATATTGTGGATTTATAAACAGTTCCTGAAAAAAGTGGCTGAAGGCAGAAACATGACAGAAGATGAAGTGGATAAAATAGGCAAAGGCAGAGTCTGGACAGGAAATCAAGCTAAAGAATTAGGCTTAGTAGATAAAATCGGAAGTCTCTCAACTGCAATTGCAATAGCAAAAGAAAGGTCAGGGATTCCAGCTGAAGAAGAGGTAAGACTCGTTATCTGGCCAAAAAAAATCTCTTTTTTAAAAGCTCTCTTCGGCAGAAAAGAAACAAAGTCAGGTCTCAACCTTGATTCAAGACTGGAAAGAATTATCTCCATCATAAAGTTTTTGGAAAGAGATAATGTATGGGCACTCATGCCCATTTGGATAGAACCTGAATAGATATCGTTTGCACCGTTTACCTTGGACCTCTCTACTCAAGTGTATCCAGCTCATAAATTACACGCAGCACTTTAGTCGCTATCTTTAAGCTTCTCCAATTTATCCATCAAGCTTCGTGTAATCGAGTACATGCTAGAACCTTTTGCCAAAGCTTTCTCTAAATAAAGCTTCTGCTTCTCTCTATCACCCACGGTTTCGTATGCTCCAGCAATATTGGCCAGGGCTATGAATTCATATTCATTAGGCTCCAGGGAAAGAATCCTTTTATAAATCTTTATTCCTTTTTCCCATTTATTCTGAGCATAATAGAATTGAGCCACTTCATGTAAAATATAAACATTATCCGGATACTTTTCCCAGAGAGCAAAAAGACGTGGCTTTATATGCTTAAAAATTTTCTTCTCTTGCGCCTCTAACCTCAAAGACCGGGCTTCCCACCTGTCTTCTAAGTCATCCCTAACTCCAAGGATATCAAAATCAGGGTCAACCTTGATTTTCATTACGACCTCATTACTTTTAAGGCTAAAAATGAACTTTCTGCTTCTTCCTTTAACTTTAACTACTCTCCTGAAAGATCTTAGATTAGATATAAGTTCAAGAGTTACAGGCATTGAAAAATCTCTGGGCACATAGTCCTGGTGAAGTGTTCCAATACCATAACCAACAAAATTTCTGAATATCACCCGGTACCTGGGAGGTCGTCTTCTTCGAAGATAATAATCAAAAAACCAACTCAAATCCTTCCCTGCTTCTGAATTGAAAACTCGGATAAATCCAGCAGTATCTGCCTTTCTTCCCCTGTATTTCTCGATATATCTTCTCAGAGCCTTGAAGAACAGCTTATCTCCAAGAATATGTCGTAAGGCATGAATCATGTAGGCAGCTCTCTCATAAACAAGAAATCCTTCAGGAGCGTGCTTTGCCCCACCCTCAAGGATAGAAAGAGTGCTGGGATTACCGATGGGAATGGCTCTGTTGAGTAAATCAAAGAGGATTCTTCTTTGGCTCTCTCTATCGGGCGCTTTTTCAATTCGAAAATAATAATCTGAAAAAGTCGCAAGCCCTTCATGAAGCCAGGTGTCTTCACCGAGGTTGTCTGATATGGTCTCTCCCCACCAGAGGTGAGCAATTTCATGTGGAATTAGAGGGAACTCATTGTTAATCAGGTGGGAGGAGATAGCGTATCCAAAGGGAGCGCTCGTACCCGTCCCGTACCCAGTTCCTATCTCAATGATGCTGAATTTTTCAGCATTTGGTTTTCCAAAATTCTGGGTATAAAAATTGAGGACTTCTCCTGTTTTTTCCAAGTAAGAATCGATTAAATTTTTATGATGAGGAAAAAAGTAAGCAGTTATATGAAAATCATGTACTGTTTTACTTTCTGAAACATAGGGAGCTGCAAACAGAGTTATGTCTAAGCTTGAAGTTTTATTTTCTTTATTAACAAAAACGGTCTTTCCCCCCTCCTCCACAACCTCTTTTGGCTTACCATTTGTAATAACTGTCCAGCCCGAAGGAACTTTGGCCCTGATAGTTGCTGACATATACTTATCGGCGATATAGGGATACCAAAGTTGTACGGGCCTGAGCCAGGCTGCTTCTTTAGTTATAGAAGAAAAGGCCCTATTATACCGTCTCTCATCCAGATTAAAATCAGAGGACATGAAAAATGTGCCTCCGTAAGAAATTGTTATTTCAATTTCCTCTTCAATGAAGAGCTTTTGATCTAGATTAACTTTGACGAGGCTTGTTTCAGAATTTGGAAAAATTCTTTTGACTCTACTCTGAGAAAAAACAAGGCTATTACTCTTTTCATCTTTTATTGATTTAATCTTAAGAGAAGGTCGAATGTAGAATTGAAACGATTCTATCTCCTGGACTTCTGAACAAATCCTTAGCTTTGCTTCTCCCTCAAGCTGATACCTTTCAGGAATTATCTCGATATTTAAGTAAAAGTCAGTTATTTTAAATCCATTCTTAAATGGAGCAGCTTTTAAGGAAAGTAAAGCAGAGAATAAAATCAGGGCAAAGATGACAATGAATCCACACTTTCGTTTCTCTACCATGAGTGATTATCCATAAAAAGAGTCAAAATAAAAGCGAAACATTCAGCCTCATCTATCCGATAATTTTTCATGGAGGAGTAGATATTACTCTCTTTAATCTGAAGTTGACTGGCATTCCATATTTTACTATTATCATCGAAGCTAAGCGAATAAAATCTCTTTCTTTCAAGATATGCCTGATATAAATGACTAATTCAAGAAGAAATTCATCCGAAATCCTGGAAGACTTTTCTCTCCAGGCCGTACCCCTAGAAAAAAGACGTTCTTGGGTGAATCTTGCTGTTGTATGGATTGGCATTGCGGTAGTTATGTCAGCAATTTTTAGAGGAATGATGGTGGGAATGGGGCTTGGAAAAATCCCCAGCGTTCTTCTCTCTTACTTATTAGGAGAGGTTCTGCTCATCGCTATGATGGCATTTACAGGATTTATAGGAGCTAAAACGGGTCTCTCAACTCCTCTCATCGCAAATCTTTCTTTTGGACGCTCAGGCTCTCTCCTAATATCTATCTCAATCGCCCTGTCTCTTATCGGCTGGTTCGGAGTTCAGGCAGCCTTATTTGCCAGGACTGTCCAGTTTTTCTTCGACCTGAACCTCTATCTTCCTTATCTCTCCTTGCTCTGCGGCCTCATTATGGTTATTCCAGCCATTTTTGGTATCAGGGGCTTGAGTACTCTCAGTTGGCTTGCCTCCCCATTCTTAATGGTAATTTTTATAATCGGAGTTGTGAAAATAGGTTTTGACTCTCTCCCCGCAGAAGTGCTCAGAGGACTAGCTCTAGCTCATTCTCCAGATCCATACCCACTCACCATAGGTGAATCAGCCTCTATCGTTGCCGGCGGGTTTATTGTAGGCGCAACAACGAGCTCTGACATCTTTCGGTACGCTAAGCCAAGGCTCAGGGAAATCTTCCTTGCTGCTACTATAGCCATGAGTGTTTCTGCCTTTCTTCACGTTGTCGGCTCTGTACTTTCTATGTCATTTGGCCTCTATCATGAAAAACTGCCGGAGCTGATTATCTCTGAAAATTACCTTGGCTTTGGTCTAACGGGCTTCATTGCTCTACTCTTAGCCCAGTGGACTACAAACGACAGCAACATCTACTCAGCTGTTTTGGCTCTTAACAATATCTTCAGATGGAAAAGATGGAAATTGACAATCATCGCCGGGATTTTTTCCTCCCTGCTAGCATCTCTTGGGATTCTGGAAAGGCTGGAACTTTTTCTCATTCTGTTGACAGTGAGTATCGGCCCTATTGGAGGGATACTCCTTGCAGATTACTATCTTCTGGGCCGCCTTAAAAAAGAAAAATTCGAACAAAATAAACCTAAGATCCTCAATGTAAAAGCCTTAATTGCCTACATCATATCCGTGGCTGTAGGATGGGCTACTTCAGGTCATCCCCTCCACATCCGTCTTTACCCATTTTCTATTTTTGCCTTCAACGGAATCCTCTGCTCTGTTATTCTCTATTACTTAATGATGAAACTCTTCCCAGAAAAAGGAAAAAATCATGCTGTTAATGATTAAGGAAAATAAGACATTTATTCTTGGCAAAGCATTGGAAATTATTCCAAGAAAAAGGGGGATAAAATGGCATTAAAACAAGTAATGGAGGTTTACGACCTCCTCGACAATCCAAAAATAACTGCTTCGGAAGTCAAAGAATTTCTCTTACAACATGGGCTCAAAAATGATGAGGTTCAAACTAAAAGAATTACTGGGGAAAAAGGCAGTACTGAATTTATTAAAATTACATTACAAGTGAAAAAGAAAAACACAGGCAAAGGAAAATACCCTACACTTGGAATTATCGGCCGGCTAGGTGGAATCGGGGCACGTCCTCATACTACCGGACTGGTCTCTGATGCAGATGGAGCTCTTACAGCCCTGGCAATATCTTACAAGCTTGTGGAAATGAGGAGAAGAGGAGATATTCTAAAAGGAGACGTAATAATTTCCACCCATATTTCACCATCTTCTCCTATCATTCCTCACGATCCTGTTCCTTTCATGGATTCTCCCGTATCAATGGAAATAATGAATAGAGAGGAAGTGGATCAAGCTATGGATGCAATTCTCTCCATAGATACAACCAAAGGAAACAGGATCATAAACCACAAGGGATTTGCAATCTCCCCAACTGTGAAAGATGGCTACATTCTCCGTGTCAGCGAGGACCTTCTCGACATTATGCAGACTGTAACGGGTCGCCTCCCTGCTGTTTTTACTATTACTACTCAGGATATCATTCCTTACGGAAACGACATTTACCACTTAAACAGTATCATGCAGCCCTCCACAGATACTCATGCTCCTGTAGTGGGTATAGCTCTAACTACTGAAGTAGCTATCCCTGGGTGTGCAACAGGGGCAAACCAATGCCTTGACATTGAAATGGCAGTCAGGTTCTGTCTAGAAGTTGCCAAGGCATTCGGTGAAGGGAAATGCGCTTTTTATGATGAAAAAGAATTCAATCTGCTCAAAGAACTCTATGGCTCCATGGAACATCTGAAAACGAAGAGAACATAGTTTAGATCTCTCTCAGTAGGCATAGGAAGACGGGCAGATCGTCTTAAATTCACAATGGCTGCAATTGTGCCAGTCAGGTTTGGCTCTGAAATCTTGGCTTCTGATTCCTTCTTCAGTTGCTTTTATTTTCTCTACGGCTCTCTCGAATTCTCTTTCTCCTTTTTGAGCATGGCCGATGATATCTGATTCTAAAAAGTAAAGTTGTGTTTCGGCAAGACCTTCATCCTGAGTCCTCGTGAAAGAGAGAGCGTATAAATCCATCTGAAGACTATCTTTAGTTTTTTTGTCAGCTTCATTCTGATCTCTAACTTCAGTAGCTTTAAAATCTACGATTACAGCTCCTTCGTCCCGGGAATCAATCCTGTCCCAGCGACCGATGAATTTGACTGAATCAAGCTGCCATTTGAAACTCTTTTCGATAAATCGAGGAATATATCCCGCTTCTTCTTGCCTGTGATAAAAGAGGCGAAGGGTTCTTTCCCCAGCCTTTTTTCTCATCTCTTCATGTTCACGGCTGAGATAGCCCTCATTAATCCATAAGTTTTTGTACTCATTAAGGAGTTCATCTTCTGTTATTCTTTTCTCTGCTACCCTTTTTTTAAGGTAAAAATGAACTGCATTGTGAAGGACGCGTCCATAGACCAGGTTATGATGAGGAAGAACAGGAATCTTAAGAATATGGCGGTACTTATACTTAAGTGGACATGTGGTATAATCATCCACCTGGAAAAAGCTTAAAGTCAGAAAGCCTTTTTCCCTTATTTTAGGAATTATTTCAGGGGGCTCCATCCGGGGAGCATACCTTTTAATCTCTTCTAAAGGAGAGGCGCTGAGGATATCATCAGGGACTTTAGAAAGATTAAGAGCTTCAAGGACAAAGGGGCTTACTCTTTTCAACCGTTTGAGACCATAATCCCTGGAACAGGATAGATAAAGATGTTCCTTGGCCCTCGTCATTCCCACGTAAAAGAGCCTTCTTTCCTCTTGAAGATAAATTTTCTCTTGCTCAACATAAGTATAATTCTTTCCTTTAGGAACTTTATCCTTAAGAATTTTATCAGGGACGGGAATCTTCTCTTTTCTCTCCTTCCCCGGAAATCTGTCGGCAATCAAGCTAACCATGAAGACTATAGAAAACTCAAGCCCTTTTGATTTATGAACAGTGAGTACATTTACCGCATCTTCCTCCAGCTCTGCCTCTGCAGTTGCTGGGTTATCTCCCACCTGTTGAAGAAGGTCTAGATGCTGAACAAAGGAATAGACAGAGTCATCATCTGTCAATTCAGAGAAATTTTTAACTTTATCGAAGAAAATGCGGATATTCTTAATCTTTAGCTCCGCTTGAAGGCTTGCCTCCTCAGCTAAAGACTTCAGATAACCAGTTTTCTCAAGAAATGAATAGAGGAGGCGGCCCGCATTCTGTGAACTGGCCAGCTTTACGAAATACATTAAATCTTCAAATATCCTTTTCACTGTTTTTTCTGCTGAAGGAGAAATTTCCACAGGACTAATTCCTTCTGCAACTTTCCTGAGGATTTCATGTAATGTTAAATTCTTTTTGCGAGCATAATTGGAAATCACTGTTAGGTCATAAGGGTCAGTCTGATAAATTCTGGATAATGCAAGATAAAAAAGGCTTTTACTATCTTCAAAATCAGTTAAAGCTTTTAGAAAAGAAATAAGAATTTTCACCTCTTCTTGAGAATAAAGCCCACGGCTCCCAGAAAACCGGAAGGGAATTTCCTTCATATTGAGTGCTCTAAGGAAAGGGTCAGCGTCTGCGTTTCTCCTAACCAGAATTGCTATATCTCCATACTTATACCCCTGTTTGGCTTTTTCTAGAATAATTTCAGCAATCCTATCTGCTTCATGCGATAAGGTATCAAACTGAAACATGTGAATACTCTTTCCCTCGCTTTTTATCGATGATTCAAGTGTCTTATCGACATTTTCTGTAAACTCTAAACGATTGGGATTATTAAGCTTGATTAGTTGGTAGGCTGAATCCAGAATGGATTGAGTGGATCGGTAGTTCTTGGTTAAAACGATTTCTTTGGCTCTAGGATAAAATTTTTTAAAATTCAGAATATTGCTCAAGGATGCTCCCCTGAAACGAAAAATGCTCTGGTCATCGTCTCCGACAACAGTCAAATTATTATGCTTTGCACTCAAGAGTTTAACAAGTTCAAATTGAATGCAGTTAGTATCCTGGAATTCATCGACAAGAATATACCTGTATTTGTTTTGAAACTCCCAAAGAATGGAAGGCCTTAATCTAAACAGCTCTACTACCAGGCACACTTGGTCTTCAAAATCAATCTTGCCCTGACCTTTCAAAAGTTCCTGGTATTTCTGATAGACCTGTGATATTTCAAGGTGTTTCAAAGCTCTTTCTTTTTCGACTTCATCAGATGCCCCTTGTAGAAAATCTTTGGAATAACTCAGATATTCTTCAGGTTTAATATCTTCCTGTTTAAGTCTTTTTATAGCATCCAAAAGCTCCTGGATATGCTTGGTAGGAAAGCTTAAAGGGCGGTAGTACTTCAAGGGAAACTTAAAAAGATGTTCTCTAAAAAAAATTGCCTGCTCCACCTCATCAAGCAGCTTGAAATCGAGAGGGCAACCAAGCTCCAGACCATAATTCCTGAGCACTCTTTCTCCAAAAGCATTAAAGGTGCTTATTTCGACAAAAGAATAACTGTAGGGAATTAAAAGATCCACCCTTTCTTCCATCTCGTTAGCTGCTTTTTCTGTAAAAGTAACTGCAAGAATCTCTTCTGGCTTGGCTAGCTTTGAAGCAATGAGATATGCGATCCGGTGAGTAATGACTTTTGTCTTGCCTGTTCCGGCTCCCGCGATAATGAGGATAGATCCTTTTCCGTGGGTGACTGCCTCCACCTGGGAAGGATTCAGGCCCTTCAATAGGTTATTAAAGTTTTCAGAAAGAGATGGTTGAGACATAGTAAATCATTAGAATGAGGGGATAAGTGCTCTATTTCTCTTTCTTTTTCTTTATGATTACAATTTCATCAGATTTCATGAGCCAAAGCTTTTCTCTGGCTTCCTTATCAACAGCATTCGGATCTTTCTCAAGTTCATCTATTTCCCTCTCCAGCCCCCATTTTTCTTTTTCTAAATCTTCTATTTCTTGAAATAACACCTTCTGTTTTATCTGCGCTTGATGGATTTCTATCAATCCCTTCTGACCAAAAAAAGATGTGATGAGCAAGACTAAAAAGAAAAAAGCTAACCCTGCAATTATAAGCTTTTTTCTGAGCGGCATCTTCTTTTCTTTTTTCACCTTCAAGTAAGTTTCTCCAACCCAAATTTCATCAAGTTTTTCAGCTCTTTGTTCGTATTAGCTTCAGCATAACATCGAATTATTGGCTCTGTCCCTGAAAGTCTAAAAAGAATCCAATCATCACCCTCAAAATCCAGCTTAATCCCGTCTATTATTTCAAAATTAATAACTTTTCTTCCACCAAGTTGAGATGGAGGTTTCCTCATGAGCCTCTTCAGCCTTCTCTCCCGCTCAGGAGTCAGAGGAATATTCTTCTGTCCTCCAACTCTCTTTCCGTATTCTCGGAATAAATCCTTTACTAGTGATTCGAGGCTTTTCCCGGATGCTGCCATCATTTCTGCAACCAAAAGCCCTGCAAAAATACCATCTTTTTCTGGAAGATGATTTTTTGCGGCAAGACAAGCACTCTCTTCACCCCCGAAAATGATTTTTCCCTTTAAAAAAAGGTCAGCTATATACTTGAACCCAACAGGGGCTTTATAAAGGGGAAGGTCATACTTTCTGGCAATTCGGTCTATCAAATGAGTCGTCGCTACAGAGCGAGCAACTCCTCCTCTCCACTTTTTTTTCGAAATGACGTATTCGAGTATTAAAGAAAGGATCAAATTCTGAATAATAAATCTTCCTCCCTCATCCACAATCCCAAAACGATCTCCATCGCAATCAGTTGCAATACCTAAATGGCAATTCTTTTCTTTAACAAGCTTTTTTAGCTCGCCGAGGTTCTCCTCAGTGCAGGAAGGTGTGACACCGCCAAAGTATGGATCAACATATCCATGAATTTCTTCTAGCGATATCTGATTTTCTTCCAGAATTTCATCAAGGTATTCACGACTTGTTCCGTAGAGCAAGTCCACTGCAATCTTGATCTCTGATTTTCGGATGGCCTCAAAATCAATCTTATTCTGGAGAAAAGACAAATATCCTTTTTGAAGATCAATCTTTTCTATGAATTCAGACTTAGGGTAATAAGGGCAAAATGCAAAGTCCCTCTGTAAGGCATCTATATCTTTCTCTATTTCATCTGTTACTTTTGGTAAAGCAGGCGCGCCAGTTTCGTTGTTGAACTTGAGCCCATTATATTCAGGGGGATTAAAAGATGCTGTAAAATTTATCCCTCCTTGAGCTTTCCTCTTTATTATCTGATAGGCTTGTGCTTGGGAAGGGGCATCTCTATCAGTTAAAAAAACATGAATCTGGTTGTGGGAGAGAATTTTGGCTGCTTCGAAAGCAAATTTCTCTGAAAGAAAACGTGTATCATAATTGACGATAACTGATATAGGCTGGCTTGAAAACCTCTTTTTTAGATAATTGGCGATAGCTTGAACTACGATCCTTACATTCTGAAAGGTAAACTCTTCTCCCATTACAGCACGCCAGCCTGAAGTACCGAATTTAATCATTGCTCTTTTTTTCAAAAATTATCACAAGAAATAAGGAAAAGCAACTACAAGATTGACATCGGACATCAGAAGCATCTTTTTCTATAAAATATGATTTCATTGACACTCTTAAGGATCTCTTCTAAGGTAATAGTAGTGAAGGAAATAAAACTTCGTTACTTGGCAGGAATATTCCTCGTCTCTTCCGCAACTCTTTGTCTTGAAATAACACTAACCCGATATTTTTCCATATCCCAAGACTACCATTTTGCGTTCCTAGTGGTCAGCATAGCTTTCTTAGGGTATGGAGCAAGTGGTTCCTTCCTTACTGCTTTTGACAAATTCCAAAAAATAAATTTGGAGAAATTCCTTGGCTTGAGCTCTTTCTTGTATTCTCTCTCCATAATGGCCTGTTTTTTACTCTGCAACTCTCTATCCTTTGATTTTATCAAGCTTTCATGGGATAAGAATCAAGTTTATTTTATATTCATTTACTATTTCCTGCTTAGCATTCCATTCTTTTTTGCAGGATTGACTATCTCTTTTGCAATCACAAAACGTGCAAAGGCAGTCAACACAATTTACTTCTCAGACCTCATAGGAGCAGGAATAGGCTCTTTCTTAGCCATCCTTGTTTTCCTTCCTAGAGGTGAGAAGGGAGTTATAGTTTTTATTTCCTTTTTAGCTCTACTAGCCTCTCTGCTTTTTAGTCTGAGAACCTCATCTCATCTCACTATCACTATCTCCTTTCTGTTAGCTGCTGAACTTGCTCTCTTTATTATCTCTCCCTCTTGGTTACACTTTAGAATTTCTCCCTTTAAAGCACTTCCTGTAGCCTTAAAATATCCTCAGGCAAGACACCTCCTAACAAAATGGAACGCAATATCCCGAGTTGATGTGCTGGACAGCCCCGCTGTAAGATACGCGCCAGGGTTGAGTCTTCTCTATAAAAAAAAACTCCCCCCTCAGCTTGGTCTTTCTGTGGACGGGGGAGACCTAACTTCAATCACACATTTTAAGAATAAAGAGGAACCATCATTAAAATTTATTTCATATCTCCCCTCTTCTCTCGCATATTCCTTTAGTCAGTACCCTTCCACACTTATCCTTGAACCTAAAGGAGGCATGGATGCCCTCGCAGCTCTTTTTTATAAGGCTCGAAAAATCAAGATAATAGAGAGTAATCCTCTTGTTGTAAACCTCCTCCAAAATGAGCTCACTAATTTCACCGGTTCTCTTTATCAAAAAGAAAATATTGATCTTGTTTTTGCTAAAAGCAGAGC
Source organism: Candidatus Aminicenantaceae bacterium (assembly GCA_041862375.1). Lineage (GTDB taxonomy): Bacteria > Acidobacteriota > Aminicenantia > Aminicenantales > Aminicenantaceae > WVZL01. The sequence continues at coordinate 12,658 of JBGVTE010000054.1, forward strand.
AGCATTGAAGCAAGAAAAAAATAAATATGATTTAATCGTGTTTTCTCTCACAGATGTTTTTGGTTCATCTGGTACAGGCATATACGGATTTAGCGAAAATTATCTCTATACTCTAGAATCATTCGTTCATCTTTTAAAACGGCTATCGCCCCAGGGGCTCATCAGCACTACTCTCTACCTTATCCCTCCTCCCCGGCAAGAAATAAGATTATTGGCAACCTGGATAGAAGCTCTTGAAAAGACTCAAAAAAAACCTTCTGCTCACATCGTTGCTATTAGAAGCTGGGGTACAATAAGTTATTTTATTAAAAACTCTCCATTCACTGACCACGATATAGATAAACTAAAATCCTTCACCAATGAGCGCCTCTTCGACATCGTCTATTATCCAGGAATAAAGAAAGAGGAGACAAATATTCACAACATATTCAGGAGCCCACTTTACTATGATTTCATGCTTCAGCTCCTTTCTCTTCCCTCGAGAAAAGAGCTTTACAAAAATTACATTTTCGAAGTCAGGCCAGCCACAGATAACCGTCCTTTTTTCTTTAATTCTTACAAACTGCAAAAACCCAAAGCCACATACGAAGCTCTAGGTAAGAAGTGGCTCCCTCTACTACAGGGAGGATTCCTGATCCCTCTTATGTTTCTTCAATTTCTAATTATTGCTTTCGTCTTAATCCTCTCTCCTCTCATAGTTTTTAGGAAAAGTAAAAGTCGAAGAAGAGGAATTTTTCTTAAAGTATTTTTTTATTTTAGTCTGATCGGGATGGCATTTATGTTCATCGAGATAACTTGGATACAAAAATTCATCCTTTTTCTAGGTCACCCTCTTTATTCTATCTCTACAATTATTTTTTCCCTCCTTCTTTCCACGGGAATAGGCAGTTTTGTATCTAAAATACTGCTCAGAGAAAAAGTAAAGCAGAAACTCAAAGCAAGTCTTATCCTCTGCAGTTTCCTCATCGTGATTTATCTCCTTTTTCTTCCTCTTTTCTATCAGAATTTGATCCATCTCAAATTCTTGCTGAAAATCGTACTGACATTCCTAGTTATCTTCCCACTCGGGTTTCTCATGGGTTTCCCCTTTCCTACAGGAATTCGACTCCTCGAACGGGAAGAGAGCAGGCTCATCCCTTGGGCTTGGGCTGCCAATGCTTTTTCATCTGTCATCAATGCAGTGCTCGCCCTGATGATTGCTTTTTGGGGAGGGTATAACCTGGTCCTAATCTTAGCCGGAGGAGGCTATTTACTTGCTCTTCCTTTTCTGAACTTCTCCAACCATGGGAACAAAGCTTACACTTAGAATATGTTCTACTTTAAGTTTCTCAACCTCTTTAGTGACAAGGGTGAGAGTTTGAAAATAATGGGTGCTTCCCAAAGGAATGATAAGCCTGCCTCCCTTATTAAGTTGGTCTATAAGGGGAGGAGGCACATGATTTGCCGCACATGTAACAATTATTGCATCAAAGGGAGCATATTCTTCCCAGCCAAAGTAACCATCACCCCATTTGACCTTAACCTTCGAGTAATCCAACTTTTCAAGTATTTGAGCTGCTCTCTCTGCTAGATTCTCTCTTATCTCAATTGAATATACATTATCAGTAAAGTGCACGAGAACAGCAGCTTGGTAACCAGAACCAGTGCCAATCTCTAAAACTTTCTCTCCTTTTTTCAGGTTAAGGCATTGTGTCATCAGAGCTACTATGTAGGGCTGAGAAATTGTTTGGCCCTCATCAATAGGCAAGGGATTATCATCATAAGCACGCTTGCGCAAGCGAGGATTTACAAAGAGATGTCGGGGAACTTTACTCATTACCTCCAAAACTTTCTTATCCGTGATATCTCTTCCTGCGAGCTGCCGCTTTACCATTTCATTTCTTTTCTTTATAAAAACATCATCTTCTTGGCAGTAGAAAAGGGAAGGCAAAAGAAATAGTATTAAAATAAAAGCGACTGGCTTAAAAAATAATCCCCATCTCATCCTTGCTCCTTGCCTGGGAAAATTTCCCAGAAGTTAATCACACAGATTATAGTACATATTCAAGTTGTTTTTAATATTTTCTTTTAAAATTCACCAGAAATCAACAAGAATTGGTCCCCAATTCTTGATATTGAGAAAAAAATAAAACAAGATTCGTTAGAAAAGATGAAAGTATTAAAAATATGCTCCTCTTTTGTGGTAATACATCCTCCCCCCTAAAGGTGAGAAAGAAGGGGTAAATATCACCCCTTAATTCATCCTCATGGGCGATTGACTGAGAAAGGCTGCTTTGACACTATTAACCAGAACTGAGAGAGGTGATTTTTTTACACTAAACGCCTGGTAAATTAAGCTCAAGGAAAATGCATTAAATGGAAAAAAAAGCTATTTATCCCGGGTCTTTCGATCCTATTACTAATGGCCATGTAGATATCATAGAAAGAAGTCTGGAAATTTTCGACAAAATACTCATTGCTGTCTTGGAAAATCCCAAAAAGAGTCCCCTTTTCTCTGTACAGGAAAGAATAAAGATGATTAATGAAATCTTCCAAGATAGAGATACTATCGAGGTAAAGGCATTTCATGGGCTTCTTGTTGAATTCGCAGAAAAAAATAAGGCGAAAGTAGTCATTCGAGGCCTTAGAGCCATCTCTGATTTCGAGTATGAATTTCAAATGGCATTGATGAACCGGAAACTCAACCCCAAGATAGAGACATTCTTTATGATGCCCAATGTCAAATATTCTTATCTGAGCTCAAAGCTAGTCAAAGAAATTTTTATGCTAGGAGGATGTCTCAAAGACTTAGTACCTGAGCTCGTAGTCAAAAAATTACAAGAAAAATTCAAGTCAAAAAAATAAAAATTCTCAAAACAACATAGGAAAAAATGCTTGATTTTGGAAGAACAAAGGAACTAGTTGGCTTGGATATTGGTTCATACTCAATAAAAGCTGTCGAACTCAAATCCAAGAAAAAAGAGGGAAAAGAATTTTACGAATTGGCTCATTTGGGGTACGAGATCCTTCCCCATGATGCAATCGTTGAGGGAACCATCATCGACACTACTGCTGTGGCTGAAATCATAAAGATAATTTTTGAAGAAAATAATATTTCTAACAAAAACGTAGTTATCTCTATCTCTGGAAATTCTGTGATCATAAAAAAATTATCCCTTCCCATGATGGATTCAGATGAACTGGCCGAATCCATAATATGGGAAGCAAAGCACAACATTCCTTACGCCTTTGAAGAGATTAATATCGACTACACAGTCCTACCGCATCCTCAAAAATCGGAGGGGAAAGATTTAGATATTCTGCTCGTGGCTGCAAAAAAAGATAAGATTGAAAACTACAGTAACGTCATTCACCAAGCTCAAAAAAATTTAAAAGCAATAGAAGTGGATGTGTTCACTCTTCAAAACGCCCTTGAGATTAATTATCCAGAAATTTTTAATGAGAAGACAATTGCAATAATCAATATCGGAGCGACCGTAACCAATATCATTGTCATTGAAAGGGGAAATCCTCAATTATTCCGAGATTTATCCATGGGAGGTATCTTTTTTACCGAAAACATAAGAAATGAACTAAATATCAGCTTTGATGTAGCTGAAAAATTGCTCAAAGGAATACTTGTAGAAAGCGTGGATACTGAGAAGATTGAGAAAGCCCTCTCCATGAATACAAAAGAGCTTCTTGACGAGATTGATAAAACTTTCTCCTTCTATGAAGTAGGAGAAAAAAATGATAAAAAGATTGATCTAATTCTTCTGAGCGGAGGTTTAGCAAAATTAAAGGGCTTGGATAAGCACTTTGAACAAAGATTAAAAATAGAGACGAAAATCTTTAATACATTCCGCAATATCCAAATTAATGAAAAGAAATTCCCTCTTGCCAAAATCCAGGATATGACTCCATTCTTTGGAGTAGCCTTAGGTCTCGCTTCAGGGAAGATAGAGAAATAAGAAATGATAAGAATAAATTTATTAAAACCGGGAAAAAAAGAGCTCAAAGAAGCTGCTCCTTCACCTTCAGAGGAAGTTAAAGGGAAACAAAAGCTTGAATTTAATAAGCTCTTTATCCTTGTTTTTGTAGTCTTAATCGCTGCCCTTTTCTTAACGCAGAGAAACTCTCTCAATAAGGAAAAAAATCTCATGAGGAACGCTCAAGAAGAAAAAAACAAACTTCAACACGTAACGTCTAAACTAAATGAATTGGAGCAACAAAAAGCGCTTTACGAAAGAAAAATTAACCTCATTACTGAACTCAAGTTAAAGCAAGAACTCCCAGTGAGAATAATGGATGAGTTAAGCAGGAGCCTCCCTGACTGGGTCTGGCTGACAGAAGCCACCTATGACAAACAAAATATTCAGATAAAAGGCAAAGCCCTCTCTAACAGCTTAATAGCGGATTTTATCTCCAGCTTAGAAAACAGCAGCTATTTCAGCAGTGTAAATCTTATTTCTTCTGTCCAGAAAAACATAAGAAACGATCAATTTATGGAATTCTCTATGACAGCGAAGCCCGATTTAGCTCAGAAAGCTGAATCCCAGGAGCCGCAAAAAAAAGCAACTCCCAGGGAGAAAACATGAAAAATTGGCCTTGGTATAACTATGTAGTTCTTGGTGCCATTATATTTGCTCTCTTCTATTTCGTCTACTATAAACCAAAAGGAAAAGAGTTAAACAATATAAGAACAGAAAGGCTACGAATTGAAGAGGAAGTGGTGAAGTCTCGAGCAAAAATGAAGGAACTGGAAAAAATTGAAAATGAGCTCGAAAAAATGACCGATACCTTACAAGAACTTGAGGTAGTCATTCCTCAAAAAAGAGAAGTCAGCGATATCATTAAAAGAATTCAGCAGCTCGCTTATGACTCAAGACTCAACATCACAAGATTTGCTGATCAAGGCGAAATCTTCAAAGAATTCTATTCTGAATGGCTTATTTCACTCGAAATGACCGGAAATTATCATAACTTGGCGATTTTTTTCGATCACCTGAGTCATTTTTCTAGACTCTTTAATATAGAAAATTTTTCCATAAAATCACTCACAAGACAGGCCGAGGAAGCCACAATCATCGTTAACTGCATAGCGAAAACATACATATTTCATGAAGAAACTCAAGAAGAAAAGGCTAGTAATAATCCTGGAAGGAAAAGAAGATGAAAAAACCACTCGCTTTTTCTATCCTCTTTAGCCTTATTTTCGTTTTCCTCTGCCCTCTCATATCTCAGGAAGAAAAAAGCGAAAAGACATACTCAACATACAATCCTGCTGGAAGAAGAGATCCTTTCAGAGATTTATTATCTGGAAGAGAAATTGCTGAGAAAGTCGCGGTTGAAGGAAAAATCACTCTTTCTGTTGACGATATAGTTCTAATCGGGATTTCCAAAGCAAGAGGAAAATTCATAGCCATAATAAATGGCCCTCAAGGATTTCCTTATTTCATTAAAGAAAATGATAAGTTTGCTAATGGTTTTGTCTTGTCTATAAAAGAATTTCAAGTAACATTCCGGAAAATAAAAGAAAGAGGCATACCTTTAAGAAAGCCAAAGGACATAATCAAGGTTCTACATCCAGAGGAGTAATAAAATGAAAAGAAAAATTTATTTCTTCATACTTCTCAATTTGTGTCTATTTGCCCTACTGAGTGGAATTGCTAAAAACAGTGAATCCATTATCAACATAGATAGAATTTATGTTCAACCAGATAAGCAAAAGGAAAGAATTGTATTAAAAGCAGACTCATCCCTGCCTCTTTTAAAAACATACTATTCTCAGGAATCTCCCCATACAATAATTATTGAATGGGATAAAGTAAGAGCTTCTAAAGAGCCCGAATTCAATCCTAAAGAGTCATCCCTGATCCAGAGCTTGAAGGCAGAAGACATTGAAGATAATCGCCTTCGCCTTCTTGTTGATCTAAAAAAGCAGGTACCCTACCGGATATTTACCGACCAAAAGCTCACAGTAGTTGAATTGAACAAGACTCTTGAAACCATGGATAAATATGTACTCGATCCTGAGACTGAAAAAATTCTTGAAGAAAAAGTAAAGTCAAAAATATCATTGCATAAAATTGACATCTCTGAAAAAGAAGACAGGATAGACGTAACAGCGAAAATAAGAGGCGAAGCAGTTTTCAATATATTTGCTCTTGAGAATCCTTTGCGTCTCGTCGTTGATCTCTTTAAAACCTTAAATTACTCTCACCCCTCCACCTATCAGGTTAATAAATTAGGTGTGAAAAGGGTAAGGACAGCTCAGTTTCAAGGCTCAGATTCTTTGATCAGCCGAATTGTTTTCGACCTTGTTCAGCCCAAGTATTATGAAGTTAAATCAGAGAATAATAAACTAGTGATCTCCTTTTTTAAAGAAGCTACACATAACGCCCCGCCCCTCATCAGCTATCCTCGCTCCAGTGAAGATGTGCCTGAACTGAATCAAGAATTGCACCAGGCACAACAAAAAAAGACCGAAGACGAAACTCCAAAAAAAGAGCCAGACAACGATTCTAACCGGAATTATTCTAAATCTCTTCTGCCTTTCCCAACCAGTAAAAAATCCATTCTCAAGGTTGGACAAGACGACAATCAGGTCCCGGAGAGCCTTCAAGAGGACCAATTTAAATTGAGAACTATTGCTGAGCGAGAAAAAAAATATGAGGGAGAAATACTTACTCTAAGGTTTAAGGATGCAGATTTAAGAGATGTTATTTTTTACTTAGGTGAATTTGCAGGGCTAAACGTAATCTTTGACCCAGAAGTCTCAGGAAGAGTAACCTGTGACTTAGTCGATGTTCCCTGGGATCAAGCTCTCGATATTATTCTGAAAGTCAGCAAAATGGGAAAGACTATTGAAGGAAACGTACTGAGGATTGCTCCTCTGGATGTTTTAACACGGGAGCAGGAACAGCAGAAAAGGTTGAGGGAAAGTAAAGAACTGGCTGAGCCACCCCAAGTAAAAACAATTACACTCTCCTATTCGAAAGCTAAAGACATCCAGGCACTTCTCTCCAAGAGGCTGTCTTCTCAAGGATCAATTATCATTGATGAACGGACAAACACCTTAATAATTTCTGATGTGAAAGACCGGATTGAGCTTCTAGAAAGATTAATAACTGTTCTTGATGTTCCAACTCCCCAGGTCTCAATCGAAGCGAGGATAGTAGAAGCTACTTCAAACTTTGCCCGCAATCTCGGTATACAATGGGGTTTTCTAGGGGTAGCAGACCCTCTATATGGAAACCAGACCTCACTACTTTTTCCGAATAGCATCCTGGCTGACGGTTCTGTCATCAAGCAGGGAATAATTACTAAAGGCTTAGGAGGGCCTCTGGGAGGCTATGCCATTAACCTTCCTGCTCCATCTTTTAACACGGCTCTCAGCATTTCAATGGGCAATGTCTTAGATACCTTCAGGCTAGATATGGCTCTCACTGCCCTTGAAAGTTCTGGAGAAGGCCAAATCATATCCTGTCCCAAAGTAACTACCCAGAACAACATGCAAGCTGAAATAATCCAGGGAAGACAAATTCCTGTCCAAACTGTGGCTAACTTCACTGTGACTACTACATACGTAAATGCTGCTTTGGAGCTCAGAGCCACACCACAAATTACGGCTGAAGGCACTATTATCATGAGTATTGAAATCAGGAATAATGCCGCCGATTTCGCTAACTTAGTAAATGGTATCCCTCCTATTACAACTCAAAGTGCTAAAGCAACAGTGATGATTATAGACGGAGGAACAGCTGTAATCGGCGGAATATACAGGACCGAAGATTCAGTAACAAGAGAGGGAGTCCCATTTCTCCATAAAATACCCATACTGGGAAGCCTCTTCCGTTCTCTCACCCGAACAAGGCAGAACCGAGAGCTTCTTATTTTTATAACTCCCAGAATAATAAGGTAAGAGGAGAAAAAAATGAAGAGAGCAAAATCTGTTCTAAAAATAACAGGCTGTATTTTTGCTGTTTTTTTCCTTTTCTCCTGCAATCCTTTAGAGAAGTCTACACAATCAAACAGTATCCTCATTGTTTCCCAGGTTCTCGGGACTGATATAGAAGGTAATGAAGCCAACTTTCTCCAATCTGATGTTGTAAGAATCGACCCGACTACAAATCTGGCTACTGTCAATGCTGATTCTGCGAAGGCTACCCTTAGGGTGGAATCATTGAATCCTAATCAAAATGTTCAAACATCCCTTTATAACGATATCATGATTACCCGCTACGTCGTTACTTACACACGCTCAGATGGAAAGAACACTCCTCGTGTTGATGTACCCTACTCTTTTCAAGGAACGCTTTCGACTCTGATCTCAGTAGGGTCATCAATTGATATATCTTTCATCATAGTAAGAGAAGTGGCAAAACTAGAGCCCCCTCTTTTAGACCTTGCTCAGGCGCGAGAGGAAGGCGTTTTGCAGGTAAATGCACAAGTAGATTTTTATGGACATGATATGGTTAATAATAAAGTCACTGCTACTGGGTATTTGACCATATTCTTTGCTAACTACGTTGATTTATAAGGAAGAAGAAAATGAAAGTAAAAAAGAAATACATAATAGTTTTTCCCTTGAGTTTTCTTCTTATATTATTCTCAGCTTGCAAAAGAAATAGTATAGAAGAGCCTTCCCCCTTTGGGCCTTCTTCCCTCTCCATACTCTTGACCGTCTCTGCAAATCCAAACGTTATCCATGCCGGATACGTACGTCAAAAAACTACAATCACTGCTAAATTAGAGCAATTTGATGGAATACCCATGTCGGGAAAAACTCTCTATTTCGAAATTGGAAATGCAGCACAGAATAAAGTCAGTCTCGGCTACTTTGAAGGAAATAAATTACTCGAATCAAAAATAACAGATCCAAATGGATGTGCTTCTGTCTCTTACTACGGTCCTAAAGCAGCAGAAATAATATCCAATACCCAGGTTTTCATTTGGGTTACTGTTGCTTCCACAGGAAAAGAATTTATCATAGAAAATACGCCAATCTTAATCATAAGAGATGTCCCAGAATTCTCCCTTATTCTATCCATCTTCCCCAATGTCATCTTTGCTAACGAAGTAGTGAGAGAAGCTACTACTGTAACGGCCCAGCTCAAAAAACTGGACGGCACCCCTATCCCCAACCAGACTCTTTACTTTGAAATCTACGATGAAGCAGATAATAAAATCAACCTTGGTTACTTTGAGGGCCACCAGCTCATCGCAGCCAAAAAAACAGATTCAAACGGAATTGCCAGTGTTATTTATTACGGTCCCATAGCAGAAGAGATCATCGGTAATACCCAAATCTATATATGGGTCACCCTTGCTGCATCAGGGAATGAATTTGTAACTGCAAAAGCTCCTATCTTAATCATAAAAGAGGTTCTGGATGTTGTTCTTAATGTATTCATCAGTCCGAATGTCATCTATGCAAGTGACTCCCGCGGCATCGCTACCGTAACTGCCCACCTCACAAAGGCAAATGGAGCTCCCATCCCTAACCAAGATTTATTCTTTGAAATCTATGACGACACCGACACAAAAGTTAACATAGGTTTCTTTGAGGGTAACAAACAGGTTGAAATTAAAACAACAGATCAAAACGGAATCGCAGAAGCTGTGTATTATGGTCCTCTGGCATCAGAAATTACTTCGAACAGAACAATCTATATATGGGTTACTCTATCCTCAGGCGGGACAACTTTTGTGACTACTAAGGCTCCAATCCAAATTATAAGAGAGACGCCGTAAGCTTTTCTTTATCTTTCAGCACAGAAGTCTCTTCCGACGTATAGAAATATCAATTAATTTCAACTATAAACAGATATAGATCCCCTCAGCTTCACCTGCTGTAAAGCCTCCTTCAACACTCCATCCAGATATTTTCTCCTTCGAGCCTTTAAAATCATCTGAACCCTGTGCAATCCCCTCAACCGTGGAACACCTGCCAGTGCCGGACCAAGCACCTCGATATCTTCAGCTCTGCGCTTCACCTGTGAAGAAAATTCGCGGGATTTCTGGGCAAGAACTCTCAAGTTTTTTCCCTGGAACAAAACTCCTACCACATTGGAGAAAGGAGGACAATTCATGTTTTGCCTCAATCTAATTTCCTGTGTGTAAAAGGAAATATAATCCTGTGATGCAGCGGTTTGTATGCTAAAGTGAGTAGGCAGAGCAGTTTGAATAACGGCTTCTCCCTGCCTATCCACTCCAGCATGACTCATCATCTGCACTATAGTATTAAAAGTCTTCTGACTTGCTCTAAAATCTGAAAAGGCAAGCCCGGTCTCTGGGTAGATAATGCCCACCAATGAAGCTGAAGGTAAATCAACTTGATGAGCAAGAAGCTGAGTGCCCACCAGAATATCAATCTTCCCGTTTGAAAAGCTTTGGATTATTCTCTCCAGCTCTTTTCTTGTCCTCGTCTCATCTGAAGCTACAGAGGATATTCTCTTTCGAGGAAAATGACTCCTCAGTTCATCCTCAACTGCTTCTATTCCGATGCCTGCCATCCTGATAATTTTGCTGCCACACTCAGGACAAACCTCTACTTTAGAGATGGAGTAATTGCAGAAGTGGCAAACAAGCTTATCTTCTTTTTTATGGTATGTTAAATGAATATCGCAATTGACACATTTGGGAATATATTCACAACGGGAACAGAAGAGCAAAGGTGCGTATCCCCTCCGGTTTATGAAAATCAAGGCTTTCTCTCCAACTCTTACGTGTTCCTCTATTTTTTCCAAAAGTTGAGAGCCTATTGCTCCCCTCTTTTTTCTTTCTTCTGAGATTAAAACTTTGTATTTTTTTCCCTCATCTTCCATACTCAACAGGTACTTCCCTCTTTTTGCCTGGAAATAAGTCTCTACAGAAGGCATAGCTGAACCATAAACAAGGATAGTCTTTTCTTCTCTTGCCCTGAGCCAGGCTCCTTTTCGAGCATCATAAGAAGGTCTTTCCTGCTGGTAGTATGAATCATCATGCTCTTCCTCGACAATGATTAATCCCAAATTATCGAAAGGGCAAAAGAGGGCAGAACGAGGTCCAATCACAACGTCAGCTTCTCCATTTTTTATTTTCTGCCATTCAAGCTCCCTATTTCTTTCAGACATCTGGCTATGGAGGACAGCCACCTTTTCTCCCAACTTTTTTTCAAACTTCTCAACAAAGCGCTTTGTAAGTGATATCTCTGGGACCAAAAATAATACCTGCCTCTCTCTCGCCAAGATCTGTCTGATCAAATAAAAATAAACAGGCTCACGCTTATTTTTAGGAGCGAAGAGAAGAAAAGGTGAAAACGTACTATTCTCTTCTCTCTGAATGATTTCATATGCAATTTGTCGCACGCTTTCATCCAGACTGAAATCAATTTCAAGCTGTCTCTGTGTACTGGAAATAAACTTTTCCCTTCGTTGTTTCGGTCTCTTAAAATCTCTCTGGACTTTAATTAATCCTTTCTTGACCAGTCGGGATAACTTATAAGTAATATTTCTCTCTCTCATCTTTCTCTGAATAAATGAAGGAGTATATGCCCTTTTTTGAAGAAGATTCAGGATTGCTCTCTCTTCATTTGAAATATCTTTTGTCTCCAGTGTTTCTCTTCCTTTCTCTGAAAGAGAAACCAATGCTTTGCTTTTGAGGAAATAGGAAGGGGGAAGAGATGTCTCGAGAATTTCCCCCCATGATGTATAAAAGTAATTACTCAACTTCCGGGTAAATGAAAGGAAGAGGGGAGAGAAAACAGGATTCTCATCCAGTATTTCTTTAATTTCTTTAAGCTCAAACTTTCTTTGAGGTCTCCTTTTTCTAAGATTAACGATAATTCCAGTTAGAACTCTTTTTCCTAAAGGCACAAGGACTCTCACTCCCACTTGTGCTCTGTCTTGCCATAATTCGGGGACTGTATAGGAAAAAGTCTGATCGAGAGGGAGGGGAAGAACGACTTCAGCGTATAAAGTCATTTTTTGCTCAGGAAAGCCATGACTTTTTTCATGTCCTCCCAGACCATTTTCCTGATTTCTCTGTTTCCCTCATTCCTGATTAAATAAGAAGGGTGGAATGTCGGCATCACACGGATGTTGTTGAAATCATGAAAATTCCCTCTTAAAATAGTCATCCCTTTATCACTGCTAATAAAGAAGTCAGTAGCCACCTTTCCCAAGGCGACAATGACTGCAGGATTAATCTTCTCTATTTGCTCCAGAAGGTAATGTTTGCATTGATCAATTTCATTCCTGTAAGGATTTCTATTCTGGGGAGGTCTGCACTTCACTACATTCGTGATATAGACATCTTGCCTCTGGAAGTTCATAGCATTAATAATCTTTGTTAAAAGTTTCCCTGCTTTTCCTACAAAAGGCTGACCCTGGATATCTTCATCATAACCGGGTGCCTCGCCTACAAACATCAGCTCAGCTTCTAAATTCCCTTCTCCAGGAACCGCATTTTTCCTTTCCTGAGAGAGATCACATTTCTGACAATTGAGAATTCTCTTATTCAAATCATGGAAGACAGAAGTCTTAGATTCTGAAGAAGAAGAAAGAAAATCAATACCTAACTGGGAAAAAAATTTCAGTCTTTCTTCAAGATTAATTAAGAGATTTTTTGCTCTTTCTTCCAAATATTTCCTCTATCTTATCGAGTATAATCTGGCTTATTTCCCTTTTACTCATCCTCTCAGTCTGGAAGACATTACCTCTGGAATCAACAATACTCACCTGATTAAAGTCTGACTCAAAGCCAATACCTTCCTGTATAACATCATTAGCGATGATTAAATCAAGCTTTTTCGCTTTCATTTTTTTGAGTGCGTTTTCTAAGAGACTATTTGTCTCAGCAGCAAAGCCGACAAGAATCTTCCCCTCCTTCTTCTTACTTAATTTCTTCAAAATATCAGATGTCTGGACCAGTTCAACTGTTTTAGCTAATTCTTCTTTTTTAACTTTCAAAGGAGTTACTTCCTGAAACCTGAAATCAGAAACAGCCGCTGCCATGATCACAACATCTGCCCGGGGAAAGCTTTTTAAAACTTCGGCTTCCATTTCATCCGCTGTACAAACCTTCTTCAATTCAGCTTTTGCAGGTGGAAGAATCTGAGTCGGTCCAGAAACTAGAATAACTTCAGCGCCACGGCTCATAGCCTCTTCAGCAAGTTCATAGCCCATTTTGCCTGAAGACCGGTTGGAGATAAAACGAACTGGATCCATATACTCTCGAGTAGGACCGGCAGTAATGAGCACAGTTTTCCCTTCTAAATTCCTTCTTTTGCCAATAAGTTTTAGCCCTTCTTCTACTATTTTTTCAGGCTCCGCTAATCTTCCCCATCCTTCTTCTTGACAGGCAAGATAACCTTTTCCAGGCTCCACGAACACAACTCCCAATGCTTTGAGTCTTTGGATATTCTCCTGTGTTTGACGGTGGAGATACATCGCTTCATTCATGGCGGGAGCTATGAGCACCGGGCATTTTACAGTTTGAAAAAAAGTTGATACAAAATCATCGGCAACTCCTGAAGCAAATTTTCCGATTAGGTTGGCTGTAGCTGGTGCAACTAAGAAAAGAGATACCTCTCTGGCTAAAGAGACATGAGCTATAGTTTCAGAGAACTCCTCCTCAAAAGGGTCTACTATGGCCTTGTGTCCAGAAAGAGAACTAAATAGAAGAGGAGAAATAAAATGTGTGGCATTTTTTGTCATAAGAACCTGAACGTCAAACTCTTTTTTCTGGAAGCTGCGGATGATTTCGCATGCTTTATAAATGCTTATGGAAGATGATACTCCTACGGCAATCTTTGCCATTTTATTTTCTCTTAATATTCTGTAAAACTTTCTAAGATAGACTCTACTTCTAAACTGCGAGTATCAAGTCGACATTTTTCGCTCCTGATGATTGACTTCAGGTCTTTGACTGCTCTCTTCAGCTCATCATTAATAACGATATAATCAAATTGATGATAATATTTAATTTCTTCCCGGGCAACTTCAAGCCTTTTTTGAACTGAAGCAGCACTCTCATCACCTCTAGCCTCGAGACGCTTTTTTAATTCTTGAAATAGAGGGGGCATAATAAAGATAAACGTTGCATCCTGAAGCTTTTCTCTTATCTGCTGGGCTCCCTGGATATCGATATCCAAGATGCAGTCAGCATTGACTCCTACCTTTTTAAGTTCTTTTTTTGATGTACCGTAATAACTCCCATGGACAATAGCCCACTCTACAAGCTCATCCTCTTCAATCATTCTCCTGAATTCGCTCTCAGAAACAAAGTAGTAGTCCCTTCCCTCAACTTCACCATTCCTCTTTTTCCGAGTAGTATGGGAAACACAAAAAACAATATTTTCAAAATCCTCTAAAACTCGCCGCACAAGAGTAGTCTTGCCGACCCCTGATGGTCCACTAATTACAAAAAGCATAATTTCCTGCTGGATTTTAGATTAAGGAATTTTTATTCTATTCTATATTCTGTACCTGCTGCCTGATATTCTCCACTTCTCCTTTTATTGACAGGCTTTCTTTAATTATTCCTACATCCTGGGATTTGGAATTTATTGTATTCACCTCACGAAAAAGTTCCTGGGCGATAAAATCCAGCTTCCTGCCTAAAGGCTCCATTCCCTGCTGCAAAAGGAGCTCCTGAATATGATGTAAGTGGATCTTTAACCTCTCTATTTCCTCAGTAATATCATACTTTTGAGCATAATAGGCTGCTTCCTCAACTAATTTGTCCTCAAGAATGGGCACCTCAGAGGACAGCTCTTTCAAGCGCTGCATCAATTTATCCCTGATGAGAAAAGGCTGCTTCCGGGCTAATTTTTCAATCCTTTTTACAGCTCGACTTATATTATTAATGTATCGCCGAATAGCCCTTTCGATCTCCCTTCCTTCCTTTGTCCTCTGCCTAATTACTTCCTCCAAAGTTTTTTTGAAGCTTTTCTTCAAAAAAGTTATTTCTTCCTGACTGAAATCTTTTCTTTTAATATCTACAACTTGAGGGATTCTAAAAAGATTATCTATTGAAAGACTCAGACTCCTGCTCCTCTTTGAAGAAGCCTTCTCCAGTGAAGTAAGGATTTTATCAAGCAACTCCATGTTAACGAGAATGTCCCATCTTGATTGATTGAAAAAATTTAGTTCCAGATTCACTTCAACTCTTCCCCTGTAGATACCCTTCTGACATATTTCCCTAAGTCTGCTTTCAATCCCTCCTATAGGAGCGCCATAGTAGTTCCAGTCTAAGTAGCGATGATTTAAACTTTTGATAATGATCTTTGCTGAAAGCGTCTTTGATCTGAACCGCTTCTCACCGAAACCGGTCATACTTTGAATCAAGGCTCTACTTCCTTTTCCTCTGGAAATTGTAATTCATAAAGCTTCTTGTAAATTCCATTTTTCTTACAGAGTTCCTGATGAGTACCACTCTCAACAATTCTTCCTTTGTCAATAACAAATATTTTATCGGCCTTCATTATTGTTGATAAACGGTGTGCAATCACAAATGTCGTTCTGTCCTTCATGAGATTCGTCATGGCAAGCTGGATTAGTCTTTCAGACTCAGAATCCAGGGCTGAGGTAGCCTCGTCAAGAATAAGAATAGGAGGGTCCTTGAGTACAGCTCTCGCTATAGCCAGCCTTTGCCTCTGTCCGCTCGAAATCAACTGGCCCCTTTCTCCTATCACGGCCTCATAATTTTTAGAAAATTCCATTATAAAATCGTGAGCCTTGGCTGCTTTAGCAGCTTTTTTTATCTCATCCAGAGAGATATCTTCGTGTCCGTATGAGATATTATTGCGAACAGTCTCATTAAAGAGAATTAAATCCTGAGTTACAAGCCCTATCTGAGAGCGGAGGGAAGATAGAGTCACTTCACGGATATCAATTCCATCTACAGTTATTCTCCCGGAAGAAGGTTCATAAAAACGAGAAAGAAGGTTAATGACTGTAGTTTTACCGGCTCCGCTCAATCCAACAAGGGCAACAGTTTCTGCTGGCATGACTTTAAAATTCACATCATAAAGAACAGGCATCATCTCGTTGTAACTGAAATTGACATTTTCAAATGTTACTTCTCCCTTGACTTTGGGAAGAGGATAGGCCTGGGGACTATCCTTTATCTGCGGTTCTCTCTTCATCAATTCCTGTACCCTTTCATAGCAAGCTACTCCCTGTTGTATTACATTGTTTGCCCTGCTTATTCTCTTGATGGGATTGTACATCAAAAATATGGCCATTATAAATGCTCCAAAATCTCCAGGGCTGATTTCTCCTTGAGCAATCCGACGCGTGCCAACAACCAGTATGAATGCCCCGACAACTCCGCCAATAAACTCCATAAAAGGAGAGGACAAACTTCCTATCCAGGCTAATTTTAGGGAGGTTTTAAAGTAGCTCAGTGTCGAGAGAAAGAATTTCTTTATTTCAAACTTCTCCATAGTAAAAGCTTTTACTATTTTGTTCCCCGTAATAGTTTCATGAAGCAGGTTATAGATTTTGGCCATTTTGGCCTGACTTAACCAGCCCTTTCGTTTGAGCTGACGGCTGAAACCAGCCAAAGGAATGACTGCCAACGGTGCAATGATAAAAGAAGCAAAAGCCAAGCGCCAATCTATTATGAATATCCCTACAAAAAGAGCAAGAAGAGTAAATGACTCCCGGATCAAATCTCCCATATTGCTCGACACGGCTTCCTGAATTTTATCAACATCACTTGTCAGGCGGGACATAAGCTCTCCCGTAGAAACATAGTCGAAAAAATTCGAAGATTGATATATAAGGTGTGCATAGAGTTCATCTCTTAATTTCTTAACTACTTTAAGGCCAATAGACCTCATGAAAAAAGAAGAAAGAAAGGTGAAAAAACCCTTCCCAAAAATTACAACTATCAAAATAATGGGAAGAGCCGTGGCTAATTCTTCCTTGTTAACTTGGAGATTTCTAAAAACAAAATCCATCAGACGGCTCTTCTGTGGAATTTTCTGAGGAGCTAACTGGAACATATCATCCATTATGGGCTGGATCAAATTGACGAAAACATATGTAAAGAGAGCAACAAAAACCATAAAAACAAAGGCCAGTATAAGCCTCTTTCTCTCTTGAAGCGTAAGTTTGAAAAGCTGGAATATGTTTTTCATTCTTTAAGTCAAGTAGGAAGAAAAGATTTTATGTGCAATATCGAAGGCATTCAAGGCAGAGCCCCGGATTAAATTATCCGCCACGCTCCAAACCCAGAAACTATTAGGAAATGATTCTTCTTTTTTTATCTGGCCAATAAAAATTTTATCCTTCCCGGCTACAGACACAGAGGAAACAGGGCATGAACTGCTCGGAGGATAAAGTTTAAAAAACGCGCTGTCTTTAAATAAATTTTCCAGACCTTGAATATCAGTTTTTTTCCGAAGCTCAAGAAAGCTCATTATTGAATATGTATGGAAGACAGGAGCCTGAATAAGAGATAGACTGAAAGAAAACTTTCTATCATTAAAGACTCTTTTTATTTCCTGAATTATTTGTTTTTCAACAGGACAGAAACCATCCTTTTCAGGATGTTCGGTGTGAGAGAGGAGGTTAAAGGCGATCTGATCTCTAAACACTTTCTTTGACAGAGAGGAACTGTTCAACAGGTCTATACTCTGATTTACCAACTCATTAATTCCATCATCTTCAAATGCAGATACAGGCTGAAGAACAAACGCGACAGCTCTGCAAAGCCCGTATTTTTGCATAATCAATTGAAAAAGATGGGAAATTATAACAGTAACAGGATGAGGATTAGCAATGATTGGAGGCCTCTTTTTCAGAATGATCTCATCATTCACTCCAGATACAACTACAGGAACTTCGGAATCCATGTTAAACGTTTCACTCAAATCAATTGCCTGGATTTTCTTCTCCTTTGTCAGAATACCGTACTCTCTATTAACTTTTTTATCAGCAGCTAAAAAAACTAGATCTACGTCCTGAAAAGAATCCTTGTCCAGATGATGGATGACTTTTGCCTCTCCTCTGAATTGAGTTAGCTTGCTGTATTCCTCCTCCACATCAGGGTCAAAAAAATCTATCGTTTCAACAGGTGCCTTTTTTGTGCTTAAAACACTTTTTATTTCCTTGCTGCGAAGCGATTCAGTGCCAACTATGGCAAGCTTTAATTTTTGTCTGGCTTTCATTCTGAATTCCCTAACTATTTCTGGGATTTCTTGTATTTCCTCATTAAAAAATACATCTTATCTTTTAGGGCAAGCTTTTTTTTCTTCAACTCCTTCTCCCGCAACTTATCCTCCTCAGACAGGTAAGTCTTTGCAGAAAGCCTTTCGAGCTCCTTCTCATACTCCTGATGCTGTTGTTGAATCTTCTTGAACTCTTCACTCTCTTTCAACATAATTTCTCTTAACTCTTTCTCTTCCATTAAGCCTTTCCTCTGTGTTGTGTAAGAATATCACAATGAATTTTCTATTTCAATTTAAGTCTTTCATCCTATGCCTCACTTTTTATATACTTCTTGTTCTCTTCGGCGCGGAAAATACTTCCAGGATGATGGCTCTCGCTGAGTTTGTCTTGAAGTCAAGGCCTGGAGAGTATTTTTTCTCAGCCATTTGATGAGCTTATTTGATGTGCCTTTCCCCTTTAAATACAAGAAGTATTCTAGCAGAATTGAATATTTATGAAAAGTAAAAGAGAGAATCAGGCTGAACCGGAAAACGCGGAAAACGAAAAAAGATTGACTTTAAAAGTAGGATGATATAATTTTTTAAAGACAAATGAATGCGCGGCGAGGTAGCTCAGTCGGTAGAGCGAGAGACTGAAAATCTCTGCGTCGGCGGTTCGATTCCGTCCCTCGCCACTCCCCTTATTTCCCTTTAAGGCGCTGAAATATAAAAATTTACGCTCTATTCTTGTCTATTTTTATAATCTGGTGTATAAAAAATTAAGGGAAATTAAGCCTGGATTCGGGAGTTGAAAGCTATTCAGCAGAAACAGATAAGGAATAAAACAGTCTGAACCTGGAATGTTTTATAAGAAATAAAAAAACATAAAAGGATGGATTGATGAAAAAAGAAAACAAACCAAAGACGGACTCTAAAAAAACTGGCATTATTATAGGGATTTTATTTATAGCTCAATTTATATTATCTAAATGTTCCTTTATTAATATTCGAAAATTTCCTCACCTCATTGTAAGCACTTACGAAGGACAATTGCTTCCAGAAACGGAAACTGCTGTTATAGACCAAAGATTGACCTTTGATAAGATATTTATAATGGAAATAGATGGTAAATCAACTGATCAAATTTGCAATGAGAGAGGATTTGAAAGAAGGCTACAGATGGGGTGGGAATTACTTCCTGGAGAACACACTATTACAATACTAATACAGGGGACATTTTTTAAGGGGGGATTTCAGAGCAGCAATCCTAGATATTCTGTGAAATTTACAGTAAAGAAAGGACAGATATATGAGTTCAGGTTAAAAAAAGGCGAAGTAAAGAGGGAGAGAGTAATCTACCAGAGGGACGTTTATGAGGCAGATATGCGTCCTGTTACACCTTATGTTATAAACAAGCAAACAGGAAAGATAGTCAGCATAAAACTTAAGAAATTAAATTAATATGAAAATATGCCATATAACAACTGGCATAAAAAAAGCCCCTGCCGCTGGTGAAGGAGAAGAGGAGAATTTCAAATGACAGATAAAAAGAAAAGAGAAATTTATCATTTGCCATCAAATTTCGAAAAATTGTCAATGGATGAAAAAGGTAGACATATAGAAAAAGCTTTTCATTCTCTTACCGGAGAGCACCCTAGCACATGGCTAGAACGAAGAGATAGACGAAGGGCTAGACGCCGTGTGTGGCTTTTCAGAATTATAATTCCTGTTGTGATTATTATATTAATTCTTCTACTCATACAGATATTTTGAGAAAAGCGAGGAGGGAGAAATTAGTTCTCAAAAACAACAAATCCTGAATGGTTGTATAACGTAAGATTCTCAATAGAAATGCTGGCTGTTCATGTCCAGAAAAGGGGAAATGCAGTGTCCTATAAAAAGGAGGGGTTGATAATGCCCAGCCAGCTTGGTTGTATTTTAGCATACTTTCAAAAGAGGAAATTAAGTAATAAAAGGAAAAAAAACGACATAATAAGACATTTTATTTATACATATTGATGGCATAAAAATTAAAAGATATATACGCGGAAAATATATTATAGAAAATAAAAAAAGCTGGCTGCAAGGATTATATGGATCAGTAGATATCGTGACGCCTTGAATGGCTTTCAGAACAAAAATTGATGCATGCAGGCAAAATACAGAGCTCAGTCCTAAGGCTTATCGATTCTTTCTGTTAAGTCCTTGAGATATTTTTTCATGCGCTGGCTGAACTCTGGTCTTTTTAAGGCAAGTTCGATGGCGGCCTCAATGAATCCCATTTTATCTCCGGCATCATATCGCTTACCTTCAAAAAGATACCCATAAACAGGTTGTGTCTCCATCTGAATTTTAATAGCATCTGTGATTTGAATCTCTCCCTTTTTGTCAGGAGCAGTCTTCTTTATGGCTTCAAATATTTCTTGATTAAAAACATAGCGCCCAAGAACACCAAGGTCAGAAAATGCTTCCTCTGGACCTGGTTTCTCGATCAAGTTTTCAATCCTGTAGAGCCTTTCTGAAATTTTTTCTGGCTTAATGATTCCATATTTCTTTGTTCCTTCTTCATCTACTTTTCCGACAACGATAACTGAGGCATTATGTTCAGAGAAAGCATCGATCAGCTGTTTTATGCAGGGAGTAGGACAATCGAATATATCATCGGGAAGGAGGACTGCAAAAGGCTCTTGACCCACAAAACCTTCAGCCATAAGGATGGCATGGCCAAGTCCAAGTGCCGTTTTCTGGCGGATGTAGCAGAATTCTGCAAGATTAGATATTCTCTTTACCTCTTCTAAAAAGTCGAGTTTTTTCTTTTCTTCAAGAAATTGCTCTAACTCCGGGCTCTTGTCAAAATAATCCTCCATGGAGGATTTTCCTCTGCTGGTGATAATAGCTATATTTTCAATCCCTGCCTGGACAGCTTCCTCCACACAATATTGAATAAGAGGCTTATCAACAACTGAGAGCATTTCTTTTGGCAGGGATTTAGTGGCAGGCAGAAAGCGGGTACCAAATCCCGCAGCAGGAATTACAGCTTTTCGAACTCTCATCTTATTCTCCAGATAGGCTATTCCCGCGCTACATAAAAGTAGTTGTGAATTTCAAGGTAATCTGTCTTTACTTATTAATTAAGTGGATGTTTCTTTTGAAGCTTTGTATTTAGTTCGTCTATCATGCTTTAACCTGGAAGGAAATCACGGATTTCCTTCCAGGTAAGTTATCCAAAAAAAATTAAGACTTATTAAAAAAATAAATCTATTTATGCTCGATTCCTCTTAAAAATTATACCCGATAGAGAAGCTGGGAGCCCAAATCTTCATCGTGTGGACGCCAGGCATAGCTGTTTTCCACTCAGGATCGAGAAGAGTCTTTGAGTAGTCGATATCCCTATCTTTTGCTTTTAGGTATTCAAGGGCGAAATCAATATATAAACCATTAGCAGCATAACCGATCCCAAAGGCAACCGCACTAAAGTCATAGTTGGGAAGTAAAACATTCATGGTCTTATCAGGTGCAGGAGCAGGATCATTGTAATAACCTGCTCTGAGAGCAAGTGAATTTACCCTGTATTCGGCTCCAAACCTGATTTGTGTGGCGTCCTTCCAGTGCATCTCCCTGGTATCGTCACCACTTATGGCCATTATTTGTTTCCACACAGGATCCTTATAATCAGCTTTTAAGACCTCTATTTTTTTCCAATTTGTATACTGAACATCAGCAGTGATAGTTAAATTTTCCACAGGCTTAATGGCCACGCCACCTGCAATCCACATAGGCCAGGTTACATCTCTATCCACGTCAGAAGTTTTATTTGCTCCAAGAAGATTTAAATTGGAAATACTGGCGTCCCCTTTAAATTTCATTTTGGTAGGTGTTCGGAAGGTAGCACCAAGGCTGAACATTTCACTGGGCTTTACCAGAATGCCAAATGTTGCACCGTATCCCCAGCCTTTTAGTTTTTCTTCATACTGGCCGAGATCAACCGTTGTAAAGAAAAACGGAGGAGGGAGCGGGACCACTGTTGTGCCAGCGTGCATGTCGACATTGAACGTCCCGTAGTTAATATTTAGAGTCGCCCCAAAAAAGACTTGCTCGCTGATCTTAAAGGCAAGAGCTGGAGAAAATGTTATTATATTAATATAGCTTTCCCACTTATAAGCTGTGTTCTCGGAGATATTCTTGAAATCTTCTCCATTCCACTTGGCTCCAAGACCAGAAGGAACATAAACACCAAATCCTGCCACTAAATTCTCGCTGACTGGATGATAATAAGCACATGTTGCATTAAGGTAATGCTTACCCTCTGTTTTGGCATTAACGAGATTAAAAGGACCGATGATTGGAAGAGTTATATCGAATTTGTAAGTACCAGAGGGAATAATATCTTCGCCGAAAAAGCCGAATGTCTTCTGGTTGAATTGAGCGATTCCGGCTGGATTCCAGAAAATGGCGCTGTAGTCATCTGCTAGGGCAACAAATGCACCACCCATGGCGACGGCTTTTGAACCGAGTCCGTTCAAGTTCAAACCGTTGGAAAAAGCGAGAGTGATGAGAAATGGAAGAACAATTGCGATTGCTAGAAGCTTTTTTACTCTTTTCATATGAACCTCCTTTTGTTTTTTTCTCTGTTTACTATAATCTTATGTACTTTGTCAATTTAAATTTTCTTTTTAATTTTCTATTTCCTGCGTTATTTATTGAAGATTCAATTCTCATTTTTAGTTTTCTTTTAATCGAAGCCAGGCTTGTGGCGGGCTATAATAAATTAAAAGTGCAGACTTGATCCTTCTCAGACAGCCTGAACTTCTTTAATCTCAGGCACCTTCTTCTTAATAAATTGAGTAATTCCCTGAGTTAAAGTCATTTGTCTCATCGGGCATCCTTCACAAGCGCCCAATAGCCTGACTTTGACCACACCATCTTCAGTAACTTCAACTAGCTCCACATCACCTCCGTCAGCCTTGAGATGCGTTCTGATTTCCTCGATCGCTTTTTTTACTTCTTTCTCCATACTTTACTCTCCTTGTTAAGATTATTTTTCCTTTTTAAAAATTAATTCCTTCTTTTCATTAACCTCAATTTTAACCGTATCTCCCTCTCCATAATCTCCCTCTAAGATCTTCAGGGCTAATGGATTCTGGATTTCTCTCTGAATTGTTCTCCTCAGCGGCCTAGCTCCATAAACTGGATCATACCCTCTCTCAGCCAGTATTTTTTTTACTTCCTGGCTTAACTTAATGTCAATCTTTTTTTCTCTCAGCCTCTTTCTCAGCTCATCTATCTGTAAATCCACAATTTTTAAGATTACATCTGGAGATAGTGCTTTAAAAATGATAGTCTCATCCACTCGGTTTAGAAATTCTGGCCTGAAATTGTCCTGCAGTATTTCCCTTACTTTCTTTTCCATTGCGGTAAAATTCTGGCTGAGTTCTTTAATCACCTGACTCCCAATATTTGAAGTCATGATGATAATAGTATTCTTGAAGTCAACAGTCCTCCCCTTTCCATCTGTCAGCCGCCCGTCATCAAGTATCTGGAGAAGAATATTGAAAACATCACTATGAGCTTTTTCAACCTCATCGAGGAGTATGATTGAATATGGTCGGCGCTTTATAGCTTCTGTGAGCTGACCTCCTTCTTCATAACCCACATACCCGGGAGGAGCTCCGATTAACCGGGATACAGTATGCTTTTCCATGTATTCTGACATATCGAGTCTGACCATAGCTTTTTCATCATCAAAGAGAAACTCTGCCAGTGCTCTGGCTAACTCGGTTTTACCAACACCTGTCGGACCTAAAAATATAAAAGAGCCTAAAGGCCGAGAAGCATCCTGTATCCCAGCCCGAGCACGTCTTATCGTATCAGAGATCGCTCTCAGAGCATGATCCTGGCCAATAACTCTTTTAGCCAAATTCTCTTCCATCTTAATTAATCTCTCAACCTCGCCTTCAAGCATTTTTGATACAGGAATTCCCGTCCATCTTGAGACAACATGAGCCACATCTTCCTCATCCACTTCCTCTTTAAGCATCTTTCCCTTCTTCTGTATTTCCGACAATTGCTTAGTTATTTCTTCAATCTTTTTCTCTGTTTCAATCATCTTTCCGTATCTAATTTCAGCTACTTTTTCTAAATCTCCTCTCCTCTCTGCACTCTGTTCTTCAATTTTAAGTTTATCAACCTGCTCTTTCAGCCAGTTCATGGATTCAATAAGCTCCTTTTCTCTTTTCCAGTGAACTTTAAGTGTTTCACTTTTTTCTTTCAAATTAGCTAAATCTTTATTCAATTTTTCCAGCTTTTCTTTTGAACTTTTATCCTTTTCTTTTTTAAGGGCCTGCCTTTCAACTTCAATCTGTGTAATTTTCCTCTCCAGCTCATCTATTTCCTCCGGCATACTGTCAATCTCGATCCTGATACGGGAGGCAGCTTCATCGATCAAATCTATGGCCTTATCAGGAAGAAAACGATCAGCCACATAGCGGTTTGAAAGCGTGGCTGCAGATACCAAAGCTGAATCTTTAATCTTTACTCCATGGTGAACTTCATATTTTTCCTTTAACCCTCTCAATATAGAAATGGTCTCTTCTACTGAAGGTTCTTTAACATAAACCTGCTGAAATCTTCTCTCCAGAGCTGCATCCTTTTCGATGTGTTTTTTATACTCACTAAGGGTAGCAGCTCCCACACACCTCAGCTCTCCTCTCGCTAAAGACGGTTTCAACATGTTGGAAGCATCAATAGCTCCTTCAGCAGCTCCTGCTCCGACAATCGTATGAAGCTCATCGATAAAAAGTATAATCTCGCCCCGAGCTTCCTTAATCTCCTTCAGGATAGCCTTCAATCTGTCTTCAAATTCTCCCCGATATTTTGTTCCGGCTACTAACGATCCTATATCCAAGGCTATAATTTTTTTATTTTTTAAGGACTGGGGCACATCTCCGTTTGCAATGCGCTGAGCCAATCCTTCAGCGATAGCAGTTTTCCCTACACCTGCTTCTCCGATCAATATTGGATTATTCTTTGTCCTCCGGGAGAGAACCTGGACAACTCTTCTAATTTCATCTTCTCTTCCTATTACTGGGTCTAACTTTCCTTGACGAGCCAATTCAGTGATATCTCGCGCGTAGCGCTTCAGGACCTGGTATTTGCCCTCAGGCTGTGGGTCTGTTATCCTCTGGGTTCCCCGTATGGACATCAGCGCTTTGAGAACTGCATCCTCTGAAACTCCGTTCTGCTTTAAAATTCTCGAAGCTGCACTCGAATCATCTTTTAATAAAGCAAGGAACAAATGTTCAGTAGAAATATATTCATCCTTTAACTTATCAGCTTCTTTTTGAGCATTGTTCATTATTTTTCTCAGAAGAGAGGAAATATAAACTTCACCTCCACTTACTTTCGGAAGTCCCTTAAGGTAAGTCTCAAGTTCTTCCCGAATTTTTGAAAGATTAACTCCCATCTTACCTAGAACCGCAACTACGATATTTTCTTCTTGATTTAAAAAACTCCACAGGAGATGCTCAGGCCCGAGCTCCTGATGACCCCATTCTTCAGCCTTAGACTGAGCAGCTTGAAATGCTTCTTGAGACATTACTGTGAACTTATCCCATCTCATTCTCTTACTCCTTCTTAATTAAAATATTCATCCTCAGCTATGTCAAGAGACTAAATTTTTCTCTTGACAATTTGTTAAAAATTGTTATTTTTTTTTTGGAGTATAAAATGCAAGAAATTGAAATTTCAAGCTGGATGATTTTAGATGCAATAAAAAAAGTATCAGAACCAGTGGAAACGGTTGGCAATCTTCAAAGTGGTCCTTATATGTCTGTTTTCTGCAAGATTGAGGACGACTACTTAGAATTATGCTACAGCGACACATCGTCTAGCTACTTGAGGCGCTATGAGGACAAGAAAGAATTTGAAATTGCCTTAGACCAGAGGAAAGAAGAAGAGGGAGAAACTCCCTATGAAGAAAATCAAAATTTTGAAGAGGATTTTGAGGAAGAAGACAAGTCAAATAATTTCAATTTTGAAGAGGAATAATAAAAAGCTTTCTTCACAAAATCTCTGTCATCTGTAGCCTCTCTTTTCTCCTGATAATAAAATGGTGCCCTGATTGATAAAGCTCATTTTCTAAGTTATATGGCTTCGGCAGGATGTAAAATGAGCAAATCGAAAAGATATATTTATATCTGTTAACTCTTTTTTTTCTCCAGCTTATCCTGAAGCTGGCTGAGAAAATTCAAAGCATCCAAGGGCGTAAGGGAAGAAAGATCACACTTTCTGATCTCTTCTTTGAGCTCCCTCAGCATCTCTTGTTCTCTGTCCTCCTTGAATAAGAGAAGCTGTGCTTTATCTCTCTTCCTCTTGGTATGATAGGCAAGCCTCGGAAGGCCTGACGAATCCAGCTCTTGTTTTTCGAGATTAAAGAGGACCTCTTTGGCTCTCTCTATAACGGTCCGAGGAATTCCGGCAAGTTTAGCCACCTGAATACCATAGGAGCGGTCAGAAGGCCCTGCAACTATTTTCCTCAGGAAAATAATATCATCCTGGTGTTCTTTTACCGTTACATGGTAGTTTTTAATTCGCTCTAAAGTTAAAGCTAATTCGGTTAATTCGTGGTAGTGGGTTGCAAATAAGGTCTTGGCACGTATACCTTCTTTTTCGTGGATGTATTCAGCTACTGCCCAGGCAATACTAAGGCCGTCAAAAGTACTCGTACCTCTCCCTATTTCGTCAAGGAGTATTAAACTCCGAAAAGTGGCATTGTGCAAAATATTTGCTGTCTCCAGCATCTCAACCATGAAAGTAGATTGACCTACACTCAAAAAATCCATAGCGCCTATTCGAGTAAAAATGCGGTCTATAACACCTATCACTGCCTGTTTCGCAGGGACAAAGGATCCCATCTGAGCCAATATACAAATGAGAGCCACCTGCCTTAAATATGTAGACTTCCCCCCCATATTTGGACCTGTTACAATCAAGATCTGGTCCTCTGCTCTATCCAAATACGTATCATTGGGAATAAATGGTTCATCGTTGGTTATTTCTATGACAGGATGTCTTCCTTCTAGAATTTTTATTGTATCCCCTGTGTTTACTTCAGGACGAGAATAACTTCGCTGATGGGCTAATTCAGCAAGTGAAGCTAACACATCCAGACAGGCAATATTAGATGCAATCTTCTGCAATCTATGGCTTTCTTGAGAAATTTTATCTCTAACTTCAGTGAACAGACTGTATTCCAATTCAGCGATTCTCTCCTCTGCATTCAGCACTTTCTCTTCATATTCTTTCAGTTCAGGGGTTATGAACCGTTCGGAATTAACAAGAGTCTGTTTCCTGATGTAATCCTGTGGAACTAAGGATAAATTAGGATTTGTAACTTCTATATAATAGCCAAAGACTTTGTTATATCGAACTTTAAGTGATGAAATTTTTGTTCGCTTTCTCTCTTTCTCTTCAAGCTGGGAAATGAATGTCTTACCTGACCGGCTGATTTTTCTCAGCTCGTCCAGCTCATTGTTATAGCCATCCTTTATAATACCTCCTTCGCTGAGTAAAAAAGCAGGCTCTTCCAGGATAGATTTATCAACCAGGTTAACAATTTCCTGAGCATTATCCCATCTTTGATGAATGTCTTTTACTATTTTCGCAGAAAAATCTTTGATTACATCCTGGAGTTGAGGCAGAGGTAAAAGAGACTTCTTCAGAGACACCAAATCTCTCGGATTGGCAACTTCTAGGGATATTTTTCCTGTAAGGCGTTCCAGATCAAAAATGCCTTTTAATTTTTCACTCAAATCTTGACGTTCAATGGTGTGCTCAAGAAACTCTGCGACTGCATCCAAACGGCTGTTTATTTGGGAACAATCGAGGAGAGGCTGAAGAAGCCAGCCTTTGAGTAGCCTCCCTCCCATGGAAGTTACAGTGTAATCAATTATATCTAGTAATGAGTCTCTCCTGCTTCCATCTCTTAAATTTCTAATCAGTTCAAGGTTTTTTATTGTCGTTGCGTCATTAACCATCAGGCTACTTGATGGGATGTAGGAAACTTTATGTATTAAAGAAAGTGAATCTTTCCTTACCTTTTTAAGATAGTAAAGCAGCGCTCCAGCTGCAGATACAGCAAGGTCTCTGTCAGCAAGCCCGAATCCTGCCAATGAATTCACCTTAAAATGACCGAGAAGGAGGCTCTTAGCCTGGGGGAAATCGAAGGCCCAGGCTTCAACTTGACTTCTGAGTACTGAGCTCATGTTATTTTTGGATAAAATACTCTTGACTACTTCTTCTTCTCCTTCGGGAAAGATTATTTCTTTAGGTGATACCCTGAAGAGCTCATCGCCTAAAATTCTCTTATCCTGAGAATCACTCTGAGAGGTCTTCATATCGCCCGAGGCAAGGTCAATCAGAGCTAATCCCCAATTTTCATCTTTCAGGAACAAACTGGCTATAAAAGTATTTTCTTTAGCCTCCCCAAGCTCCACTTCTACGGCAGTTCCAGGAGTTAACACTTTTACGACATCCCGCTTAACAATCCCTTTAGCTGCTTTAGGGTCCTCCACTTGCTCGCAGATAGCCACTTTAAATCCTTGTTTTAAGAGCTTGGCTAAATATGAATTAACAGAGTGATAAGGAACGCCGCACATAGGCACTTTTTGTCGCGACGTCAGAGCAATCTCTAATACAGGGGATGCAATTTTGGCATCTTCATAAAACATCTCATAGAAATCTCCCAGGCGAAAAAAGAGAAGAGCATCCTGATAATTCTTCTTTATCTGGAAATACTGTTCCATCATCGGAGTTGTGGAATTTCTTTTTTGCATCTTTTCCAGGTGACTAAAATTTACTATACCTTCAGAGATTCAATATTTCAAGAAAAGTAACAATTTGACAATCAATAAAAGCTGTTGTATATCTCCCGTAAATAATGAATGCTCCCAATGTGCTCACCGGAATAAGAATTTTTTCAATACCACTCCTGGTAGTAGTACTCTTATCTCAATTTAGAGGAAAAGAACTTGTGGCCTTTGCCATTTTTACTATCGCTGCTTTGACAGATATGCTTGATGGATTCTGGGCACGGCGAAGGAAACAAATTACAACTTTCGGCCAGCTCCTCGATCCGATTGCTGATAAACTACTGATAGCCTCTGCATTTATTTGTCTTGTAGAGCTGGGAGCTGTTCGCTCATGGATGGTTATCATAATCATAGGAAGGGAGATTGCTGTCACAGGATTCAGAGCGATTGCTTCCTCTAAAGGATACAACATTGCTGCTTCCTACCTCGGGAAATTCAAAATGGTGTTAGAAACGGTGACTATATGTCTTTTGATTCTAGGGAGAGAGATATTAGGTAAACTATACTTTGTATCTCAGATTGGACTCTGGCTCGTAATCACTGTGGCTGTCTTTTCAGCAGTAGAATACTACATAAAATTTGGAGCCACAATTTTCTCAAAGGACTCCTGATAGGGCTGCCCTGGTTCTCTCCAAGGTATCTGAATCTTCTACATTAAGTAGGGTAAATTGAGAAGAAAAACTTCGCGCTATTCTTTTTGCCAGTCCTGATAACACTCTGCCGGGCCCTAATTCAACGTAAAAACTAATCTTTTTTTGTGTGAGCTTCTCCATTGATTTATACCAGAGAACAGTACGACTCACCTGGCGTTTCAGGGCATCCCTTGCTTCTCGGCCGTGATGAATGATTTCTGCATCCACGTTGGTGACAATCGGAAACCTTAAATCTCCAAACGAAACCCTGTCTAAATCTGAAGACAGCCTCCGTTCTGCTTCCTTCATCAGCTCGCAGTGAAAAGGTGCGCTCACTGGTAATAAAATTGATCGAGATGATTTAATCAACTCTAATGCCTGATTAACTGCTTCTTTATGACCGGCAATAACAATTTGCTCCTGGCTGTTCCAGTTAGCAATTTCCACTACTCCCTCCCTTATTTCAGCAAGTGCCTTTTCAACTTCTTCATAGCTTACGTCCAGGACAGCTGCCATAGCACCATTTCCAACAGGTACTGCCTCCTGCATATACTTACCTCTGTTGTGCACAAGAATAAGAGCATCATCAATACTTAACGCCCCCGCTGCAACCAGAGCTGAGTATTCTCCTAAACTATGGCCGGCGGCAATAAGGGGTTCAATCCCCATGAGTGTATAGGCGATATAGCTAACAACAAGTATTGCTGGCTGTGTTATTTCGGTTAACCTTAATCTTTCCTCAGGTCCTTCAAAGCAAATTTGAGAAAGGCTAAAGCCAAGAACCTCATCAGCACGAGCAAAAATTTCCCTGGCCTGAGAGTATCTGTTGAAGAAATCTTTTCCCATTCCTACTGCTTGAGAGCCTTGTCCCGGGAATAGAAAAGCAGCTCCGCTCATTTCTGTTCCATTTCACTTTTTTCTATGTTTTTTAAAATATCAGATTTTATTTCGATTTCTGCCTGTTTTTTTAAATTATTTATCCAATCGACAATCTGCTTTCTCGTTTTTTCTTGCCTGATTCGTAATTCTATATCATCCAGAAGTTCCATCATGGGGCGGGATTCAATTCCCTTTCTATTCTGGGAAGGTATATATGTATTCCTGTAGTAAGAGACTATCTCCTCTAAACTCACACTCACACCTCGCCCAAACCTCCGCGATAAAATCTTCTGATAGAGAATTGCTTCTTTCAGGTAATTCTTTAAATCCTCTTGATCCAAGCCGAATTCGTCAAGCTTTTTTTCAAATTCCCCTAAATCAAACTTTGCAGCCATCTTCTTAAGGGCAGACTCTAATTCTTCTTCTTTAACGAAGATATCTTCACTTGTGGCATCGATAACAATCTTCTGGTTTATCATCCTTTCCAGTATTAAGAGAAAGCGGTTTTCTATTTTCCCGTTAAGCTCTTCCTCATAAATACCAAATTTATCAGCAATCTTTATATCAGTTAAAGTAATGACGTGTTCATTAACAACAGCGACAATCCTGTCAACAAGCTCCTCAAAACCGCTTGAAGCCGATAGTACATTCCAGAAAGCAAGCAATAAACAAAAAATCAGAGTGCATTTTTGGGGGAAGTATCGCCGATTCCTGAAGTGAGATAAAAATCGGGTCCACAATTTACAGAGATGAATCAAGTTGGGGGATTGATAGATCCGATACGTATTTCTATCAAGGAGTCGCAGGCACTTTCTTTTTTTAAAAGACATTACCAATTGTTATAAAGGCCAAAACCTTTCTTTCCCCCTCTGGAGCATCTAAATTCCAACCAAGGTCAAAACGCACTGGGCCTAGAGGAGTTCGATATCGAATTCCGAATCCTAAGGCATCCTGGAGAGATTTGAAGGCGATGTTCTTCATCTCTGGAAAAATGTTACCTTTATCATAGAAGACGGCTCCGTATAAATTTCTTGAAGCTCCAAAAAAAGGGAATCTAAATTCAAAATTTAGCAACAGTAAGGCTTTCCCTCCGACTGGCTTTTGAGATGTGGGATCTGCTGGTCCCAATTCATCAAAACTTTCTCCACGAAAAGAATTACTTCCTCCTCCAAAAAACCTTTCATGAATGGGTACCCTCCCAGTTCCAATCCCAAATCTGGCTGTAGTACTGAAGGCAAAACTAGATAAAATTGGTAAAAATTGTTGATACTTCACAAAGTTCTTTAAATAGTCTGACTCTGCATTAAAAATTGGGTAGGCCCATTCAGCAACAAAGCTTAAAAACGAACCTCTTTCAGGGTTGAAAGGATCATCCCTTCTATCCCAGATAAAGCTTCCTGAAATGGAAGATGTAGAAAAAGGATGATGCTGACGATCTACCTCAGATTCTGCAATTTCAAGGTTGAAAAGGTTTGTTCTTACCCATCTCAATGTAGCTAATAAAATAATGTCTTCTAGCGGGGATTTTATCGCTGTCAAACTTATTCCTCGTCGATTGTAACCGAAGCTTTTCCTCTGTTCCCTCTCCATCCATGCATTAAGCGAAGATCTCCAAGGCAGTCCAAAAATGTAAGGCTGTTCCCAAGAAATGACACCCCTTTTCTCTTTGAGGCTTATTTGGGCTACTAAGCTGAGCTGAGAAGCTATTCCTAAAATATTTCCTCTAATAAACTCAGCTGTTCCTCTAGGCCTTATCACGCTGTCCCAGATGCGAAAAGTATATGGCTCTCTCTTGGTTTCAAGTCCTATACCTATGCCGAGATAGTTTCTCTTGCCCTCTCTCAATCTAATGATTAAGTTTTCACTGCTAGGGCTAAGAGGAACTTCCTCAATTCTTATCTCTGAGAAAATTCCGAGCCTCTCAAGTCTTCTCTTTGATTCTACAATTGCATCATAATAGGCATAGTCTCCTTCTTTTATCCTGAGCTCCCTGAAAATAGTACTTCTCTTTGTTATTAAATTTCCTGTTACAACAATTATCTCAATTTTTACTCTTTTCCCCTCCCTTATGTTAAACCTGAGAGAGGCAATATTGTCGCTTTTTTTCTCGACATTCACTGCAATTTCCGTTCCTCTGACTCCCTTGTTTAAATAAAAGTTTTCCAATTTTTCAATATCTCTCTGAACATGGGGTCTAAAGAAAGGGCCCCCCTCAACACTACTGATTTGCTCTAAAATTTTCTTCCGACTAAATAAAGAAGCTCCTTCTACATGAATGCTCTCAATCTTTTCCTGAATTCCCTCCTCAACATAGTAAACAGCCCTGACCTTCTTTTCCTGCCTGATAAAATTCAAATCAACTCTTGTCTGAGGAAAGCCATGAATCCTGTAGACCATCTCTATTTCTTTGGGCAACTCGAAAAGCCTTTCACCATCAATCCAGCTTAATAAAGGAATCTTTTTGTTTATTTCGAGCTCTTTTTTAAGTCTATCAGGAGTGAAATATTTTATCCCTTCAAAGGCAACATCCTCGATCTTAACTTTATCCCCGGGGCTTACTCCATAGATTATCTCAATCTCATTGTCAGTTCTCTTAATTGAAGACTTTACAGTTGCGAAAATATATCCATCTTTTCTAAGAAAGCTAAGAATTTTCGCTTCTCCTTCTGCCAAACCCCACTCTTCAAAAATCCTTTCTTCCCAAATTGGCCTAAGAAGCATTATTGGTACCGTAGCTCCCCTTACTATAATATTTATCTTCTCATGAGGATTAATATTAAAAGTAAGATTGACACTCCCCTCTCCATCATCAAATCGCGGCTTATCAACCTCTATCAACGCTCTTTGGTACTCCATAAGATGATACATCTTTTCAAGCTGCCTGATATCTTCTTCAACCACAGAAGGGATATACACTTGGCCTTCTTGACTTTTCATTTTTTTCTTCAGCCTATCTTCAGAGAGAAGGACTTCCCCTGAAAAATAAATCTTTTTTATGAGATACCTTTTTCCCGGGGATATTTCAAAGTAAACATCGACAGAAGATGATTGAAAGTCATCTTTAGACGTAGCTCGAATCTCAGGGTGAAAATAGCCTTCTTTTTCCAGAACCTCCTTTAATTCCTCTATCGCCCTGTTTAGCCTTTCCTTAGAAAAAGGGCTATTTTCCCGAAGAGCATACAAAGATTCTCTTAATTTTTTCTCAGAAATACCATGTTCTCCCAAAAAAGTAATTCCTCGAGTAAAAAGTCTTCTGGATAATAAAAAAGTGAGATGAACATCCTGTTCCCCGCTTTTTAAAACTTGAATATCCGAAAACAGTCCGGTCTTAAAAATATGTTTTATACTTTCAGATATTTTCTTAAATGAAAATTCCTCTCCTTTCTTTATAGAAATCATCCCTTCTATATCTTCTCCATTTGTTTGCCCATCCACGTTGATTGTAATTTTAGATATCAGGAGTGAAGAGAATTGTTCAGGGGAAGAGAAAGAATATTGAGACAAAATAACAGAAAATGATACGATCAGCAAAAAGAAAAATGTCTTTTTTTTTCTAGAATCTTTTATAAATTTTAACATCAAAGCTAAACCTTCCCTCCTCATCTCTTATGCCCACAACGGATAGATCACCTGTTAGTTCCCATTCAAGGCGTATAAACTCCTCCCTCTGAGTTGATAGATTTGTTGAATAGAGAATAAAGAAGTTTCTTGATATCTTCTTGCCGACTGTCAGCCGGGCTGTAGTTTCAGCAGATGAACCCATAACAAAAGGATCGATTCTAAAACGATCGATCCTGAAAATCTTTTCAGCGCGCTTTTTTGCCTCTTCTGCAAGATGAAAAGACAAAAGAGAGGCAGTACCAAGCTGAGTACTTCTATCATAAGAGTAAGTTCTTTTAAAAGCCTCTCCCATGGCCAAGAGGGCTAGAACATCTTCTGGAGGCAAAGGAGGAGAAGAGCTGAATTCCGGATTGAGCCGGTCCAGTAATCCATTTAGAGAAAAAGTTACTCGATAATCCTTGACGTGTGCTTCTCCTTTAAATTCTAAGTAAGGTTCGATAATTGAAGGATTTATAAAACTCACTCGACCCCTTAGTATCCTGAATTTTCTGTCTTGAAAATAAACATCGCCCTGCAAAGCTTCAATACTCCCGGTTACTATAGGGGCGTTCACATTTCCAGTGATTGACAGATCAAACTTTCCCTCAATCTTACCTAAAGAGTTTTGCATCCAAGCATTATCATCCGCTTTAATTCGGATGTTTAAATTGAGGTCATCAAAAACCCCGGGCTCTGTTCGGCTCTGATAATAAGGAGTTGAATAAAATATAAATTTTTCGTTGAGCTCACGCCGCCAGGACAGCCTGTCAACAAAAAAATCTCCATCTAGATCAAACCGTTCACTGTTTTTGATTACTCTCAATGAACCATCTGTTAAGACTCTCGTCCTCTCTAAAGGGGAAACAAGTAAGTTTTTTCCCTCTATTTTCAGGTCAACATTCTCTATACCCTGCTTTCCAAGTTTTATTTCACCAGATCCCCAAACATCTCCTCCGCCCAATTTCCCCTGCAACGAACGGAGAGAAACCTTACCATCTTCGACAAACATCAGTCCCGAATAGTCTCTAAAAGCATGAGCAAACTTGGGCAAGGGAAAAACTGAACCTTTAAAATCAATCACTCCCTTGAGCCGTGGAGACCCCTCTCCTGCCTTTACTTCAGCTAAATAATTAATCTGTCCTTCTGTTCCTTTCCAGGGAAGAAGAAGATCAAGATTCCTAAACGTACCTCTCACATCAGCCGTTAAGGATTCCTGATTAAACGGCATATTGAGCTCGACATAAAATTCATTTTCTCCAGGGAAAAAGTTACCTTCAATGTTTGCTGCGAGCTTTTCTTCACTGAAGCCAAGCTTAACTTCTCCCTTTACATCGGTCTTCTGAAAAGGCGCATAGATAAAATCCTTAATTTCAAATTTTCCCGGGGCTCTATCTCGATCAAGAATACCCTCTCCCTTAAGACTAAAGGATAAATCTCCCTTCAGCGGGGAATAGAAGGATGCACAATTAATGTTCTCTCCTTGGATATCAACATTAAATACTCGGTCCAGAAGCCCAATGTGAGCAAAACCCTTAACAGTTCCTTGGAGTATATTACATTGAAACTCCGAGAAAGTTACAGCACCTCCTCTCCATCCCAATTTTCCACTTACATCTCTCAAATTTTGGGAAGAAATTTTCATCAAAGGGCTGGTGAATATTCCTTCAACCTGAGTGTTGTCATCAATCTGCCTGACAGTAAAATCCCCAGAGCCTCTGCCTTTTAAGGGAAGATGGATATCCAGGCCAGGAAGAATCTCTTCGACACTGCCTTGAACAAGATGTATTTCAGCTTCCAAACCTTCTTGATTAGAAAGGAGAGATATCCTTCCCTCCATGAACGGGTCGTTCACCCTGAATTTTCCTATAAAATCATTTTTAATAATTTCCGCATTGCCTTCTACGCGATTAACATTAAACTTATCAAACCCAGCGGGAGAAAGAGAAAAATTTGCCTTTACTTGAGGAGAAGAATAGCTGCCTAAAATTTTTAGGCTCGCTCTTCCCTTCCCCCGGATTTCAGGAATCGAAAAATTTTTAACTAGGATTAAAGAAGTAAAATGACGGGCTTGTTTAATATCACTGACGTCCCCCTGGATAGACAAGTCAACATCTTTATTAACTTCTACGCTGCCTTCCACATCAACGAGTGCAAAACTTGATCGAAGTCTTTGAGACGAAAAAGAAAATTTATCTTTTTTATTCCAACTTAGCGTTACTCGTCCTTGAAAAGGAAACTTATCATTCACTGCCTCTAAGAATTCATCCCTGAATTCTATATCTGCCACCAGCTTTTTCTCATCAATAATAAAATTACCCCATGCAGGAGATATAATTGGCCACGGAAGACCTGTATATTTAACTATCGGATCCAGGTGAAATCTTCTAGCAATTCCTTCAATCCTACTCTTGCTGAAATTAATCCTTACATACTCCTCTGGCATAAATCCCTTCTGAATATTAAATTCAACCGACCCCTTCATTCCCTCCATTACTTCAACTTTTCCTCGCACCCTTCCCAAGTGAACTCTGTTTAAAGTAAGGCCATCGCTTGAGTAATCACTTAAAAAAGAGATACTCCCACCTTTTCTCTTTAATATTCCCTCTCCTTCCGCTTTTCCATCCCATTCAAAGGGAAGGTTTAAAAGGCTGGCAATCAAAGAAGTTTCGACTTTAAGGGAAGTTTTTAAGGTAATTTCCGGATCACGGATATTGAGTATATTGCCTTCAGCCTTCAACACGAATCCAGAACCATAAATCCTCATTTTTTTTATCTTTACTTCATTATCTCGGCCTTCGATCGATAGGCTTACGTTCCCTTGAAGCGTCTTCTTAGCCGAGATTGAGGAGAGGGTGGCCTCTTCTGCTTCTCCCAGGAAAGAAAAATGCCTTTTTTTCTGAGTAAAAAGGGCTTTTATGTCTTTTGCCTGGAAATTGTTGTCTTTGCCCCAGTAATAGAATTTCCCTCCTCTTATCAAACCATTCTCGATGGCGAAAGGAATGGGAGAAATAGACTTTCCCTCTTTACCCTCAGTTTGTGATTCAGCATGAATAATTAAAATAGGCTCATCAATAAAAACTCTGAGTGGTTTCTCATTCTTTAACAAAGATGTGTAAGAAATTTTTACTTCTACTTTTTTTGCAGAAAAAAAAGGAAAAAGGGAAGTTGTTCTCACGTCTTCTATGACGAGAGCAGGGGGGAATATAGAAAGTTGAAGTTGAGTATAATCAAAGTTATCCTTAATTTTTTTCTTAACCTGGTGGAGGAAAATGTTTTTTAGAGTTATTCCTAGACCCATCACGAGGAAGATAACAAGAGAGATACCGATCAATGATTTTAACTTTTTATTCATCACTCGACACGTATGAACAATAATTAAGTTATAAATATAACATTTTTCACTAAAAATATAAAAAGCTTGAGTTCAAAAGTAAGCATCCTTTTATCCGTAAGGCTGGAATTTTAAATGCGAGTTTAGAAATTGAAATCAGAAGAGATATTCTCTATTCTACAGAAAAAAGAGTAGAGCCAGTTTCAACATAATCTCCCACATTGGGAATTATTTTTTTTACTATACCTGATTGGGGAGATTTTATTTCATTTTCCATTTTCATAGCCTCGAGTACCAACACAGCCTGGCCCTCTTTAATCTTATCACCTTCCTGGAGAAATATCTTCACAATCCTCCCTGGCATCGATGTCTTGATATCTGCTTTTTTCTGCTTAGCTCTCTGCTTGCCCAGAAACTGGGAAGCAGATTTTTTCTCTATTTTAAAAAATTTTTCATCGACATAAACAGAATAAAAAGAAGTATTAAAATCTATGATAATATTGTATATCTTGCCGTTTACGTTTAAGAGCAGTTCATTATTTCTTAAAAATTCGACCGATACAAGGTATTTCTTCTGATCAAGAATAATGTCCATAGTGTTCTTCTTTTTTTCTTCAAGATTCAACCTGAATTCTCTGTTATCGAGCCAAAAAGAGATGTTCATTTTACAGCCTGTTGGAAATGTTCTGTAATCTCCCTTGGAGCTTCCAATTGCTCTCTTTCTTCTTGGAGCGAGGAGTAACAACCATCTTACTATCTAAATAACTTTTCACTCCTGCTGCTATCAAGGCTGCTATTTTCGCCTCTGTATCGTCGACATCTTCTTTTTGCATGTCTGCAATGAAATGGGTATTATAAACACCCTTATAAAACCTTGGGTGAAGAAGAATCGACTTGAAAAAGGGAACAGTCGTCTTTATCCCGTGTATTTGATACTCTGATAGTGCTCTTAGCATCCGATTAATTGCTTCTGACCTGGACATCCCCCATGTTATTAACTTGGAAAGCAAAGGATCATACTCTAGGGGAACTTCATATCCTTCGTAAATTCCGCTATCATCTCTAATACCCAGTCCTCCCCCGGGACTTCGCAGATAAACAATCTTTCCAGGGGAGGGCATAAAGTTGTCGTCAGGATCTTCTGCATAGATACGGCATTCTACAGAATACCCGTTAGGCTTGATATCCTCTTGAGAAAATTTAAGGGGATAGCCTGCAGCTATTTCAATCTGGCACTTAACCAAGTCAATCCCTGTTACCATTTCAGTAATTGGATGCTCCACTTGAAGCCGGGTATTCATTTCTAAGAAATAAAACTGTCCATCTTTGTCCACAATAAATTCTACGGTGCCCGCATTCCGGTAATTGACAGCGGCAGCAGCTCTCACCGCTATCTCCCCCATTTCTCTTCGCGTTTTTTCATCTAGAAAGGGAGAAGGAGTTTCCTCCAGGACTTTTTGGTATCTTCTTTGAATAGAGCACTCCCTTTCTCCCAGGTATATAATATTCCCGCATTGATCCGCCAGGATCTGAATCTCGATATGATGGGGCTCTTCGATGTATTTTTCGATGTAAATTGAAGGATCATCAAAACTTGATTGAGCTTCAGACTGAGCCATTCGGTAGGAAGAAAGCAATTTTCCCTTGCTTTCCACGAGCCTCATCCCCTTTCCTCCACCTCCTGCTGAAGCCTTCAGCAGAAGAGGATAGCCAACTTCCTGTGCCTTCTGTTGTAAGTCTTTCTCATCCTTTACGGGCTTAAGCGTACCAGGAATAACAGGAACTCCAGCTTTTACCATTCTCTGTCGAGAATAAGTCTTAATGCCCATGATTTCCATCGGCTCTGATGAGGGGCCAATGAAGACTATCCCTTCTTCTTCACAGCGTTTCACAAAATTATAATTTTCAGCTAAAAAACCATAGCCAGGATGAATAGCCTTAGCTTTAGCCTCTTTTGCTATCTCTATTATTTTGTCAATATTTAGATAGCTTTGAGATGGCGTGGAAGGGCCTAAGTAGTAAGCTTCCTCTGCTAATTTCACATGCAGAGCTTTTCTGTCTGCTTCTGAAAAAACAGCTACGGGAGTTATGCCCATTTCTTTGCAGGCACGGATTACTCTTACAGCAATTTCTCCCCGATTAGCAATCAATATTTTTCTAAACATCTTTGCCATCTTCGTTTTGCTCACCTGCCGAGTTTGTCAAGCCTATCCCGTTTTCATTGCTGTTTTAATATTATCACAAGAAAGACTAGACAAACGAGATATTCCAGATAACCCGACTATAACGGTATATTTCCGTGCTTTTTAGGAGGATTTTTATCTACCTTGGTCTCCAGCATCTTCAGGGCAGCGATAAGTCTTGGTCTTGTAAATTTAGGCTCAATTACTTCATCCAGATATCCCTTTTCACAGGCTATGTAAGGATTTGCAAACCTCTCCCTGAATTCCTCGATTTTTGTCTCTCTCATTTTTTCCGAAATTTTTGTGCTCTCTATTTCACGTTTGTAAACGATGTTAACTGCTCCTTCTGGACCCATAACAGCAATCTCAGCCCCCGGATAGGCGTAATTAATATCGGCCCTGATATGCTTGGAGGCCATAACACAATATGCTCCTCCATAAGCTTTTCGTGTGATCAGGGTGATTTTAGGCACAGTAGCTTCAGCAAAGGCATAAAGAAGCTTTGCTCCATGACGAATTATACCACCGTGTTCCTGAGCAACTCCTGGAAGAAATCCTGGAACATCCTCAAAAGTGATAAGCGGTATGTTAAAAGCATCGCAAAAACGGACAAACCGCGCCCCTTTGTCCGAAGCATTTATATCTAGCGCTCCGGCCAGGTGCTCTGGTTGATTAGCCACAACAGCTACGGACTTGCTCCCTAAGCGACCGAATCCTATCACAATATTTTTTGCATATTCGGCTTGAACTTCAAAAAAATAGTTATCATCCAAGGCTTCCCTGATTATCTTTCTTATGTCGTAGGGCTGATTTGGATCATCTGGAACTGCATAATTTAATTCTTCGCTTATTCTGTCGACAGGATCATTTGTTTCTTTTTGGGGAGGGTCTTCCATGTTGTTGCTGGGAATAAAGGACAGGAGCTCTTTGATGAGTGCCAGAGCATCCTCTTCATTCTCTGCAGCAAAATGAGCCACACCACTAAGAGCATTATGCGTATCTGCTCCTCCCAATTCCTCCATCGTGACTTCTTCATGGGTTACTGCTCTAATTACTTCAGGGCCTGTTATGAACATATTGCTCATTTCTTTTGTCATGATGATAAAATCTGTCATAGCTGGAGAATAAACAGCCCCCCCGGCACAAGGCCCCATGATTGCTGATATCTGAGGAATTACTCCTGAGGCTAAAACATTCCTTAGAAAAATATCAGCATAGCCGCCCAGACTGGCAACACCTTCTTGAATCCGTGC
Organism: Candidatus Aminicenantaceae bacterium; assembly: GCA_041862375.1. Classification (GTDB taxonomy): domain Bacteria; phylum Acidobacteriota; class Aminicenantia; order Aminicenantales; family Aminicenantaceae; genus WVZL01. The sequence goes on from JBGVTE010000054.1 coordinate 53,525, forward strand.
TCCACCTGAATCATTGAGCCCGATTACAGGAGCTCCTGCTTTCATAGCCAAATCCATAATTTTAACAATTTTGGCTGCATTTGCTCCGCTCAAGGAGCCTCCAAACACCGTAAAATCTTGGGCAAAAACAAAGACTGTTCTGCCATTCATACGACCATATCCTGAGACAACTCCATCACCATAAATTCGTTTTTTCTCCATTCCAAAATCATGGCTCTGATGAACAACAAGTTTATCCATTTCCTCAAAAGAACCCTCATCAAGTAAGAGGTTTATTCTTTCATGGGCAGTAAGCTTCCCAGCTTGGTGCTGTTTTTTTATCCTTTCCTTACCTCCTCCTAAATCAGCCAGACGGACTCTTTCTCTCAAACCATCAATTTTTTTCTCTATGGTCATCTTCATTCATCCTGACTAAAATCTAACGCTTTACCTTACCCCAGTCTTTTAAAAACCTTTCCATCCCGATATCAGTCAAAGGATGCTTTACTAATTTTTCTAAAACAGCAAAGGGAACAGTAACTATATCTGCCCCGATGAGAGATGCTTCAACTACATGGAGCGGATGCCTGATGCTTGCAACAATCACTTCTGTTTCAATTCCATAATTGTCAAAAATAACCATTACCTGCTCGATTATATCCATTCCAGGATGAGAAATATCATCGAGCCGTCCGATAAAGGGACTCACATATCTTGCCCCAGCCTTTGCAGCCAGGAGTGCCTGAGTTGGAGAGAAGACAAGAGTTGTATTGACATCAATTCCTTCCTGAGATAGTACTTTAATCGCCTTAAGCCCCTCTATATTAATTGGAACTTTGACTACAACATTATCAGCAAGCTTAGCTAAGCCTCGTGCTTCCTTTATAATGTCTTTAGCTTCCACAGAAACAGCTTCTACACTGATGGGCCCGGGGACAATTTTGCTTATTTGCCTGATCAGTGTTTCAAATTTTACATTCTCTTTTGAGACTAAGGTTGGATTAGTCGTCACTCCATCTACAATTCCCCAGCTCGCTGCATCCTTTATCTGGTTCAAGTTGGCTGTATCTAAGAAAAATTTCATTTATACCTCCAATAAAATCTTTTCCCTGGTTTGTCTCATCAATCAGGCTTGTTTAACTCATTTTCGTTGTCCTTAACGAGACAAACATAATAAACGAAGTGAACCAAAAAAGCTAAATCATTGCTTGATTTTCATAACAGTATTGGAAAGAGTGCCTATTCCTTCTATTTGAACATCAACCTTGTCACCGGGATACATTGGGCCCACTCCAGCAGGAGTTCCTGTGCTGATGATATCTCCGGGGTATAATGTCATTATTTCTGAAATAAATATTAGCAAGAAAGGAACAGTAAAAATTAAATTTTTTGTATGTACTGATTGTTTAAGCTTTCCGTTTAAAAACGTCTTGAGACGCACCTGGGATGGATCGATATCAGTTGCGATACAGGGCCCCACTGCTGCGAAAGTATCGAAGGATTTAGAGCGGGTAAATTGGCCATCTTTCTCCTGAAGATCACGAGCTGTTATATCATTGAAACATGTATAGCCAAGAATATAGTTATCTACACTCTCATTTTCTTTAATATGATGTGCTTTATTTCTTATTAGGAAAGCTAACTCGCCTTCATAGTCAACCCTTTTTGCCTTCCTCGGGAATATAATGATATCCCGATGTCCGATAACAGAAGAGGGGGGCTTAAGAAATATCAAGGGCTCTTCGGGAAGCGCCTTGCCCCTCTCCATGGCGTGATTGCTATAGTTCAAACCTACAGCAACTATTTTGGATGGTGTAACGGGAGGCAGCACAGTGACTTCACTAATAGAAATTCCCTCTTCTTCGATTCTAAAGTTCTTGAATATTGAGCCCTTTAGAGGAAAAAGGACTTCTTCTTCTAAAGCTCCATAGTAAATCTTATCTTTGTGCTTAAATCGAAAAATTTTCATGAAGACTCTTCCTTTATCATTTCAGATATACTCTCTGATTTTTTACTTTCATTTCCGCTTTCATCCTGAGCAGTAATAGCATAATAATATCGCTTGTTCTTTTCAACTGTTGAATCACTGTAAACATTTTCCCGAATTGGATTTTTTGTCAATAAAGTGAACTCCCCCTGCTCTTCACTTCTTCGCCAGACTCTGTATCCAGCTAAATCCTCTTCTCTATTCGCTTCCCAGCTCATGCTGACAAAATTACTTCCTGCCACGGAAATCAAGCCCGAAGGAGGAGCAGGCGCAAACGTATCCTCAACCAATATCTCAACAACCTCAGAATCGCTGCTTTCCCAGAAAGGAGAAGATTCTTCTAAACAAGCCCTGACAAAATATTGGTATTTTTCCCCAAATTGAAAATTTTTATCAATGAATATTCTTTCTTTTGCAAGGAATGAATAAGCTTTAAAAAAGAGATAATAAGCTTTGCTGAAGAGAAAATCTTTCTCACTTAATTCTTCCTCCCTGATAAGCGAAGAATTAAGTTTTCGGGGATACTCTTCTTCCTCATTCTTGCGGTAAATGTTATAGCCTTTTACTCTAGCTGTAGAAGAATTGTCAATGTTTTTCAGGGGAATCCTCCACTTGATCTCAATTCTGTCTTTAAACAGAGTAGATTGAACCTCCGGAGGAGGATGAGGAACAAGTCGTGGTTCAATCGAAATCAAATCTGAAAATTCTGATTCTTTCTTTTTCTCATCCTGAACCTTTAGGGCAAAAGTAAATCGCCCTGAAGACAATTGCTCTGGAGTTAATGGTAAGAAATATTCAAATTCGGCAGGATCCTCATCCTTTGTTATTTGATATTCAGGGAATGTATCTTTCTCTATCGCAAACATTAGTTTCGCTTTATTCTTAAACTCTTCTAACGATATTTCAGGAGGAGTCTGGCTTTCTTCAAGTAACAATTCCCATTCTGTCTCATCAGATTCTTTTTGTTCTTCAAGCAACCAAATCTCGATTTCTTTTATTTCGACCAAAGGATTCCCATCAGTATAATTCTTAGGGTTTTTCCACGTAAGAATTATGTTATTTCCCCTCTGAACAACAGTGAAACCTTCTACTTTTTGAGGAATTTTTTTAACAGGAGCAACAATAGGCCCCTTTGTTCCGCAGAAAGTGAGAAATATAAGCAAAAAAGAAAGAATAAAATGAGGAAAAATTCTCTTCATTAAAGAATGAAGCGGCTTAGATCTTGGTCTTCAATAATGTCTTTAAGCTGCTTTTGGACATATTTCATATCGATTGTTATATTCTTTTTCTTTATGTCGGGAGCCATGAAGGAAATCTCTTCCATAACCTTCTCCATAATAGTATGAAGTCTTCTGGCTCCGATATTTTCGGCCTCTTCATTTACTCTCTCAGCAAGCTCAGCAATCTCCTCAACAGCATCATCGGTATATTCAACATCTACTCCTTCTGTTTCTAAAAGAGCTCTGTACTGCTTTATCAGAGCATTTTCAGGCTCGATCAGTATTTTAATGAAATCTTTCTTATTCAGAGAAGTGAGCTCTACTCTTATAGGAAACCTTCCCTGGAGTTCAGGGATGAGGTCGGATGGCTTTGAGACATGGAAAGCTCCGGCACCTATAAAGAGAATATGGTCTGTTCGTACTAAGCCATAACGGGTATTTACTGTTGTGCCTTCAATAATGGGAAGCAAATCTCTCTGAACTCCCTCTCTGCTTACTTCTGGACCATGTCCTGCTTCCCTGCCCGAAATTTTATCTACTTCATCCAGGAAAATAATTCCCGAGTGCTCAACTCTTTCCACTGCCATTCGAGCAACTTGATCCATATCAATCAACTTTTTCTGCTCATCTTCCATGAGATATTCAATAGCATCCTTCAATTTCATCTTTCGTCTTTTAGTTTTTCCTCCTAAGAAACCGGGAATTATTTCTTGAATTTGAATTCCTATCTCCTCAACGCCGGTATTCGAAAAAATTTCGAACGGAGGGCTCATCGTATCTTTAACTTCGATTTCTATTATCCTTTCATCCATAAGCCCGGCTCTTAACTGTTTTCTTAATTTTTCTCTTGTTTCCTGGAATTGTACGTGCTCATCTTTGTCCGAAAAATTCTCCCTCTTTTTTTGAAGTCGAGGAAGAAGGATATCTAATATTTTTTCTTCAACATTGCTCTTAGCTTTTTCCATAACTTCTTCCGTTTTCTCAGACTTCACCATATCGACGGAGATGCGTACCAAGTCTCTGATCATAGACTCAACGTCACGGCCTACATATCCAACTTCAGTAAATTTGCTGGCTTCAATTTTTAGAAAAGGCGATGAGGTAAGCTTGGCAAGTCTTCGAGATATTTCGGTTTTTCCAACTCCAGTGGGGCCAATCATCAGAATATTCTTCGGAGCAACCTCGTCAGCAAGGTCAGGAGGAAGCTTTAACCTTCGGTATCTGTTTCGAAGAGCTATGGCCACAGCCTTCTTTGCAGCTTCCTGACCAATAATGTACTTATCCAACTCAGCCACAATCTCCCGAGGAGTAAGCTCTATATCGCTTAACTCTTGAGATATTTTATCTAACTTATGCGGAAGCATAATAGCCATTTAAAGTTCCTCAACCACAAATTGAGTATTAGTATAGACGCAAATGTTTGCACTTATTTCCAAAGCTTCTAATACAATCTCTTTAGCCTCCAGGTCACTGTACTTCATCAAGGCACGAGCAGCAGCAAGTGCAAAAGGACCTCCTGAACCGATGGCAATAATTCCATCATCTGGTTCAACAACATCCCCTGTCCCTGAGATTAAAAAGGAAGAGTTGTTGTCTGCAACAATCAAGAGAGCTTCTAATCGCCGAAGGGCTCTATCCATCCGCCAATCCTTGGCCAACTCGATTGCTGCTCGGGAAAGATTGCCTCTATATTCCTCAAGTTTATTCTCGAACCTTGAAAACAAAGCAAAAGCATCAGAGGTAGAACCCGCAAATCCAGCCAAAATCCTGCCTTTATAAAGCTTTCTTATTTTCTTGGCTGTTTGCTTAAGAATAGTCTCTCCCATTGAAACTTGACCATCACTACCTATAGCGATTTTATCATTTCGGCGTACACAAATTACTGTTGTTTTTTTAATCATCGGATCATCATTCTTGTATTATAATCATAATTTATACTCAAAAATAAGTAAAGAGAGAAAAAGGGAACGGTTCTGTTTTTTCAATCTTCCTTAAATTTTATATTGACTCTTATTTAGGATAATAGATATCAAAATAGCGAAGGTCAAGTTAAAAAGAAAAAAAATAAAACCGTGCTGTGAAAGACTTTATTTGGGGGAATGATCAGTAACTGCGGAAACCTATTTGAAGATCAACTGAACAATCCCAGAATCAGGAGAAGTATTAAAATCACGATTTCAATGATGTGTTTCATTGAACCCTCCTTTTTTCAGACGAGGATGGTTAGATTCCCTTCCCCTGCTTAAAATCAGATGATGCTGGTTTTTTATCATCTCTAGCACCACTTTACTTAGCTATTATTTCCCTCGCCAGATATGGAGCATTTTTTGTGCCAAAAAAGAAAAAAATATATCTTATTACATATCAGGCAGTTAGGGTGTATAGAAATCGGAGCAGGGATATAAAAATTTTTTTACAGTAGTAAAGTTTTTTTACACTGTTGAGTAAAGCTATAGACGGAATTTATGAGAGTTGTATGAAGGGTGATACCCGGGGGAAAGATTAATAAATAAGAATAAAATCTGGATGGATGATGAAGTTAGATTTTATTCTTTTTTGAAGACAATTGTCACTGGTTTCCAGACTTTCACTTTCTTTCCCTCTTTAATGGCTGGTCTAAATTTCCACTGCTCGACAGCTTTTTGGGCAGCTCTATTAAATCCATAGGGACCTTTAATTCCTTGAAGAATTTCGGTTTTTATCACATCGCCTGTCTCCGAAATCAATGCATTGACAATTACTTTTCCTTCTGCTCTTGTTCTTAAGGCTACCGGGGGATATGTCGGGGAAACTTTTTTTACAAGCACTGGAGGAGTGTCTGCTAAGCTGATTGATATTAAATCGCCTTCTTTGACGGTCTGAGATGCTTTTTTCTCGGTTTTCATCCCAGCTTCAGGCTTGGATTTTTCCTGGTTGAATATTCGAACAAAGCCTGTGGGGAAGTACCGCTCATCGATTGCTTTATCTGGCTGAATCTCAAAGAGCTTCTGGAGATAATTTTTTGCTTTGGCAGCCTGGCCGTCAGCATAGTATCCCAAGGAGAGATTGAAGTAAATTTCCGAGAACTCTCTGTTTGACTGAGCTTCGGTTAGTCCCTCCAGGAACCGTATTATCGCTTCCTTGTACTCACCATTTTCGTACAGGTCTTTTCCTTCCTGAATGAGCTTCTCAACTTTACTCTGCCCTGAGGTTTCCTGGGAAGGCAAGGTTTCTGCGGATATGAGGTAGATAGATAGAAAAATGATGAGGGAGAAAGTGTGTCTTGAAGTATTCATTCAAACTTATGATTAATTTCCTTTGTCTCTCCTTTTGCTACTGTTACTTCCATGGCATGTCTTTTGTTCAGCCGGGTAGCGACAAATGTAATCGTATGCTTTCCAACTTTTAATCCGACTTTTAGAGGAGGAGGCACTTCTCTGATTATTCTGCCGTCAATTTCGATTTCTGCGTAGGGAAAGGCTTTTATCACTAGCCAGCCTGTCCCTGTCTCTTGCGCTTTGGCTTCTTCCTCTTTTTTTCTCTTTTCTTCTCTTTCAATTTTTGCTTCCTGTTTTGCCCTGTTGAATATTCCGACATAACCCAAGGGGAAGTACCGCTCATCGATAGCTCTTTCGGGCTCAATTCCAAAGAGCTTCTTGAGATAATTTTTCGCTTTGTCAGCCTGGCCGTCAGCATAGTATGCCAGGGAGAGATTGAAATAGATTTCAGTAAAGTCTTTGTCTGAACGAGCTTCGGTTAGTGCCTCTAAGAACTGTATTATCGCCTCTTTATACTCTCCGGTTTCGTATAATTCTTTTCCTGCTTTTATTAGCTGCTCAGCTTTGCTCTGGGCTGCATTTGTTTTCTGAGGCAGGACTCCCAATGAGACAAGACAAAGAGAAGCAAAAATGATGATAGAAAAAATATGTTTTGAAGTATTCATTGGAATCTATGAATGATTTCTTTTTCTTCCCCTTTTATGACGGTTACTTCCATAGTATGCGTCTTATTGAGCCGGGAAGCAATAAATCTAACTGTATGTTTTCCAGCTTTCAGTCCGACTTTTAGAGGAGGAGGCACTTCTCTGACTCTCTTGCCGTCAATTTCGATTTCTGCGTAAGGAAAGGCTTTTATCACTAGCCAGCCTGTCCCTGTCTCTTCAGCCTTGGGTGCTTCTCTTCCTGCAGTTTTGGACGCGGAGAGATATTTGAATTTATAGTGAACTTTCTTTGTTTCGCTTGCTCCAACGGTTTCTACTAATTCTTCGGTAATTGTTTTTTCTGCGTAATCCTTTAAGATGAAAGTGAGCCTGTGTTTTCCTTCGGTGACCCGGACATTTCTCGCAGGAGGAACCGATTCTCCCGGCTTGCCGATTAGCTTCCCGTCAATCTTTACCTCTGCATAGGGATAGGCGCTTATCCTGAACCATCCGTATCCTGCTTTTTGGAGCTGGTATGTCTTCGAAAAATCCGAGTTAATCACAAGGTCTTCCTGTATTGTTTTGTATCCTTCCTTCTCGATTCTAAGCTTGTACCGGCTTTTTTCAGGGACTTTCCGAGAGAAGGTGCTCCCTACTAATGAGTCATTGATATAAATTTTTGCCTTCGCAGGAATTGTTGAAATCCTTAACGTTAATTTTCCGGGCATTTTTGCGAGAGTAAAGTTTTTTTCTATAGTTTTATCAGCGATTATCTCGATCTGATCACTCTTCTCTTCATAACCAAGCTTGGTGATTCGAAGACTGTATTTGCCGGGATCAAGGGATAGGGTAAGGGGTATTTCCCCGCGATGATTCTCGTCTAAATACACTGCTGCTCCAGGGGGATCAGATTTAACGATTAGTGTTCCCTGCTTAGCAATGGGAGCGGATACGGGCAATGAAGTCTCTTGAGATTTTAACATGGGGAGAACACGCCAGATTATCAATCCGATGCCAACAGCAGCAATACATACTAAAGCAGGGATGAGAAGTTTTTTCAGTTTAAACTGTACGGTTATTTCTCTTGAAGTGATGGGCTTTCTCTTGGGGAGAAGCCTTTCTGTTGTAGGAATCCCCTTCTCTAACTTGGCTAGTTCATTCAACACTTCATCTGCCGTCTGAAAGCGTTGCTCTCTGTCTTTCTCCAAGCAGCTCAGTATCAAGCGGCTGAGGGCATCAGGAATCTGGTCATTGTATGTTTTGGGTTCAGGAGGTTCTTCGGTCTTATGCTTCATAGCTATGCCTAAGGGCGTTTCTCCTTCAAAGGGCACCCTTCCTGTTACCATTTCAAAGAGAATTACTCCCAATGAATATAGATCAGAACGCTGGTCTACATCCTTCATTTCCGCCTGTTCAGGAGACATGTACTCTGGCGTGCCAATCATTACTCCAGTTCTCGTTATTCCCTTTGCCCTGAGGGAGCGGGCGATTCCAAAATCCATGATACGAGCATTTCCCTCTTTATCTATCATGATATTCTGAGGCTTTAAATCGCGGTGCACAATCCCGAGATGGTGGGCTTCCCTCAGTCCCTCACAGATCTGTTTGGCTATGAAAATTGTCTTTCCAGCGCTTAACTGGCCTATCATCTTAATCATGCTCTTCAAATCTTCACCGCGCACGTATTCCATGGTGATGTAGTAGGTGTCTTCCTCTTTGCTGAGGTGATACATACGGCACACATTCTTGTGGGAAATCTTCCGGGCAGTTTTTAACTCGTTCCGGAAGCGCTTGATTGTTTTTTCATCAGAAGCGATTTCAGGATTCAGGAGTTTTAAAGCTACCTTCTCCTCCAGCTCCTGGTCGAGAACCTTGTATACTTTTCCCATGCCCCCCTTTCCCAGCTCTTCGATGATCTGGTAGCGCTCGGAAAAGGTTGTTCCGATTTCTAATCGCCTCTTTGGAGCAGCTCGGAAAGTCTTTGTTTTCGGAAGTGGAGCTTTCCTTGCTGGAATGAGCTTTTCGCCACAGCTGCTGCAGAACTGGCTCTCGGAGGGATTTTCAGAGTTGCATTCGGGGCATTTCATGACGAATTATTTCCGTTTTTTTACATATACAATAATGATTAATGATAAAAAAGTCAAATAGCCGGCAATCCTTCGTAAGTATCTTTTTTCCCATTATGAGAATTAAAGTAGTCATCAGTGATAGGTATGCGGTTTTAAGACAAGCTCACTTTGTCCCAGAGCATTTGACCCTGAAGAAAATGTTGACTTCTACCCTGTTTAACATATACTAATTGAAGCTGTTTTACCCAGGAAAGAGGTAAGAATGAAAGAAGATGCTATTTTGACAATAATTTAATCTAGGCTAAGGCAAGAGATGTCGAAGAAAGTGGTCACTTTAGGTTCTGTACTCGTTTTCTCTTTTCTGCTTTCCCTTTCTATTTACTTATTCTGTAATGAAACTCCGGGAGATATTCTCCCCGGACATCGAGAAATTGGGGCCTGGGAGAGAAGAGAAGAACCCGAATATTATAATGGGGACGAGCTATTCGGCTACATAGATGGTGGCGCAGAGATTTTCCTCCAGTATGGGTTCAAGGAACTTTACCTCAGCCGCTACACATTAACTACCGAAGGAAAAGAGAAAGAGATTACCTTAGAAGTTTACAGAATGGAATCTCCCGCTGATGCCTTCGGGATATTCTCCGGGAAAAGGGAAGGGGATGAGGAAGTATCACAGCGCATCGATGCTTTAAACTGGAAGAGCGAGACTCAGATAAGCCTGGTCAAGGCTGAGTATTTCGTCAATATCGTTGGTTTTGACTGCGAGGAAAAAGAACTTGAGGAGTTTTCAGCCTTTGTTGCCCGGAGAATTAGAGGAAAAGTTGAGCTTCCTCCGGAGCTATCACTGCTTCCTTCACGGAATCTGCGCCCCGGGAGCGAAACATACATAAAAGGTCACGTTCAGGCTTCGACAGAATCGGTTCTCCTGGAAGAGGATTTCTGGGAGTTTAAGGGAAAGGCCAGAGCTGTATGCGCCAAGTATGGCCCTTCAAACTCAAAGCTTGTCATCATTGATTTTAAAGAGAAAAAAAGAAACCTTACGGAAAAAGTAAAGAAGCTGTTCAAAGAATACCTGAATGATGTTGTGGTTAAAGAAAGAATAATCCAGGCAGAAAATGCCTTGGGATACTTCTTCCTTTTCAAGCATGAAGGAGATAAGGCTGTGCTCATAACTGGGGCAAGGGATTTGGGAATCGCTGCTTTACTCCTCAGAGACGCTCTGGAAAGAATAAAAAAATAATCTACAGGCAAAGCTTTGAATACTTTATAAAGAGTCTAGGGAGAATAAGCAAAGGCGAGCAGAACTGTTCAGAATGGGAATCCAGAATCTCCTCTTTTTAAATACAAAACTATCATTCTCGAAACCATGAAAATAATTCCACTGGCCAAAGCCATGCAGTAAAGGGTGAGAAATATCGTGTTTAACAATGACATTTTTTTGGAAATGGCTTGAGGAAACAGAAGATCGAAAATCGTTTTTCCAAAAAGGATAAGCATAATTGCAATTCCCACGGCAGACCGGTATAAGTATTCTTTTGCATTTTTTATATTTACAGAATCTAGAATTATTAAGGGGTAAAGCAGCCAGGCTGTTATTAACCACAAAATGAGTACAAATCCGACTTTTGTTCCCTTCCTGAACACCGAAGACTTTGCTCTTTCCATTTTTTAATTTTATTTTGCTTTTTTTAATCTCTGTGTGCAAGTTTAATCATCCTACTCAACGAAGAAGCGGGAAGTATGAGAATTATCTGACTGACATTTAGGGCATTTCATGACCCATATCTTTTAACTTCTATTTTTTCTTCTAATACCAGAGGCCCTACAATAAGTTTTACCCTGTAAATCCCTTCTTCTACAAATCCTTTCTTATCTGTGGTTAAATCCCAGACGACACGGTTTATTCCGGCATCTCCCGTACCTTCAAGCTTTTTTACGAGCTTACCTGATTCATCCGCTACAGATAAGACTACATTCTGTGGTTTGTTCAAATAATAATAAATATACCCGTTTATTCTTCCTCTTCCTCTCCAGCGGGGAAGAGTTGCTGGACTAATTTCAAAAAGGTGGGCAGTTTTAGCGAGCAGTTCTTCGGTGCATTTTTGAATATAGCGTGCATCAATTGCAAACGTTCCACGGCCATGGGTGGCAATGACCATGATGTCATCTCGAGGATGGATGACGATGTCATGAACAAATGTAGTGGGCAAATTATTCGACAGCACATGCCAGTTTTTGCCGCTGTCCACTGTTACATACACACCGAGGTCGGTGCCGACATACAGAACGTTCTTATTTTTCGGGTCTTCCCGGATGACATTAACTGGACCGCAGGGAATATTATTGGATATGTCTTTCCACGTCTTGCCGTAATCAGTTGATTTCCAGACGTAGGCAGCAAAATCGTCATGCCGCTTTCCATTCTGGGTCATGTAGACTGTTCCTTCGTCGTAAGCAGAGGCAACAATCCGGGATACCCATTTTTTATAGGGGAGTCCTTCCATTATTTCGGCCCAGGTAATACCGCCGTCCTTTGTCAAGTGAACTTTTCCGTCATCTGTACCGACGTAGATAATCCCGAACTTAAGAGGGGATTCTGAGATCGCAAATATGGTTTGATAGGAAATATCACCCATTTTATTAGGGTCATTATACGTAAGGTCAGGGCTGATCTTCTCCCATGTATCTCCCCTGTTCAATGAGCGGAAGAGATACTGCATTCCATGATAAATAATCTGCGGGTTGTGGTGAGATAAGATGAAGGGCGCTACCCATTGGCCTCGAAGCGGTGGTTCGCCTTTCTTTGCTTCGGGAACAATTCTCTTGGTAATCCATTCCCCGCTGCTATAGTCTGACCTCTGTATTCTTCCATAAAAACCAGCGGAATAGACAATACTCGGATTAGTTGGATCGATGGCGTGACTCGACCCTTCGCCCCCAGGAGCGTCTGTAAAATCGATAGCCGGGATTTGTTCCCGCCCCTGGCTGAGGTCGACTATTCCCCTGCGGCTTCCGTGGTCCTGAATAGAACCGTAGACATGGAACGGTTTGCCCATGTCGCAGGCTATGTTGAAAAACTGCACTGCTGGAAGGTTATCGGTGAAAGACCTCCAGGATTGGCCGAAGTCGTAAGAAACTGACATGCCTCCGTCGTTGCAGTTTACAAGATAGCTTGAGTTATCAGGATCGATCCACAGGCCGTGGTGGTCAACGTGCATTCCCCACAGAGGACGGAATGTTTTCCCTCCATCAATCGACTGATTCAGGGCAAGACCCATGACGTAAATTGTATTTTCATCATTGGGATCGACTCGAATCTGCCCGAAAACCCATCCATAGGTCGCAGAGAGACGTTCCATGTACTCATTCGATTGGCTCACCTTTCTCCAGATTTTTCCCTTGTCGTCAGTCCTGTATACTTCTGCACCCTTTATGACTGCTTTTTTGGGGCGTCCGTAAGAATTAGGTTCTCCTGGAGTTGGTTGATACGCGATCTCATAGTTATCGATAAACGCATAGAGAACGTTTGGATTAGTTCTGGCTATGTCTATACCGATTCTGCCTCTAAATTCTGCGGGGGGAAGCCCGTTGTTTATCGGCTCCCAGTTTGTTCCGCCGTCTGCTGTTTTGTAAATGCCGCTTCCTGAGTAGCCCGGTTCATTCCTCGGATCATTCCAGCGCTTCCGCCTCCTCTGCCAGGTCGCCGCGTAGAGCGTATTGCTGTCAGAGGGATCCATTACAAGGTCGATGGCTCCTGTCATCTCGTTAATATAGAGTACTTTTTTCCAGGTCGTTCCGCCGTCTGTTGTTTTGTAAACTCCCCGTTCTTCGTTGTCAGTCCATTCATGCCCGGAAGCAGCGACGTAGACAATATCCGGATTCTCGGAATGAATTACGATCCTGGGGATTGTATGTGTTCCGGCAAGTCCCATATACTTCCATGTTTTTCCTTCGTCAGTTGATTTATACACGCCTGCCCCTGCCATGGAGCTCCGAAAAATGTTTGATTCCCCGAGTCCTATCCAGACTATTTTCTGGTTAGAGGGGGCAATTGTTACATCACCAACCGAGGTCGACGGCCCATGCTCGAATACAGGCTCCCAGGTTGTCCCCTCGTTTACGGTTTTCCAGACGCTTCCTGAGGCGGCAGCAGCATAAATCGTATAATGCTTTCCTTTAGGTGCCACGACTGCGACATCGGTGCATCTGCCGCTTATATTCGTCGGCCCTAAAAACTGCCAAGGCAGGTTTTTGAACATTGACCGCTCTTTCATGGCTACGTGTTCTTCATACCACTTCAGGCGGAGTTCCGGGTCGGTCGACTGGATAATTTTCTGAGCAGGTAGCTGGGTAAATAAAATAACAATAAATAAAATGACACCCAGAAGAGTCGGTAACTTAAAGCATGAATAATTGCGGGAAAAAATCATTTAATTACCTCCTTACTTTATGAATTTATTTTATATTAATCTCTTTATTTTATTAATTGTTTTTGCCAACTGACTTTTCTTAAGAACTAAGTAAATGGTTTTATAATAATCATATAAGTCTATATCTGCGGGATTTTCAGCATTTCACTCAGGACATATCATGACTTATTCTTCTGGAGGCTCAACATTAAAATAATATTTAATCTTAAAAATATCAATAGTTTCATCGATTTCACCTGTATTTAAATAGAGTGCTATCACATCCAGTAAGAAGTCTGCGGCTTCAACATCTTCTGGTCTTCAGGCCCCCCTTCTTATCTCCATTTAGATGTTCACATCAGATATGAGTCAAATTTAATTTACGTGCTGGGATTAGCATTGTTTATTCAGGAAAGATTAAATAGTAGATGAGAATCTTATTTATATAATAAATGTATCTATCAGCGGTTGTTGATACTGAAAAGGGCTGTTATAAAGCGGTTTATTCCTATAATATTCTCTGTCTCAACAAGAATTGTTTTCCCGTTTATGCGTTTAACCCAGGGAAGATAACTGAAGGCTTCAGCATCATAGGTATTTTTAAAAGTCAATTCCATCCTGACCGGCTCCTTGACTGTATAAGGCTCAAACTCCTTAATCCGCTGGACTGCTTTCTTGCTTTTTTCTTTTATTTCCTGACAGATTAATTTTGGGTGGCGTGACATGGCAGACAGCCAGCCCAGAGATTCTTTGGTGATTACTGTTTCTACGGGGCCGAATGTTTGCACGGCTTCCTTGGCCACATTCTGATCTCCAGCAACCAGAATAACAGGGACTCTGAAGTGTCCTGCTACAGATGCGTTGAAAATAGCTTCAGAGACAGGCATTCCGTTGATTTTGATTTCAAATATCTTGCCGCCCCAAATAGTATGGGATAAGTTTGCATCTGGAGTTCCTTCCATCGGATGATAGCCGATAAAAATTACTCCATCAAAGGTTTCATCAACGCCTTCCATCTGGAGCAATGAGCGCGGAAATGACCTTATAAGAAGCACGGCCTCATGCAGCTCATCCGGAACAAGATTCTGTGCATTTCCATGGGAATCAGAAACAACAATCTCTCCTGCTCCAGCTTCAAGGCAGCCTTCAATGGCAGCATTGACTTCAGCAGTCATGAGTTTTCTGCCTTTTGCGTACTCGAATTTGCTCGGCCCAAGTTGAGCTGAGCTGACGATTGCTCCTATTCCCTCCATATCTACTGATATATAAATCTTTGGATGCTCGGCCTCTCCGCTTACAAGAATTACAGCAATTGCAGAAAAGGCTGTAAAGAAAATCATAAGGAATCGGAAAATACTCTTCACCATTTTTCCTCCTCTCATTTTTAATTAAAGAGCAACCTTGGCCTTAATCTCTCTGTCAACGGTTTTATAAACCTTGGCCATAACGCCCATATAAGCTCTTTGATAATCTTATATCTTCCGGCAAGAATTGAGCCTGTGGTTAACGCAAATATTCTTTTGGAATTGGGCTATCACTTCGCTCGTCTTCCCATAAAATGCTGCTAACCCACCATTGCCTGCCGTCGTAATACAACTGAATGCTGTTAATACCACGTGTAAATAATTCAGGATCTTCTGTGTTAATGCCTTTGTTGTACGTGCTGAAAACCTGGGCGATACTCCCGAAAGCATTGGAAGTGCGGGCGATTTCTGCTTCGTAAAAGCTCTTTATGGCGCCTGATTTTATACGCTCTCTGAAAGAAGATACAAAACTCTCAAGGTCCATTGTATCGACGCCATCTTGAGTGAGGCAAATGAAGGGTGCCTTTAGCATGAACAGGGATTGAAACCGGTCCAGGTCAGGTTCTTCACCTTCGGAGAAAGAGATGGAATCGTAAAGAGCTTGGATTATCGCATCAATTGAAGAGACATCAGCTGGATCAGCTATCGGGCTTGACTGTTCAATCTTTGTGATGCTTTCTTCTGAGATTTCAGCTTCGGTGATTTCAGCAGGAACCTGATAATCGCTATCTCTCTTTGATTCACAGGAAAACAGAAACAGGCAGGCAATTGATACAAAGAAAATCATGTTTTTTCTTGGCATTTTATTGCTCCAAATTTATTTTAGTCTAGCAACGCCATGAATTTCGAGTTTTTGCTTACAGTGATAAGCATCTTTTTTTCCGTGATAAAGAAAGAAAAGCGTGGGTATACGGTGAAGAAGGTCGTATGAAGGCTGAGCGAGCATGGTTTCCGACTGGAGGGAGGAAGAGTGAAGCCTGAATCGAGCCGCTTTGTCTTGCTGGGGCAAAGCGAGCGTGCCTTCAAGCCGTATGCCCATCGCTTAATGACTATTTTAATTTTCATCACGGAAAAAAAGATGCTTCCATTATAGTACAAAAGTCTTGAAAAACCTTTCATTCGTCAAATTCTCATATTTAGGCTTTGGCACATCAATAAGAAAAATATCCTTGATGCTCTGTATTTTAGATTATTATTGTGCATGATTCCCTGTTTTTTTAAACATGAAAGATTCTATTTTCGCAGAACAGCCAGCCGCTTCCTCACATCCTCAACTTCTTCAATGACAGGATCAGCATCCTTCCAGAAGCTGAGGAATTTCTCAAAATGCTCTATGGCTTTCCCCTTCCAGCCTTTTTGCTCATACAGCTTGGCCAGTCTGTAATGATACTTTGGATGAATGAGGCATCGTCCCTCGCTTTCTGGATTAAAGGTAATCAACCGCTCGTATTCGGCAATTGCTTTGTCTAATTCTCCTTTTTTATTATATGCCCTGGCCAGCACATCCTTGATGAAAGGCGCATTATAAGGAAGGATGAACTGCATAAGAGGGGGTTTTCCTGGAGCAGGTGCTTTCTCCAAGAAAGTAATGGCCTTTTCTGTTGATCCTTCTGCAAGCAGTGTCTCACCCTTTAGTATATCATATCCAACTCGCACCCAGTCCTTAAAAAATGGATGGATTTCCGGCAACAGGGATTCTACATCAGTCAGGTTTGACCTGGCTGAATCGATGCGACCCTCTTTTAAATCCACTAAGCCAAGATAAATATAAAACAAGGCTGTGAAATCTTTTTTAAGGTCTGGATTAGTTTCAGAGTAATTATCAAACCAGTTTTTAAAGTGCTTACGGCTGGTTTCGAACTCTTCCCTGTCATAAAAGATCCATCCTTTAAGCCAGTTGATAGTGGCTTTATCCTCCTGACTTCCTGCTTCATCTGCCAGGGCTTCCAACGTGCGAAGTCCATCGAGTGATTGCTCCAAGCTGCCGAGCCAGTAATGATAGAAGCTTTTATAAAGATAACCCGTTCCTTTTCCACCTGGAGTAGGCGCTATGGCAATATCTTTATCAACCCATCTCATGGCTTCTGCATAATTTTCCTTTAAGGCAAAGATATATCCTATCCTTAAATTCGACTGGTAAAAATCAGGCTTAACTTCTAATGCTTCTCTGTATTTAGCTATGGTCTCATCAAGCCTTCCCATCCGGAAATAGAGCTCAGCCATGGAGTCGAAAGGATTGGCATCTCCAGGCGAAACAGCTGCATATTTTTTAAAATACTCGATTGCCTTCCCATAGTTACCCATATCAGAGTACATGTAGGCAAATGAGTTAAGAGCATCTCCATAACTCGGATCAAGTTCCAGTGCTTTTGTGTACTCTTCGATTGCTCGATCGAACATTTTTTTAAAATTGTAAGAAGATGCCAGCTCATGGTGAACTCGTTTTTCTCTTGGGTATTTTTCTGCCATCTCCTGGTGAATTCGGAATTTTTTTTCTCGATTATTCTCAACAGCACCAGCATAAGCTGCTTCTATATATAATCTTTCTTTATCCGATGCTTTCTGGGATAAAGTCTTCGCTTTTTCATAGGCATCGTTTCTTTTCTTTTCCATCCCTAAACTGTCATATGCACGAGCGAGATACAGGTAACCTACTGCAAAGTCCGGGTCGAGCTCAATTGCTTTTTCAAAGGACTGCCGTGCATCTTCAAAATAGAATTTTTCATAATCACCTCTTCCCTTAAGAAAATATTTATAGGCTTCCATGGAAGAAGTCGTAATATCAGCGATACGCAGAGGTGTTTTTTCTATTTTTCGCCCTGATAAGCCCACTCCACGGGAAATCTCCTTGCTCAACTCACCAATTTGTGTTTCCAGAATACTCCCTATACCTTTACCTTTTGAATTGGCGCTCTTCAGAATCTTCTTTGTTTCCACATCCAAGACTTTAACATCCGTAGCGAAAATCTCACCGGCCTTGATGAAGCTGCCCAGGACAATGGCATCTACGCCATCCGTCTGGCACAGCTCAAAGCCTAAATCCTTATCGATGATGTCTTCACCATCTTTTCCCATCTGTTTGAGGAGGTCATGCATTCGCTCCCAGGTGGTAACTCTGAGGTATTTCGACTGCTCAAGGTTTGTAATTAATAAATTGGGGATGGCTTTTTGAAGGTAATCATAGGCACTGTCCCCTGTCTGGTTTTCAAAGCTGATAACTGCTATCGAAGTTTTAACAGGCTCTCTGTGGGGAAGAAGCTGCCAGATAATCACTGCTACGACAGCAAGGGCAGCGAAAATTAATACAGGGAGAAACAGTTTCTTCAAGCTAAATTGAACTGTTATTTCCCTTGAAGTGATGGGTTTTCTTTTAGGGATCACTCTTTCTGTGGTTGGAATGCCTTTTTCTATTGCAGCCAGATCATCACGCAATTCTCCTGCACTCTGGTATCTTATCTCTTTATTCTTCTCTAGACATTTCAGAATTAATCGGCTGAGGTCATAAGGAATCTGAGAATTGAGCTCTTTCGGATTTTTAGGAGTCTCGCTCTTGTGCTTCATGGCTACAGCCAGAGGAGTTTCGCCTTCAAAAGGAACCTGCCCTGTCACCATCTCATATAGAATCACACCCAGAGAATAAATATCTGAGCACTGGTCTACTTCCTTCACTTCTGCCTGTTCAGGCGACATGTACTCTGGCGTGCCGACCATCACTCCCGCTCCTGTAATCCCTTTTGCTTTAAGCGAGCGGGCTATACCAAAATCCATTATCCGGGCATTCCCCTCTTTATCAAGCATGATGTTTTGCGGCTTTAAATCCCGGTGTACAACTCCCAATCTGTGTGCTTCTGCCAGTCCTTCACATACCTGAGTAGCAATGGAAACAGCTTTGCCAACGCTCAACTGCCCTACCCTTTTAATCGTGCTCTTTAAATCCTCGCCGGATACATACTCCATGGTTATATAGTAGGTTCCCTCCTCTTTACTCAGGTCATACATGCGGCAGACATTCCTGTGGCCGATCTTCCGCGCAAGCTTCAGCTCATTCCGGAAGCGCTCGATTGTCTTCCTGTCAGCGGCAATTTCCGGGCTCAATAGTTTTAAAGCTATCTTTTCGTTTACTTCTTTATCGAGAACTTTATAGACCTTGCCCATGCCGCCTTGTCCAAGTTCTTCGATGACCTCATACCGGGAGGCAAAGGTGGAGCCTGTGGATAAATCTTTTCTTGGTGTCTCGAGTGTTTTGGTGAAAGGACCAGGAGCTTTCTCTTTAGGGATTAATTGTGTTCCGCATTCAGCACAGAAGCGAGATGTGTCAGGATTCTCTGATTGACATTTATGGCATTTAATTCGCATTCTTTTCCCTCTTAACTAAACTGGCAAAAGAATAGCAATTAATACCTAAAGAGTCAAATTTTTTAATCATTTTAGCTCATATTAAATAAATTAATATTTTTTCCTTAAAAAATTAATATTATTAATGTAATAATTAATAAAATTAATTTTATTAGACTATATTATAAAAAAAATTAATGTTATGACTGTTAGATTTGATGAATGTCTTTTTTTTTGGAATGAAGAATTAAGAAGAAAAAAAATAACCAGATTGCAGGCAGGATAAAAGTAGCAATAATTTGTTGAAGAAATAATCAGTGAAAAATCTAGGAAGTATGAATTGAGGAAGAGATGGGGTAAGCCTGGCGCGCCTGGAGAGACTCGAACTCCCGACCCGCTGCTTAGAAGGCAGCTGCTCTATCCGACTGAGCTACAGGCGCGCCTTTCTATTTTTACTTTCGAAGCTCTGTCTGTAATAGCCTCAATTTCCAGCATCCACAGCCTGCCCTGAATTATAATCGGGGAGATCGGATTTGAACCGACGACCTCCTGCTCCCAAGGCAGGCGCGCTAACCAGGCTGCGCCACTCCCCGTCAATTTTCAATGAGTGAATAACAATTAAACAGGTAATTTTTGAGCCTTCAAATATTAGCAAAACAGGTAGTGGTTGTCAATTTCGAGGTCTCTTCAATCCTTTCTCGATCTGTTTTCGCTCGAGCTTGACAATAATTGGCCTTCCGTGGGGGCAGATGGAAAAGTTCGCAGTCTTGAAGAGCTCTTCAACAAGGTAGTTCATTTTTTCCTGCGAAAGGGATTGCCCAGCCTTTACGGCTGTCTTGCAGGCGAGAGTGGCGAGGAGCTTCGCTCGTTTATTCTCTATTTTTTCTTCTTTTATCTCTTCGATGAGAGAAAGGAGGATATCAACCGCTTCTTCTGGCTTGAATATATCAGGGAATTCTTTCAAGGAATAGCTCTTTTGTCCCATGGCTTCCACCCTGAAGCCTGCCTCTTCCAGTAAAGTATTGCTATCCTCTAAAGCTATTTCCTGAGAAGGGGAGAGCTCGAGGAGGAGAGGAAAGATTGAGATTTTTGTCGGCCATTTTTTTTGAGCGTCAATTTCTTGGTACTGTTCGAAGAGAACTCTTTCATGAGCATTGTGCTGGTCGATGATGAAAAGCCCTTCCTCATTCGAGGCCACGATGTATGTATCAAGGTATTGCCCCATGACCTGGGGATAGGCCTTTTTCTCTTCCAGAGGAGGTGGAAACAGGTCCGTTCTTTCGAAGCGTTCTTTCTCCGGGATTTTGAAGCGGCGTGCCTCTCTTAATTCTTTAATTCCTGCGTACATCTTTTTATCTTCTGGGAAGGGATAAATTTCTTTAACACCCCTCACTTTAAGCATTGCACATTCAAGTGCTTTTGCAACCTGGCGAAAAATATGCTGGGAATCTTTAAACCTCACTTCAGCTTTCGCTGGATGGACATTTACGTCCACTTCAGAATAAGGAAGTGAGAGGAAGAGAAATGCCTCGGCGAACAGTTCCTTCTCAAGGACTCCCCGGTATGATTGATTCAAGGCAGCTTGAAGGATTTTGTCTTTGACTGGGCGCTTGTTCACAAAGAAAATCTGGTGAGTACGGTCAGAGCGGCCAAATGGAGGTTTTGAGGCATAGCCATAGAGTTCGACGTCTTCCTTGTATTCAACTTCTAAAAGCTTTTCCAGGATGGATTTTCCGTAGACTTGAAAAATTCTTTCCCTGAGTGTGCCGACTCGAGGGAAGTTGAAGATTTCCCTCTTTCCCTGGATTAAAGAAATCCTGATTTCGGGGTAGGCAAGGGCAGCCACAGTGACATATTTGACAATCATGCCCAATTCAGCTCTCTCCGAGCGCAGAAATTTTTGCCTTGCTGGCAGGTTGAAGAAAAGGTCTCGAACTTCAACGCTTGTCCCTTTGGGAAAGGCTGTGTCCGAAACTTTAAGGACTTTTCCCCCCTCCCGTTCTATCATTGTTCCTTTATCCCCTTTTCCGTCGTTAGTCTTAAGGGTGACACGGGAAACAGCAGAGATGCTGGGAAGCGCTTCACCTCTGAAACCGAGAGTTGAAATCTGGGTGAGATCTTCTTCCTTTACAATTTTACTCGTTGAATGTCGCTCAAAGCAGAGGGTTGCATCTTTTTGGCTCATTCCATAGCCGTTATCTGTAACTCTTATCAGATGCTTTCCTCCTGCTAGAAGCTCAACTTTTATTTCAGTAGATTCGGCATCCAGGGAGTTTTCAATAAGCTCCTTGACTGCAGAGAAAGGCCTTTCGATGACTTCGCCGGCAGCGATTTTCTGTGAAACTTCTGGAGGAAGGAGGATTATTTTTTCCATTGAAATTATTTTATCTTACAGAAGGCATCTTTAAAAGAATTTATTTCTTGGGGATAAAAAATACCGATTATGATTAAGAGAGAATCCAGTGAAAAAAGTGATGCCCTTGATCTATTGAAAAATCATGCTTAGAAGCAGATATCACTGAAAATAAATTGAGGTATCGGCAGTTTTTATGAATAATTAAGTTTAATTACTTGGCTTTGTCCCAAAGTGACGGGATGCCTTGTCATTGCGAAGAGCGAAGCGATGAAGCAATCTCTTAAGGAAGGGCATTAATCTATTTGTTTTCAATGAGATTGCCACGCTCTCTTCAATCGCTCGCAATGACAATGGAACTGCCTTTTTCGAACACTTCTTTTA
>JBGVTE010000055.1:0-15290 GCA_041862375.1 Candidatus Aminicenantaceae bacterium
CATTGCGAGCGATCGAAGAGAGCGTGGCAATCTCATTGAAAACAAATAGATTAATGCCCTTCCTTAAGAGATTGCTTCATCGCTTCGCTCTTCGCAATGACAAGGCATCCCGTCACTTTGGGACAAATCCAATAATAACAGATATTTTTGTTAATGCAACGGATCTTTATCGGCTCTATGATGTTAGATGAAGTAAAAAAGATATAATAATAATCTAAGTGTATAAAAAGAAAAAAAATAATTTTCTTGACAATGAAACTTTTTATTGTATAATTGTAACACATTTATGGTAGTAATAATTATACTATGTAGCAAGCTTAAATTCATGTAAGTGAAAAACTCCTCCATAAGAGGGAGTTCAAAGTTACTTTCCCGGGTGTTGTCAGCGAGGGGGGAGTTCTATATATCTCTGTTTCAAGTCAACTGTTTCAATTTGACATCAAATATGTACTGTGTTATTAGTTTCTTTAATAAATACTGTGGAGAATAGATAAAAATACATCAATATTCTAAAAATCAACATAGTTTATAGAAGATAGCTTAAATACGTTCTAATGAAAAACATAAAAATAACCATTATTATAATTATTGCATCTGTCTCTATTCTTTATTTCTTTTCAAATATATCAGCAGCTCAAGACAGGAGCTTGGGCAAATTAAAAAATATTAATCTTAACAGAATGGAAAATCAGCTCGAAGTTCAAATTGTGCTTGATAAGTTCACCAACTACAGGAGTTTTACATTACTTAATCCTAATAGATTAGTTATTGATTTCTTCCAGGTTGATAGATTTTCGTGCGATCCTTACATTGAAGTTAATAACTTTGGGGTGAATGTAATTAGAACAGCAAAGAACACTCCTGAAGTGACAAGGATTGTTTTTGACCTGGCTGAAAAATCACCTTCTTACACAATCAAAGAGAGTAAAATGGGGCTTACTATATTCTTTTTGTATGAAGAAGAAAGAGTAGTTGAAGAGAAAGAAACTAAGCCTTCAGAGAAAACAGAGGAACCGGCTCAAGTGAAGAAAGAGGAAGAGAGATCAGTAGAAAAGGTTCTCCCCACACTATTACAAGAAATTGACGAAGTTATGAAAGAGGAAGAAGAAATGGCTATTACTTTGGGTCTGGGCAGTGGAGCATATTTTTTTCATGGTACGGATTTACAAGATACATATGATAAGAGTTCTTTCTTTGCTTCTGCAGAAACTATCTTTAATATTCCTTTGAAGAAGTACGGGTACATAGGTGCTTCCTTAAATTTAAAGTACATTTTTGATACTGGCACAAGTGCGTTCAATCAAGAAAAAATAAAGCTTGAGATTATACCCATTTCTTTCTCAGCTCTTTATTCAAGAAAATTTGGAAGGTTCTTTCCTTACATCGGGCTTGGCCTTGATTATTATAACTACGAAGAAAATTTTCCTGATACTTCTGATAGATCTTCAATTTCTGGTTCAACGTGGGGTACAAATATTCAAGCGGGGATGTACTTCCAATTAAATTCCTCCCTTCTTTTCAAACTGTTTTTTAAATACAGTAATGCACGAATGAAGGAGAATAATTTAGATATAAACTTGGGAGGAAATGAATACGGTTTGGCTTTTGCCTACAAATTTAAAATTTAACTTTAGAGAAAATCCCATCCATAAATTCCTTTTTTGAAGCGAGACATGAAACGACTCATAAATTTTATTTTAGTAATGATGATGATCGCTCCCCTGTATGCGGAATTTAAAATTATAGGAGGAATAAATCATTCTAAGTACAATTCCTCTCCGAATGAGGAAAACATTACATGGAGTAACAAGTTTGGATTTCTCGGTGGCATTGGCTTAGAAAGAGGATTTACGCCTAATTTGATATTTGAATTTGATTTTCTATTCTTCCAGAAAGGGGGCAATGCTCGATTCTCCGATTCAAAAATGAAATATTCTTTAAACGTAGTCAGCATTCCAATATTAGTCAAGAATAAGTTTATCTACGGGACATCCCCTTACATACTCGGAGGAGTTGAGTTTTCTTCAATTCTGTCTCATAAATCAAAAGTAGAAGGAGAAGAAGCGGAAGACTTGAAGGATAACACTAAGAGTATTGATTTTGGCTTTGTTTTGGGCTGTGGTTTTGAAATAGAGTTGAAAGAATTTTTTTATTTTTTTATTGAAGCTCGCTACCATCTTGGACAGAGAAATATAGTAAGCAGTATTGTTGAAGATCAACCAATAAGAACCAGAGCAATGTTAGTGGTAATAGGAATTAAATCTTAAGTATACTGAAAAACTTAATCTATACATTAGAGAATACAGAAAAGGGAAAACTGGTAGTAATCACTAAATCTTATATGTTCCTCGTTTATGTTTAATGAGGCATTTATTCCAGAGATACAAATCTGAAAAGAAAAAGGGATAGAGATTCTGAGTTGTTTTTAGAGTGACACCGGAGTCGGAGGTTGACGCAGGTTTAAAATTTACTATATTGTTAAATAAACATTAAAAATATAAGATTATTGTTTGAAAATGGAAAGGGTAAATAGGGATAAAGAAGGTAAAATCTGGGCCATTGGTGGGGGCAAAGGTGGGACGGGTAAGTCTTTCATAACAAGCAGTATAGGCACATATTTAGCTGGAAAGGGAAATAAAGTTGTCCTGATAGATGTTGATATTGGTGGAGCAAATCTCCATACGATTCTCGGGATAAAAAGGCCCAGAAAATCTTTGACTGATTTCTTTGAGACAAAATTACCTCTCTATCAACTTACTGTTAAGACTGGAATAGAGGATATGTATTTGATAACCGGGGATATCCATTCTCTTTCCTCTGATAACATTAAATTCTTTCAAAAACTCAGACTATTCAGGCATATAATGAAATTGAATACACAATATGCTCT
This sequence comes from Candidatus Aminicenantaceae bacterium, assembly GCA_041862375.1. Taxonomy (GTDB): domain Bacteria; phylum Acidobacteriota; class Aminicenantia; order Aminicenantales; family Aminicenantaceae; genus WVZL01. Next base: position 2,891 of record JBGVTE010000055.1, read on the forward strand.
TATTGATTTAGGTTCCGGCAGCCATACCAATACAATCGATACATTTCTTATTGCTGATAAGATGATTGCTGTTGTAGAACCAGAGATACTATCTATTGAGAATATGTATCACTTTATAAAGAATGCATTGTTCAGAAAAGTAAAAGTCTCGTTGAGAGCTCATGGTTTTAGAGAAATCGTTGATCACATGTGGATGAGCAGGAAGCGATACAAGATAAAAAACCTGAAGGATTTGATCGATTCACTCAAGGGATTTTCATACATAGGAGATATTCTTGCCGAGGAGCTCTCCGATTTTACGATTTATCTCATCTTAAACAAGGTAAGAACCGGACAAGACATACTTGTTGGTTCCTCTATAAAAAGTATATTCATGAAGTATCTTGGGATAGAATGCCAATTTGTTGGGTACATTGAACACGATGACTCGGTCTGGAGGTCTATGCGAAGGAGACAGCCATTTATGTTGAATTATGCATCATCGCCTTGTACAAAGGAGATAGAAACTTCTACAGAGAATTTAATCAAGGGAAATGAAATAAAATTGCCGAGAGTGTGATCATGTCGAGAGAAGATCATAAATACTATTTTGAGGTTCTTGAACTTAGTCCTGATGCTACATTGTCTGAAATAGAGTATGCATACCATCATCTGAAACGCTTGTATTCCACCGACTCAATTGCCATAGCTCCACTAGCAGAAGAGTTCTCCGGCAAGGGAAAGAAGAAGATATTGGAGCAAATTGAAGAGGCATACACAAGACTTAAAATCTTGTTAAAAAATGAACAGAGCATACCGCCTCAGAAAAAATCCTCTGTTTCAAAAGATGATCTCAAGAGTGAGAAAGATGATAGCATTTTGTTCAGCGGCCCAGGATTGAGGCGAGTACGAGAGAAGCTTGCCATAGGTTTGTATGAGATTTCACTCAGCACTAAGATACGTTTAGAGCTTCTGGAGAACATCGAGCATGAAAGGTTTGAACTTCTTCCTCAGGAGGTTTATCTCAAACAGCATTTAAGGAACTATGCCAGTTATCTCTCACTTGTGCCCAAAAAAGTAGTTGATGATTATATCGAAAGGTACAGGGCGTGGAAGAGTAGAGACGAAGATAATACTTATTGATTTAAAAACAGTCAATGTCACACTTCCTATGATGAAATACAGTGGAGAAGAATTTTGTCAGCTCCTCCTTTGAACTGCTATCTCATTAACAAGGCCTGATCTTTACTTCATACGACCTTCTTCACCGTATACCCACGCTTTTCTTTCTTTATCACGGAAAAAAAGATGCTTACTTCATTATAGAGGAAGTCGGAAATTGGAGTTGAGTATTATGTGTAAGGGCTTGGTTTTTTGAGATAAGTGTGATAAATAGAAAATCTCTGGATATATTTGTAATAAAGCTGTGATGGGTTGTGTAAAGAGGAAATTTTAAGCAAGTGAGATTATTCATACTGCGGGAAGAGCTCACAGGCGCTTTTTGAGTGCAATGGAGTAAAAGATGAAGAGAATAAAACGAAAACAGCTCAAAGAAGATGAATTTGTCACAACTATAAACAAGATTATTCGCTTCATAAAGAAGAGAACAAAAGAGCTTATAGCTCTAGTAGTCATAGTACTAATAGGGATTTTAATTTTTGCGGGTGTAAGATTTGTAAAAAGCCGCATTAACAAAAGAGAAGCTCGCACACTCTCTCAGATTATCAAGTTGAACTCTGAACTGAATGATAATCCTGATAGTGTAGAGAAGTTAGAAGAATTAGCTGGTGGCGGAAAGTTTTCAGCTTTGGCGAATGTTTATTTGGCAACGTATTGGATAGAGAATGGGGACTTTGACCGAGCAATATCTTTACTTGAAAAAGTAGAAAAAGGGAAAAAGGATATCTTTTATTTTCAGGCTAAAGATTTGTTGGCTAAAATTTATATGAGAAAGAAAAACTATGATAAAGCTATAGAGATTTATAAAAGAATCGAAGAAGATAATCCCTCCGTGTATTCTCTTGATGTAATTCTTTTTAATCTTGCTGAAGCTTATGAGAAAAAGGGAGATGTAGAAGGGGCCTTAGCACTTTATAAAAGGATTAAAGAGCAGTTTCCTATGACTTCCTATGGCTACGATGCTTCTCAAAAAGTTTTGAGACTGGAAAAGGAGAAATAATTTAGACTATTGTATATTCAGAAAAAATTTATATAATATTTTTTTATATAATTTAGGAGGATATAAATGGCTTACTTGATTACAGAAGAATGTATCAACTGCGGAGCCTGTGAACCAGAATGTCCTAATGAGGCTATCTCTGCTAGCGACGAAATTTATATTATTGATCCTGACAAATGTACAGAGTGTGTTGGGCATTTTGATGAGTCCCAATGTGTAGCTGTGTGCCCCGTTGATTGCTGTGTTCCTGATCCAGACCATAAAGAGACAAAAGAAGAGCTGATGGGAAAATATAAAAGACTCCAGGAAGAAGGATAGTTTTTCATAGTCTATTTTAGCCTGAATAGGAGTGATGTGAATCGCTCCTATTTTTTTATATAAAAAATGGAAGAACCACAGAGAGAAATTCCTGGCTATACAGAAAAGCCCTATTCTTTATTTACCGGTAGAAGAATCTGGCTGAATGTTTTTCTTTTTGTCGTTACAGTGGTTTCTACATTTCTGGTTGGGCTTATACACAGTGTGAGTTTTAAATATGCTGATGTTCTCAGTGAAAAACCTGAAACGGCTTTAGACATAAGTATTTTTAATGACTCTCAGGTTATATCTTTAGGCATTATCTATGCAGTTGTGCTTATAGGTATTGTACTGGGACATGAGTGTGGACATTATTTAACTTGCCAGTATTATAAAATCAAAGCTACTCTTCCGTATTTCATACCTGCTCCTCCGCCGACTCTTATCGGCACTCTTGGTGCTTTTATCAAGATTAAATCACCTATTACCAGAAAACAACAACTCTTTGATATCGGAATTGCAGGTCCGTTAATAAGTTTTATCCTTTCACTTCCAGCCCTTGCCTATGGGCTGTCTCACTCGAAAGTGATTCCTCCTATTCCCAAAGGGGAAGCTCTAGTTTTTGGTGAGCCTCTCCTTCTAAAACTTTTAGGAAGTATGATTTTGAAGGACATTCCCACTGGGTATGATATCCTTATCCATCCGATTGCCTTTGCCGGGTGGGTTGGTATTCTTGTTACTTCCTTTAATCTCTTTCCTGTGGGTCAGCTTGATGGCGGCCATATTTCATATGCGCTTTTAGGTCAGAAATCAAGAGTGCTGGCGCGCATTTTCCTCTTTGTTTTTATTATCATGGGAGTTGTATTTTGGATAGGCTGGTTTATTTGGGCTTTTATTATCCTTGTACTCGGATTGAAACATCCTAGGATTATTGATGAAGAAACGCCTCTTTCGCCCCAGAGGAAATTTTTAGGGTTCATGGCTTTGGTGATTTTTATTCTTTCATTTATCCCTGATCCGATAAAAGGGTACAATTTATTTGATATGATAGGGCAATTTTGGTTTTAAAAGTTTTTCACAAAATCGGTGGAAATGTTGTGGAAATATCATTAAAATTAATACATAATTTTAATGTATTATTGAAAATATGACATTTTGCACAAAATTTAGTCACGCTAGTTAAGTTATTGAAAATAAATGAATTAAAAATTTGTTGAAAATAATTAAGTTACGGAGAAATTCAAACCTGACACTATTACATGGAGCATACTGTTTATGAATATATCATATGACTTTTTTCTCGTATGTATGACTTGAAGTAAATGGTAAGTGTCTTATTTTTGTGACAGAAGATTGTAAGATAGATCAGGATGGAGCTTCAATCAATTTCACGGATTTAGAGACACTTCCATAAGGGGAGTAAAGAACAAGAAAGGATAGAAGGGAATGGAAAATAAATTTAAAGAAGTAGAGGAATCCTTTGAGCAGTTAAAGAAAAAATTTAGGCTTGGAGTTATCTCGAGGCGCGAATTTATTGACAAGATGAAGGAATTGCGATTGAAAGATGATGAGGGACGATTCTGGATGATTGGAGCACAGAGTGGGAAATGGTATTATTTTGAGGGGAAAAATTGGATTCGGTCTGATCCTCCTTCAATCGAAGAAAAGAAAGTTGATTGTAGTCACTGCGGATTCGGGAACAGCGTTGATGCTAAAGTCTGTTCTAGCTGTGGCAAGAGTTTGATTGAAGAAGAAAAGCATGTATGTCCAAAATGCGGGTATGAGCTGGATGATCCCTCCCAAGAATGTCCAAAATGCAGTCAAGAATTTGAGGAGATTATACAAGAAGAAATGACCGAGAAAAAGCGGGAAGAACAATACATTTTCCACAGTGTGAAACCTTTTTCTTTTTTTATATTCTGGGGAATAATAGGATTTTTTATCGGAGTTGTTCTCGGAGCATTTGCAGGTGCCTCGGAATATTTTTCTGATGTTGTCAGTAAAATGCCAGGCTTTTTTCAGGAATTCCAGGGAAAGCTCTTTGGTGGGATCCTATTTGCAGGATTGGGTGGTGTGGCTGGATTCATAGTTTTTGGAGTCTTGGGTTTTTTTGAAGCACTATTCGTAAATATCATTTCTTTTCTGGTAGGGGGAATAAGAATCAAATTGAGTAAGCTATAATAAAAGGGGACAGGCTACTTTTTTTAAAAATAACAAAATTTGTCAACTGGACCAAACTTTATCACGAAATGATGCCCGAAGAAACGATGAAGTTCCCTACTCGTATGGCTAGTAAGTAAAGTCTAATCAAATGTATAACTGTGAACCTTTTTAGAAAGTAAACTGTCTCCTTTTATTAACTTATTTTTTTATATTGGCCAATGCATAGGCGATTTGACCTATTGATATGGATTCATCGTTGGGGGAATAATTAATCGGCCTAAGTACTCTAAACTTCTTTTCCTCCAAGAGCTCAGACGTAGCTTCAAGGAGTCTTTTATTTAAAAATACTCCTCCAGTAAAGACAACTGTATCAATAGCGTGATGTTTTCGTGCTATTTCTGAAACTCGAACTATAAGCCTGGCAAGCGTGTTGTGGAATTTTGAGGATATATGCGAATGAGGTTTTTTTTGCTTCAAATCATTTAAGATCGCCCGGATTGTCATTTCAAATGAGATTTGTACAGGATTAGTTTTTTCTAAGAAGGAAAAACCATAACTTTCTTTTACTTCCGGATCAACCACCGCTTCCAATCTCATTGGTGCTTCTGCTTCATACTCGACTTTTAGGGGAGAAAGTCCTGTGATAAAAGAGATGGAATCGAACAGCCGTCCGCAGCTTGAAGTTAGAGGGCTATTAATCTTTTTTTCAATCATGCTCATAACACCCTTAACCTTCTTCTCGCTTATTTTCTGAAGTGCTTTTACCTCTGGGATGCTCCGGCCAAAAATATCGTGGAGATAAGATACTGCCATGCGCCACGGCTGTTTTGCAGCCAGATCTCCTCCTGGAAGGGGCACATACTTAAAATGGGCAAGCCTTCGGTAAGAAGAATAATCAGCAAGAAGAAACTCTCCTCCCCAAGCCAGTCCGTCTTCTCCATAGCCATAACCGTCAAAAGCTATCCCTAGAACTTTTTTACCTAGTGGAACTTTGTGTTCAAGGAGGCAAGCGAGAACATGGGCAAAGTGATGCTGGACTTGGAGGTGAGGGATGCCTGATTTTTGAGCATATCTTGTAGTATGGAAATTTGGGTGTAAATCAGAAATAACAAAATATGGTTTGACTTCAAACAGGCGCTTAAGATGATCCAGAGTTTCCTCAAAGTATGAGTAATTTTGATATTCATCCAGATCGCCCAAGAATTGGCTGGTAATCACATGTCCATTTTTATACACAGATAGCGTAGCTTTAAGTTCTCCCCCTAGGGCTAGAATATTATGAGGAGATTCGAGTTCTTTCGGTACTGTTTGTGGATAAGGGACAAAGCCTCGCGCGCGCCTTAAAAAGAGAGGTCTGCTCTTGGCGATTTTAATGACTGAATCGTCAGCCCTCATATGGATAGGGCGGTCATGGCTCAGGATATAATCGCAGAGTTCTTTAATCCCTTCTTCTTCATCTTTCATGATAGGGGCATCTTTTTTGTTGGAGCTGGTGGCTACAATAAGCTCAAGATTTTTAAGCAGAAGGTAGTGAAGTGGAGTATAGGGAAGCATAAAACCTATTTCGTTGAGGTGGGGAGCAATACCCTTAATGTCTTTTTTTTTGCGGAGAAGAAGGATAGGACGGCGCGGTGAAAGGAGAAGATCACTTTCTTCAGGAGAGAGAAAGGCATATTTTTCTACAGTTTCAGTATTCCTTGCCATGAGGGCGAGAGGTTTTGTCCTTTTGGTTTTTATTTTTCTAAGGCGGCTTACAGCCTCATGATTGAGAGCATCGCATACAAGGTGAAAACCTCCTAATCCTTTAACAGCAACAATTTCCCCTTTTCTTATAAGTGAAGAAGCTTTTCTGATACCACCTTTTATTCTTTTTCCAGTTTGAGCTTTCTCGAGAGTTATTTCAGGTCCACAGAGAGAACAAGCTATAGGTTGGGCATGGTATCTCCTGTCAAGAGGGTCATAGTACTCCCGGGCGCAGTCTTGGCACATTCGGAAGCTTTCCATGGTTGTTTGCCTCCGGTCGTAGGGAAGGGCTTTGACAATGGTGTAGCGAGGTCCGCAATCAGTGCAATTGATAAAGGGGTATCTGAATCGTCTATCTCGAGGAGTCATCATCTCGTGATAGCAATTCTCGCAGATTGAGATGTCGGGAGAGATGAAAACAAAGCTTTCGCCTTTCTTTGTTTTTTTAATGCTGAAGTCTTTAAAATTTTGGAATGGAGCAGAGGTTATTTTTATGTCTTCAATCTGAGATAAGGGAGGATTTTCATCCTTAAGGGCTTTAATGAAGTCTTGAAGACTCGAATTATCTTCAGATTCAAGATGGATCTCAACACCGAAACCGATATTCTTGACACAGCCTCTAAGGTTAAATTTTTTTGCAGTTCGGTAGATGAAAGGCCTGAATCCAACTCCTTGCACTACTCCGAAAACGACAACTTTAATAGCTCGTCTGTATCGAGAATTATCTTTTTTTCTGTTCACGATTCACTCTTTAATGTTTACTGTAAATACAGCCGCAGTAATTTTGTCGATACAGTTTGTGACACCTGCTCATTTCAATGCTCTTTTTAAAACCATCTTTCTTTTTAAAATTGGCTTCTAAGAAATCAATTTTGTATCGATTTGCAAACATTAGGCCGATTCGATTGAGGACGTCTGCTTTTTTCCAAGGACTAAGACTCATAATTGTGGTAAAAATATCGGAGCCAAGTTCAGAAGCCTTACGAGCAGTTTTCTCCAACCTAAGAGCATAACAAATGTCACATCGTCTTCCTTTTTCAGGTTCATCTTTGTATTTCTTTGTCAATTCAAACCAGCGGCTTTCGTCATATACTTCCTCGTAGAGCTCAAAATTGAGCTCTTGGGCTACTTTTCTTGTCTCCTCCAGCCTTAATTGGTACTCATCTTGAGGGTGGATGTTCGGATTATAGAAGTATCCGCTGATATCGTAGTCTTCTTTAAGAATGCTCATAACATAAAGAGCGTCTGGAGCACAGCAAATATGAACCAATATCCGAGATTTTTTCATACTTTTATTTTATAACACAAAAGGAAGAAAATCAGAAAGCTGTTACCATGTCATCACGTTTTTCCTGATGAAAGAACGTGGAGAATTAGGGAAGGTATATTTTTACCAGCGATAAATGATGGCAGCCCATGTAAATCCTGCTCCGAAGGCATCCATGACAATGATTTTACCTTTTTTTAGCTTGCCTTCCTGCCGCAACTCATCAATGCTTATAGGGATGGATGCCACTGAGACATTGCCATATTTGTGGATATTTACATAGACCTTCTCTTGAGGGAGATGAAGCCGTCTGCCAGTAGCCTCGATAATTCTTATATTTGCTTGGTGGGGAATAAAATGGTCTATTTGTTCTGGCTTCAACCCTGCCCGCTTCAAGGCTTCAAGAGCTGCCTCTCCCATCCTTTTTACTGCATACTTGAATACTTCATTTCCCTTCATGTGAAGATATTGAAGATCTTGGGCGATCATCCGGGCAGAGGGTGGAATTCTCGTTCCGCCTCCGGGCTGAGAAAGAAGATTGCCCAGATTTCCATCGGCTTTCCAGTAATGGGAAAGCATACCCGATTCATCAGAACTTTCTTCGAGTACAAATGCGCCAGCTCCATCGCCGAAAAGAACGCAGGTGTTTCTGTCTTTCCAGTTAGTTATCCTAGTTAGCAGTTCTGATCCTATCAGCAGAATGCGTCTTATTGCTCCGTTCAAGATCATACTTTCAGCCAGAATCATTCCGTAGAGAAAGCCAGTGCAGCCCGCAGAAATATCGAAGGCAGGCACATGATCTGCCCCGAGTCCTTTTTGCACCCAGCAGGCTGTAGAAGGGAAGATTGTATCGGGAGTAGATGTCGCAACTATTATTAAATCAATATCCTTTACTTTATATTTTCCTTTCTTGAGAGTCTGTCGTGCAGCTTCAACACACAAATCCGAAGTTGCTTGATCTTCGGATGCAATTCTTCTCTCTTTTATACCTGTTCGGCTGACTATCCATTCGTCAGAGGTATCGACCATTTTTTCAAGATCAGCATTAGTCAGGATTTTGTCTGGTACATAGAAGCCTGTGCTTGTGATTTTTATTCTTCTTTTCATCTTTGCTTTCTACCTAGTTTAAAAAAAATTATTCTATAGCATACACGCTTTTGATTTGCAAATAAATAGTTTGAGAAGTACAATCTCATTCTTTAGAGAGAAAATGAAAAAAATAACTCCCATTTTCACACTTTCTCTCTTGTTTGGACTCCTGATTATTCTTCCCCATGGATTATGGTCTCAGCTCGTTATAGGACAGTATGAAGATGAAGCGCCATTTAGGACTTGGAATATGTGGAGTACTAAAACTGCTTCCTCTCTTGCTCTAGGAAATACCCATTCTATCTTAACATCAGATTGCTCTGTGGCTCTCTCTAATCCGGCCCTACTCCTAAATCTTCCCCCGATAACATTTACCCTCAGCTCTTCATTTGAAACTGCTTCTTTTTTCAAATATGCCTTTGTTAACACGGGAGTTATTGATACTGAAAAAAGTGCCTTTCACGGTTTCTTTGCCCTTGACTTTGCAGGTATATCAGTTCGCCTGAATGAGTGGGCTATTGCTCTCAACTGGAGTCAGGTGGAAAGCTATGAGCGACCTAAGGCAGAACAGCAGTATCAATGGAGGGGCCAAGTCTACTATTTTCTCAAATTAAGCCAGATGGGAAGCTTGAGAAACTTAAACTTTTCTATTTCCCGAATGCTCACCAAGCGCTTATCTGCTGGGATTGGATTTAATTTTGTTTACGGCAACTTCGAGAAACTGGTTACCGAAAAATGGGTAATGGACGACATCACTATTACCGACAATAAAACCATGGAATTTAGCGGATTCTGTGTAAATGGCGGGATTTCATTATGGTTAACAGAGAGATTTCACGTTGCTGCTAGTTTTCGAACTCCATATGTTAAAAAATCAGAAAGTCAGAGTCTGCTGAGATATTATAGCCCTGCTGGAAATACAGATATAAAAACTGAAGCTTTATCTGAAGACAAATTCAAAATGCCTCTCATCATTGGATTTGGATCAAGCTACAAGATCTCAGAAAAGCTCAGAGGTACTTCGGAGTTCACTTTTTATAACTGGTCACAATACAGTATAGATTATTTTGGAGAGCATATAGAGAGAAGCTTTAAAAATATCCTTAAAATTGGTTTAGGATTCGAGCACGTGAGTTCTGTTAAGCTTGGAAGTAAAAATATTATTACTCCTTTTAGAGTAGGATTAAGCTACGATCCGCAGCCGATGAAAGAATATAATTCATCTTATTTCTATTTTACTCTTGGCAGTGGCTTCCAATTTGGAAGATTTATTCTTGATATTGGGAGTTTCGTCGGTCTTGAATCAGGTTCCGGAAATTCTCTTAAAGCTACCAAGGTTGCCGGTTCTTTGAGCTATCAGCTTTAACTTTGCGGAAATATAAGATGAATATAAAAAAAGTACTTTTCTCCCTCATGGCTTTTTTACTTGTCTCCGTTCCGCTTAAGCCTCAAAGCTATGCAGACAGCGAGATTATAAGCGTGGAGAAAGGCCAGGTAATAGTAGAAAAGCTGATGGTGATGGAACTTGATTTTCTGATGGAATGGAATGATCGGGTGTATATTATTTGTACTGTTGAAAAGCTTCTTCGCATAGAACAAGCAAATATCCCCTACGTGCTCGAGACTTTAAATTTTTATCCTTTTAATCAGAAGGATGTATCAGTAAAGGGAGGAATAAACGGAGACTACCATTCCTATAAAGAACTCGAAACCGATTTAATTGCTCTTGAAAATTCTTATCCTCACCTGGCTAAAGTTTTTGATATCGGCAACAGCCTCGAGAAAAGGAATATCTATGCTCTTAAAATTAGCGACAATGTTAACCTTGATGAAGGAGAGGCTGAAGTATTTTTTGTCGGCTGTCACCATGCTCGAGAATGGATCTCAGTAGAAGTCCCGTTTCTTATTGGGAAATATCTGGTCGAGAATTATGAAAAGAGCACAAGGATAAAAGAACTTGTTGACCAGAGTGAAATATGGATTGTACCTCTCCTTAATCCTGACGGTCTCGAATACTCCATTCATGTTTACCGCTACTGGAGGAAAAACAGGCGCAACAACAGTGACGGAACGTATGGTGTTGACCTCAACAGGAATTACAGTTACAACTGGGGATATGACGATGAAGGCTCAAGTCCACACCCTTCATCTGGCACTTACAGAGGCACATCTCCTTTTTCTGAGCCAGAAACCCAGGTAATCAGGGATTTTTTTGCACAGAGAAACTTACAGGCAGCTTTGAGCTACCATAATTACTCCCAGATTATTTTATACCCGTGGAGCTACACTACTGAAGCCACTAATAGAGATGAACTGCTTGATGAGATGGCATCTGAGATGTCGAGACTCATGAAGGACGTGAACGGAAGCTTTTATGGATATGGCCAGGCAGGAAGTTACTTGTACCTTTCAAACGGAGATACAGCTGATTGGGCCTTTGGCACATACGGGATTCCCTCATTTACTATTGAACTTCCTCCAGTAGATGTATTGCACGGGGGTTTCTTTAATGCAGAGGAAGATATTCGCTCCATTTTTGAAGAAAACCTCCCAGCCGCTCTTTTCCTTATTGACTGGTCCATCAAGAACTTTGGGGTCAGGCCTTCATAACTTTGATAAGTGTATAATCGGCAACACCTCGTTTTCTATGATAAACAGGCTAGGAGGTATGAGGTGAAGAAAACTTACTCCAGGTCGCTGGGACAAAGCGGGTGTGCCTTAAATCCTAATAACTCCTCGCTAATGACTAACTTAGCTCTCAATATGGAAAAAAATGCTTATTATCTATAAAGAAAGTGGATTGCTTATTTTGAAATTATTATAATTCTTGAATCGTTGCTATTTGATTATTCCTTAATCTTTTTCCAATCCTCTTCTAGACCTTCAGCTTTAAGGATCTGTATGAGCTGTTCTTTAGAAGTAGCATCTTCGACCGCTTTTACAAAGGATTGGATGTTTTCTTTTCTGTTTAAATAATAAAAGCAAACTGAAGTATAAATCATTGATTTAATCAGAATGTCTTTATCAAGTTGAGTTTCATCAAAAGGACTTAAAACTTTATTTAAGAATTGAAGGGCATCTTTATAATTTTTTTGGGAAAATTCTATCTTGGCTAAAAGTAAATAGGCGTAGTCCTCATTCGGATTTCTTCTGACCAGAGAGATAAGTGCATTTTTAGCAGCTTTTAGATCATCTTTATTTATGTAATTCTTATAGAGCTCATAGTACACAGATATATTCCGAGGCTTAACCTTTATTCTTTCTTCAAGTTCATTATTAAACATTTTTGGAGCCTCTTTTTTAGGCAATTTGGGTTCAATCTTCTTCTTAGGGGGTGTTTTAGCTGCCTTTGTAATCTCTTCGCTTTCACTGGCTGCACTTAGCTTGAAATAATTAACTAATTTCTCAATATCACTTCGAGCAGATCCTGAGATGTCTAAACTTTCAAAGCCTTCCAAGCCCACCAAGTTAATAGCCATTCTTAAATATTCTTCACTCTTCTCTTTCTCTTTCAGATAATAGTAACTAAGGCTAAGATAAGCATAAGCTTTTCCTCTCAATTTCTTCTCTTGACCAAGTCCAAAAGTAGCTATTTCTAATTCTTTTACGGCCTCTTTATAAGCCTTTGCCAAAAAAGATTTTTCTCCATCGCTTAAGAGCTTGATATAGAAAGGATCAATTTG
>JBGVTE010000056.1:0-19104 GCA_041862375.1 Candidatus Aminicenantaceae bacterium
CCCTTGAAAAGAAGCAGGATTTGGACTTTAATTAAGGACATGAGATTCCTTTCCGGGAGAAGTTTCCTAAAGAAAATCTTGACGGTGCGAGTCGCCTACCACATCTTCTTCTGGGCTTTTTTCTTTCTTCTCATCTTCATAACGCCTGAAAAAGAAGGCGTGACACTCTCGATGAAAGCCATGACCAGCCTGAGAATTATAATGGTTGGGCTTTTTCCTGTGTATTTTCATTTTTTTGTCCTCGAAAAATTTTTCTACAGAAAAAAGTATGTGATCTACGCTGCTCTGTTTATCTCGACTATGGTTCTTTACATCTATCTGTTCACGTTATTCGCTCCATTCGTCTTTAATGCTGAAACTGACTATTACAGCAACGCGGCTTTCATCTTTTTTATTGTCCTGTTTGCCACTTTCCTCAAAGTTGTTAAACGCAGCATCAGCGAGAGGTTTCTTTTGCAGGAGGTTAAAGCCAAACAAGTCCAGACAGAACTCGAGTTGCTGAAAGCGCAGATCAATCCTCATTTTCTATTTAACACTCTGAATAACCTGTACGGAATGGCCCGAAAACAGGAGAAAGCCACTGCAGACGGAATCGCCAGATTATCCCATCTCATGCGGTACATGATCCATGACAGCAAGGTGGACAGGATCAGCCTGGATAAGGAGATCGATCAGATTAAAAGACTCATCGAACTCCAGAAGCTGCGTTTTTCCGAAGAGGACAAAATTGACATTGATTTTAAGATAGAGGGACAGACAGAGAGTGTTCTGATTCCTCCTATGCTTATGATTCCTTTCGTGGAAAACGCATTTAAGCATGGCATAAGCCTCAAGGCACCCTCCTTTATTCATATTCAATTAAAAGTGGAGCAGGAGATTCTTCAACTCTCCATAAGGAATAGCTGCCATGATATTCCCGGCAGAAAAAATGAATTCAATTCAGGAATAGGATTGCAGAATATCAAACGCAGGCTGGAACTCCTGTATCCAAATTCTCACGAACTGAGTACACGCAAAGCCGGGGATGCTTACGAAGTCAAGCTGGTTCTTGAGAGTAAAAAAATGGAGGCCTCATGAAATGTCTGGTCATAGATGACGAACCAAAAGCTGTAGAGATACTCAGCGACTACATCGAGAAAGTCCCGAACCTGGACTGTACAGGGACATTCCGGGACCCGTTGAAAGCTTTGAATTATATCCAGAACAATCCCATCGATTTACTCTTCCTGGACATCAACATGCCGGATCTCAGCGGAATTCAATTCCTGAATGCTCTTGAGCATCACCCTCTTGTTATATTTACGACAGCTTACTCTGAATATGCGCTGGATAGCTATGATTATGACGCGGTGGACTATCTGTTAAAGCCCATCGAGTTTGACAGGTTCCTCAAAGCCGTTAACAAGGCCTTTAAACGTTATAAGGAAAGGAAACAGGGAAGAGTGCCTCTGAAAGGAGACAGCGACACTATATTCATTAAAAGCGGTACAGATTACCACAAGCTCGACACTCGCAACATTCTCTATATCAAAGGAACAGGCAACTATCTCACTTTTGTTACGCCCAATAAGGAGATATTGACGCTGCTCACGATGAAAGAGGCACTGGAAATTCTTCCGCCTCAATTCAACCGCATTCACAAATCTTACATCATCAATTTAGATCATGTTGATTTGATCAACACAGAAGAAGTGAAGATTAAAGGCCAACGGATTCCCATCGGGGATCACTATCGAGATAATCTTTTTCGTGTCATAAAGCGCAAAAGGTCAAAAGACTAAACCTGCTTTATTTTTCAGTTTTTTTAATCTGGAGTTCTTTTGGACAAATGTCCTATTTTTCAGATCTTTTCCGACTTCTTTATTTAACAGGGCTAAAATAGTGGACCAATACCCATTTTCTAATTTCGGTGAAAAATACAGAATTAAGTATTGCGTTGCCAGCATATTCTCTTTCCCTGTTAAACTTTTATTCATTCTCTTCGTATATACCTTAAAGAGATTTGCTTTAGTCCATGTAAAGAAGAAACATGGTGATTAAAGTATTGGAGGAGGATCTTTATGAAACAATCAAACGTCTTTAGAATTTTATGCGCGCTGTTGGTTATTTGGGTTGTTTCCTTTTTTGGCCCGAAAACGATGGCCCAGGCTGAAGGGACCGACGTGGTTATTGGCAAATCGCTAACACTGACCTCGAAGATCCTGAACAGGGAGGTAAACGTTTTAATCTATGTACCGGATGGTTATAACGACAGTTCAGCCAATTACCCCGTTTTTTATGATCTAGACTTCTTCTACTTCACCTACGCTTGCGGAACCGTAGAGATTCTGGGACGCACCTCAGATATTCCGAACATGATCGTCGTCGGAGTGCCGCCCCTCGAGAGAGGATACGTTCCCACTCCTTTTGAGGACCGCGAAGAGAATCCTGCAGGAGCAGACCTTTCGATTAAGTTCCTCAGGGAAGAGTTGATTCCCTTCGTGGAGAAAAACTATCGGACCAACGCCTTCAGAATCTTATACGGTCACTCGGTGGGCGGGCTGTTTACCATGTATACGCTTTTCAACTACCCTGACCTGTTCACAGCCTACGTGGCCGGCAGCCCCTGGTTCCAGAACAATAATCAGTACTGGCTGAAAAATATCGAGAAAATGGCAAAAGTAAGGAAATTGGATGATAAATTCCTATTCATGACGGTCGGAAAAGGGGAAGCCGAGTTAACTCTTGACACCTTCAGGGAACTTGAAAAATGGATGAATGAAAAATCAATTGCCGGGCTTACCTGGAAGAGTGCATGGGTAGAAGGCGATCATGGATCGATGGTAGGCAGAAATATTTATGACGGACTTCAATTTATTTTCAGCGGCTGGAAGATGCCCAATGAAGTTTTCAACGAAGTTTTGAGAACTGCTGATGTGGAAATAATTGATGAATATTTAAAAACAAATACTGCCAAGTGGGCGAAGTACGGTTTTGACGCATCTTCTATTCTCCCGGAACGGCGGGTCAATTCATTTGGATACTATTTACTCAACCAGAAAGAGTATGAGAAAGCAGTCGAGGTTTTCTCCTACAACATCAAACGGTTTCCAAAATCCTTCAATGCTCATGACAGCCTTGGGGAAGCATATATGATTATGGGTAAGAAGGAAAAGGCAATCAAATATTACAAGCTGGCCATAAAACTGAATCCCGGCGATACCGAATATGCAAAACGTATTTTACAAAATTCGAAGGATAAACTGCGTGAATTGGGAGTAGAATATTAAGATTGTAAATACTTGTCTATAATCTTCCAATTACAGCCTTCTGAGGATTCCTGCTAAGCACTGATCCATCTCCTCAAATTGAGTGTAATTGTTTACGCTTGCAATGGTCTGTTATATCAGCCAGATGGAGGCAAGCGATTATCGGAGTTTAGAAAATGTCACGACATATTAATATTAAGCGATTTTCTCTCTTTTTAAGAGAGGGTCGCAACAAAGGTCGTATAATAATTAAATTTAGCGACATTCTTCTTCTGATACAGTGTAGTTCTTTTTCTTATTTGAAGTGTTTGTGTTATATTAATTTCATGGGATCATTCAATTATTATGTCCATACAGTTTCATAAGAGGAGTAGATGAAAACACTTCATTTTTGGATACTGCTTTTCCTTTTCGGGATCTTAGGCATTTTCATATTTACTATTCTATCCAGCACTGAGAGATTGGATGTGATCAATCCTCAGACCGATAAATGGCAGACAATTGCAGGAGAATGGCGAAAACCAAGCCAGGCAGAGAGCTTTCTCCGCCAAGTCCTTGACAAATCAGGAGCAACGGCTTTGTCTGTTGCGGTCGTTCAGGGCTCCCATGTCGTTTTCAACCAGTCAATGGGGAATGTCGATAAAAAAGCTAATAAGCTTGTAGATGAGCAGACGGTTTTCCGTACAGCCTCTTTGAGCAAGCCTGTTTTCGCTTACCTTGTGATGAAGCTTGTGGACGAAGGATTGCTCGATGTGGACAAGCCCTTGCATCAATACCTGGAACGGCCGCTTTATGAATACCCTGATTATTCAGACCTTAAAGATGATGAAAGATATAAATTGCTAACAGCCAGGATATTGTTGAGCCACCAGAGTGGTTTCCCTAATTGGCGCTTTATGAACCCAGATAGACGCCTGGATTTCAAATTTACCCCCGGAAAAATGTTTAAATACTCGGGTGAGGGCTACAGACTTCTGCAGTTCATTCTGGGAGAGATGACCGGCAAAGGCCTCAATCGCCTTGCCAAGGAAAAAATCTTCCTCCCCCTGGGAATGGTCAACACGTCCTTTCTTTGGGAAAAGCGTTTCGACGGCAATTTTGCAGTTAACATGAGCACAGGACTTCACCAGTTGATAGAAAGGACAAGAACCGTTCCAAATGCTGCTGCCTCCCTACTGACAAATACAGCCGATTACGCAATATTCCTTCTGGCCATCATGAATGAAAAGGGTTTAAAGCCCAAATCCCTTAAAATGATGTTGGAGCCTCAAGTCAACATCACATCTAAAAGCCTTCATGCTCCCCAGGACACTAATCAAAGGATCCATGAAACCATTCATTTGGCCTGGTCGATGGGCTGGGGCAGGTTCCGCTGCTCTCAAGGTGAGGCCATTTTTCATGTCGGCTTCGAAGAAGGATGCGATAACTATGCAGTTATTTTCTTGGACCACAAGATTGGAATAGTGATCCAAAGCGTGATAACTGAACTTGAGGGTATTGCTCCCCCTATAGTGAAGGAACTCATCGGTGACATTTATTCACCATTTTCTTGGCTACAATACTAATCTTCTGGTCATCAATACATCAAATCCCATACAAGCAAAATATTTGTGTTTGCCCAATTGCATCACAAGCCAGCGGCCTCGAATCAAAAGGGAACATAAAGTTACAGTCGTCTTAGATGTCGCATATTGTATATATTTATCGCCGTTTTCCAGTTGTTACAGACCGTTTCTGAGTAGGAGATACTTTTCCCCATTTTTTTAGCTCACTTCCTGGAACTCAGGCGGATATATAATCTCTCCTTGAGTAACATCGAGTGCACCGGGAACAAGTTCCAAAACCATGAAGGCCTCATCAGGTACCGGAAAAGCAACATCCAATCTTTTATCTCGGGCAGGAAGAAACCCAAACCGCGGATAATATCCGGAATGCCCGATTACGACAACGATTTTATGTACCAAGCGCTGACAGGCCTCAAGACCCCGGTAGACGAGCTTTGAGCCGATCCCTTGATTTTGAAACTTTGGATGGACTGCCATCGGAGCAAGCGCCAAGGCTGAAATGACCCGCTCTTTCGATTTAATTACGATCGGGCTAAACAGAATATGTCCGATGACCTCTCCTTTTTGAATGGCAACAAGGGATAATTCAGGGATAAAACTGTCGGATTTCCGTAGAGTTTCGATGAGATCGGCTTCATCTCTTCTGCCAAAGGCGAGTTCATTTACTTTGTGAATTGCTGTATAGTCTTTTGTCTTCTCTGGCCGAATAATCATCATGCTTTAGATTATACAACAGATATCGTAAAAAGTTTGCCTCCTTTAAGAGGTAACCTGTTGTACGATGCACAAACAGCATATTAATGCGAGAGCATGGAATCAAGAGGATATACTCTCGGGATACAGATTTTCATCGATTTGCTTTTCTAGAACCCATTGATCCTATAATCTGAACCACCTCCGCCACCATAACTCCATATATCGGCTCTGACTTTATAGGAGGTACAATAATTAGAATATTGATTTGGGAGAGCTGAATTATGCTACAATTATAACAGATAGGCGCATTGGTGGAGAAGTCAAATATCGTTTTCTCAAAAAGGGAAAAACATAGAGGTATGTATTCCCATCCCACTACCTTAAACCAGGCCATTCCGTTTATTTATCTTTTAAACTCATGTCTGTCGTCCCGTTGTTGTACACGCCCATCACACCTTTGATCTCGCCGTTCTCCTTTATGATTTTTAGGCGGAAGTAGTCAATTTCTTTGAACATGAACAGGTCTTCTGAGAGAGGAATCATTTTATATTTGGGCCGGCCTTCCCTTTGATAGTAGAGGATACCGCTTTCGAAAGTGATGGTTCTGGGTCCATACTTACCGATGTAGGATTGAAGAATTCCAGGATCGACTTCAACAGGATTGAGTTCGGCCTTGAGAGATTCAATATGCCAATCATACATGAATTTATCCTGTTCATCCGTGGTATAGGCCGATAATTTTTCCAGTGCCTTCAGGTGGGCGGTTTTCAAAGCATCTGCCTGAGGAACTTCGATATCAGGTTTCACTCCCACTCCTTCCCAGTTGGTTTTGGTTATGGGATTTATGGCTTTTCCTTGTGGCACGAAGATATAAAAGTTATCATTTATGACCACCGGCCCTCCAGGGTGAGCTCCGCCGCGAGTGGTTTCACCGACGAGAGTGGCTCGCTTCAGATTTTTCAAGTTATAGCTGAATTCTTCGGCAGCAGACACCGTGCGGCGGCTGGTGAGAACATAAATATCCACTTCCGGAATTTTCTTCCCAGGAACATAAGGTAACGTCCAGGTTTGCACGGTTTTATCACTCGGACGCCAGTAAAACGTGTTCAGATGAATCGGGTCTTTATCGTAAAAATAACTCGTTAGAAGTTGAATCGTCTCCCAACTTCCTCCTTCGTTGTTCCTGAGATCCACGATCAAGGCGTCGCAATTGGCCAGAAAATTCATGGCAGCCACAGCCGTCTCTCCTGCATACTTGGTGGAGGCAAACTGTCTCAGATCAAGATAGCCTATATTCCCGCTAAGAATTTTGACTTCTCTAAACCCAAAATTCACTCTCCTCTGCGCCCTGAGCATCCTTTTGATTAGCTCTGGATCATCAATGTTCTTTTTTCTTCGTCTGAGGCGATCGACTCCCTCAGGGTCATAGAAGACTCGAATATGCAGATCGCGGCTTATAATTCTCAGGTCCTGCTGTAATCGATCGGCGAATCCTCTGGGAGAATGGATAGCATCATAGGCTCCATTTTCCAGTTTTTGGGTTATATCATTACTCATCTTCCTGGCGGTTTCAGGATAGACATAATTTTTCTCCAGGATTTCGCAAATCTTCTTTACAACTTCTTCCTTCTCAGCCTTTTCAATTTCAAGTTCCTTCGTCTGAGCAAGCCCCTCGACACTTAACCCAAGAAAAATAGATGTAATGATAAAGAGGCAGAGCGCAAAATGAATGCCAATTTTCCTGAATCTCCATTTCTCCATAAAACCACAATATGCCTGTTCTCTCATGCTTCTCCTTTCAGAATTTAATGAATCTCATTAGATATTCCCAGCAGAAAATCTAATGGCAAACCGAGCATTCCAAAAATGACAACTGATATGGGTATCTTCCCTCTAAATAATTCTCGGCCCTCTAATGATATTATACGTTCACCATAATCCTTTGGTTGCAATTTTTCAATTTAAAGTATAAACATACTTCAGACTACGGCAATTTTCGTCTTGTGATTCAGGAGGAAGACTGAACATTCATCTGTTGATCTATTCCTTGTCTTTGAATTCTTGAATCTCAAAATTATATCAATATCGGAAAAAAACTTTTTATCCTTATCATCAACCTAAATAAATACCTCGAGTAATCTATTCTCGACCCCTTTAGCTTTTTTCATAATATTCTTTGTGGATATATCCTTTTTCTCGATTTCTTTATGGTTGACTACAAGATTTCTCCATGATATAGAAAATAATGGATGTAAAAGGGTGGAAATAGCTCAAAAATGAGAATAGACAGTGGCAATCACAAAAACCAAATTACTATCCCTAGGGCCCTGCGTCATGCCCAAGGTGTTGTTAAGTTGATCGATCTGACGCATGTCCGCCGTATATTAGATGTAGGGAGCGGTTCTGGGGTTTACGCTATGGCCTTTGTACAGGCAAAGGCAGAAATATAAGCGCAGATTTTTGATTTGCCTAATGTTGTTGGTTTGACGAAAACTTATATCGAGCGGGAAGGTTTTTCAGAAAAGATTGAGGTTGTTGAAGGCGAAGTGAAGGATTAGATGCATGAGGTAGGATTAGCGGATAAGGAACGCAAGGATACACTTTTTGATACGAGTTTAATCATAGGACACATTAATAAACCGGATAAAAAAACAGGAGGATTAAATTAACCATGGCCATCGATAATATTGAATTATTTATTAGATTACTTCAACTCTCTGTTGTCCCTGTTGTTTTGATTTCTGGGGTCGGACTTTTATTATTGACATTTACAAATCGCTTGGGGCGGACTATTGACCGGTCACGTATCTTAGCCAGGGAAATGGATGTGAAGCCGGAGGATGAAAGATGGGAGATCAGGGAGCAATGTAGGATTCTGGTGAAACGTTCGCAGATGCTTCGCCAGTGTATTTCCTTTGCCTCTTTAAGCATATTTTTCTCGAGTGCAATGATCATTGGCTTATTTTTTTTGTTGTTTCTAGGCTGGCCAACAAAGTATTTTATCTTAAGCGCCTTTTTTTTCAGTATGCTGTCTTTGATATTGGCTGTCGTTATCTTTTTGTTGGATATCACTCTTACATTAAAGGCCTTGAGATTGGAAGTGAATAAATTTTTAAACTGACTAACGGTGTCTTCTTTCTGGCCATCAAATATCTGATCTGATTATTCACCGAGATAAATCGAAGGATATATCAGAAGAAGACAGTTAAAACAGAAGATGAGGAATCCAGTTGACATTTCTGAAAAGAGAACGGTGTTCAAGCAGCCCTAAGCTGGGACATTCCGTTCATTTATCTCATTTATACCGCCTATAAACTCCAGTTACTGCTTCTACGAATGCTGGGTTTAACTTTGGCAACCAATAGGTATATACTCCATCAGCCAAACCATCATTAGTGGCATTCAAAGCAATAGTGAGGCACTTCTTGACATACTCAGGTGTCGGGTTATCCCCCTCTGGCACCACAGAACATCTCGTTGCATACACCGCCACTACGAGCAGAACACTTCCGAAAACTCCACCCTCGTTTGTATGATCATCCAGGAATTTGCGAAACTCCGTTATCTGTGGCAAAAGATACTGGGTTTCGTGATGGTTACAGTGCGGAAAGAGGTAGGGGAGAATTACACCATCAATGGCTCCTTTCTCCACATGCGGCTTGATATTATTGTGCCACCCATAATAAACTGCAACTAATAAAGCCAAATGAGGAGTAATCTTACGAGCCTCATCCATCATTTTCTTACAATAATCTGGAGTAAACTTATATTTAACATTTGTAGCGAAATCATCGATAATGAGCCCTTTGATTATCGGATATTTTTCAGCCAGCTTTGCACATTCCACTGCCCAACGCACGTAGTCACCGCCAAAAGGCTCAGGCTCGCCTTCCGTAGGTGCAGTTAAATAAAGCCACAATCTGATTCCTCTCTCTTGAAATATTGGAGCCATCAGCTCAAAATCTTCCCAATCCCACGGCCTTTTCCATACCAGGTGCATATAATCGCGGGCACCAATATCCCTCAGGATGTGAACCAATCCATAAATATGCGTCCTTCCTTCAGGGCCTTTCCTGACATCGTCCAGGAAATAATCCCCTTTAATATAATCAATTCTTTCTAAATTAGTCAGCAGAGCAGGTTTGTCACAATAGACAACTTCAACAGAACTTACTCCTAATCCCAGCACTATACTTGCGACTACACAAAATCCTGCTAGATTCACGAATTTAACTTTCATTTTTTTCACTCCTTTTGACTTCATTATTATACTAACAAATACTGCAATTCATTCAAATAGTTGGAAACCTCATTCCTTATAAATCGTAACAGGTTTAAGAGCCTCTTGTATGTGATAAAGATTTGTAATGGCATAAACATTTTCACTAATGTTGTAAACTCGAGGCTTTCCCAAACCAAGGGATTGAGCTTGGATGAAACCGACCAGGCCTAAAAACAATACCAAAATAATAAAATATTTTATATTTACCCCTCGCATATTTGGGAAAAGAATAACAACGAATGCGAGAAGAGTCAAATTGATAGTATTCTATGACTTGGTGCTGTGAATAAAGCGGGTTGGATGCATTGGCGCATAATGTAATATTTAACGAGATATCTTGAGTCAGATAACAGAATAGAATAAAGAATTTATTGGAAGCCATAAACCAGAATCGGTAGATTCAATTACCCCTCTAAAACAGAAACGGGATAAACAGCCTTGTTGTTTTCATATATTCCACATATTCATCGCCAAATCTCTGGATGTTCTCCCTCTCTTCAACTCTGGCAGTAGCAACTAAAAAAACCGTCGCCACTAAAACCAGCACAGTCGAAGTTAATGATACTTGCTTAAAGAATATCCCCCAGGCCCCGAACAGCAGAGAGCTGTAGAGAGGATGGCGGATATACTTGTATGCGCCTATGGTCACCAAGTTCGTTGTATTCTCAATATTACCTTTCGGTTGGCCAATCACGCGGAGTAGGTAGAATCCATGGATTACCAGGAATAGGGAGATAATTAACAACACCCATGCAAAGATTTTCAGGGAGGCCAAAGGATTTTGGAACCAGTATCTCATGTTTAACAAAAGCAAAACCAGGATGGACTCAAAGGCAAAGAACCGGTAGAAACCGTGAGACCGCCAATTACGCAAGGATGGCCATGATACCCAGAGAATCCCCGCAGATACAACTACAAAGATGGTGATTTTTAACATTTTGTTATCCCTCAATGTATTTAGAATATATGATTTTTATTTTTGTGCTCGCGTCAAATCTCTCACAATTCTCCTCAATTTTATCTTCTTATTCTTCCTTTTTTTACATTTCTCACTTCCACAATATCACTTGCCATGCTGCAATTTCCCAGGAAATCCCAGGCCTTTACTGTAATTGTGTATTGGCCGTCAGGGAATCTTGGATTTCCTGATGCATCTACCGCTGCTGTATTCCAGGCGTAATCTTGAGCAGAGAGGTCTATTTTTCCAAATTCACCTGTTCCATCCGTGTTTGTAATGATGTAATAGGAGAAAACCTTATCCCCGGTTATGCCGAATGGATGAAAAATTTTGTAATGCTTGAAGACGGTAAAGACACGTTCTCTTCCGTAAAGCTCAAGATTGTTAATGATTATTTTTGTGAAATCGAAAGATTTTTTATAGACCGGCTGAATGTTGTTTCCGGAAATTTCATATTCTATTCTTGTGACACACAGACGGTCACCAAAGCCGAAGTCTTTTGAGTGTGCGAATTCTCCCTGATCTCTCATGCCGACGACTATATCTACGTCTCCACGGACAACCGTGGGATTGATATCTTCAAAGAAAATATCCGTATTGTTTTGAAAATAAGAAAAAGGAGTTCTGATAACAGGAGGTTGAGTGTCCACATAATAAAAATATTTATCGGGGCAGACGCAGTTTATATTTTCAATATCATTCCAGGAGCCGTTTTCTAAAAAGACTCTGTTCAGATGAACATGAGACAATCCCAAAAAATATACATCTGCAATATAGTCGCCCTGGTAAATATAATCTCCTTCTTGAAATTGAATATTATTCACATGAGCATACAACCATCCATTTCCAGGTCTGTCACCTTCTGTATCTCCAATAATTATATATCCAGAGGTTACGCCTGATTTGACATATCCAGATTCCACTGAATAGAGCTTTGTTCCGTTTTCAACAACTATATCCAGGCCGTCGTGAAAATAGGCAAGCGATTTATCTTCAGATGCCTGATACAGTCCATAGTTGTTTATAATCCAGAGATTTTCGATAAGGTTCTCATATTCATCTTGTGAGATTCCCGGCCTCTGATGGGGCCATGGAAGCTTTTCTTCAGAGGAAATAGCGGCATGTTGAATGTCATCTGGTTCAGAATTCCTGTAAGAGCTCTCAGTGCTGTATGGGTATACGAAAAACAATGAAATTGACAATAAGGATAATAATAAAAGAGATAAAAATGATATTTTTTTATTCATGACGGCGCTCTCCTTAGGGATAAGAAATTCCTTTTCTCGAGGGATGTCTGATTGTAAGTCTTTTGACTGCATCGGAGCTTTTCCGGTTCTATGGAAGATTTTTAACTGATTTAAGTTTCTCTTCGGGGATCACAGGAAGCAGGATGTGAGACGGATATTTCTTGCTGTGGAAAATCTTTTGTTCCGCTTTTACATAATCAGTTTCCTTCTCGTTATGGCCGCCTGTATTCAAGTTGCGGGAGAACATCGGGAAGGAGGCAGAAGACACTTCCACCCGGAGGGAATCTCCTTCGCGGATGGTTATCCCTGACTGCCAGAGATCAAGGGTGTATTTGTAGATCTTGCCAGGAGTTAGAAGCTCTGGTTGCTTCATGGACTGATGAAAGCGGGCGCGAATTTTCCCTTCAGCGAGTGTATAGGTCTTATCCTGCTTTGTCACCCAGACCAGGCGCATAAACCAGTCTGTGTCTTTAGCCGAAGTGGAAGCGTACAAGACAGCAGAGATCGGCCCGGCAAAAGTCAGAGGTTTTTCCAATGGCTTTGTTTGGTAAACGAGGATATCGGACCTGGATTGGGTTGTCTTCTCATGGTGTGCCTCTGCTTCTTTTTTCTTCTCTTCCACAGATTTCACCTTTTTCTCTTCCTCTTCTGATTCCTCGTAAAAATCAGGATTTGGCGTCGGGTCACCTGGATCATAAACATAGGAATCGTGTGGCATATCTTCTGGAAGCAGCTCAGGGCTCAGCCATCCGTCTCCTTTAGATGTGTTGGCTTTTCCCCTGCTGTGGAGATGCCATTTCTGGAATTGGGTAAAGGACAATGGGTATGTCTCGTCATGGAGCCATTTATTGGTCCCCATGACAAAGATACTCACAAGGGGCTCCTTGACGATTCCGTTATCGATGCCTTTCAGCCAGTAGTCGAACCACCGCAAGTAGGCCTTTTGCATATCTATAATAGCTTGGGGACCGAACTCAAGATCTCCAATACGTCTCTGGGCCTGAGCCGTATGACCCCAGGGCCCCAGGATGAGCTTCTGGTAGGGATGTCCGTGAGATTTCATTCTGAGGTAGTTGAGTTTGGATCCGATGCCGTCTCCGTCGAACCAGCCTGACTGGTGAAAAACAGGTATGCGGACATTCCCTAAATGCTCTAGAAAGTTGGCTCTTTCCCAGTAAGCATCGTTTGTGGGATGCTCAATCCATTTTCTCCAGTATGGATTTTCCTTACCCAGGATTTTTTTGTCCAGATCGATAACAGGAAGGCCGCGCAGAAGCTTTTTGTATTTCTTTTCTAAAATGCTGCTCATGGCAACTCCTGAAAGATCGGCTGTGGCTTCGCTTTCCAAGACATCTGCCCACCAGATAGATCCCAATATAAAAAAGACACCGTATTCGTAAGGAATGTTGTAAAAGGGATCAGGCGGGGAGACATTGGGAATGATAGTAACCAGGTGGGGAGGCTTTTCCCTGGCTGCCCACCACTGAACCCATCCTACGTACGATCCTCCGATCATCCCTACTTTTTTGTTCGACCAGGATTGAGAGGCAAGCCACTCGATGGTGTCATAACCGTCCTGAGGCTCATTGATAAAAGGCTCCCAGGTGCCGGAGGAAGAGAAGCGTCCGCGGCAGTCTTGGACAGCAAAGGCATATCCGCGGCGGGCAAAATAGCGCGCCTGAAGCTCTACCATCTCTTTTTTATAAGGAGTGCGGGTGAGGATCACTGGAAATTTCCCTTCCGCTTTCGGCAGGTAAAGGTTGGTTGAGAGTTTAATGCCGTCCCGCATGGGAACTTCGATATTGTGCTGTTCTTTCACCTCAAATTTTGGCGTGGAGAGGAGCGGATCTTCCTCTGGTTTCTGCAGCAGAATTTCGAATTCCTCTCTCACGTAAGCCGCATTCTGTGCGGGAACTTCGGCAAGATAGAGCTTATCATTGTCATCCACCCAGAGAGTGATGTCTACGCCCGGGATTGCGTAGACGAACTTTTTAAATTTCATGTCTTTTCCGGAGATGCTTCTTTCTTCCTCTTCCTTGAATTCGAGAGAGCCCTCCATCATGACTCCGGGGATAATAAACATCGGGATAGTCTGTTTCTCCCCCTTCTGTTTATCGTAGGCTCTTACAGCCATGCTCATTAATGCAGGTGAATAGTTTTCAAAGAGCACAGCTCCGTTTTTGAGCTCTATAGTCACAGTCTTTTCTTTGAAGGTCCTGGTGACGATGCTTCCTTCACGCGTGAATTCCATTAATCCCTGTGGGGATTTCTGGGTAATTTTTGTCCATATTCCGTCTTTGTCTGTTTCGATATCGGTCACGATTGTCACGGTCTGTCCTGCCAAGGCTATAGTTGAGGTGTTCGAGAATCTCCCTTGTTTTTCCCATTTGAATTCGATGGTGACAACCGGGTCTTCGTTCACATAGACTCTGAAGATACCGTCATCACTGAAACCAGCAAGGGATGCAGGGAGTGCTTCGGCTTTCTGAGGTTCGGATTGTTGCGGATAGCTGGATATGTAAAAGATCGAGAGAGAGAACAGGAGAGCAAAGAATATAAAGGATCTTATTATATTTTTTCGTTTTCTCATGATTCCCTCCAATAATGCTTTAATTTTATTGGATCATTCCACTTTATTTTACTTCTAAACTGAGTAAAATATTCACCTGGATTATTCAAAAAAACTGTTAATATTAAATATTAGCTCTTTACAAAGGTCTTACACAAGATTCAGTTCAACAATTTCTTTGATGCACTGATTTTTATTCCTGTCTTGAATATTTCATTTTTTTCTCTGATTCCTTTTTATACTGCTTTGTAGAGTAGGAGGAAATAATGGATAATGAGACAGGTGATGATCAGGGCAAGCCTGAGCAGAGGCAGTGTGGATCTCGGGAAAGCGGGGCAGAAGATATCAGGATGTCAAAAGACTAATTTTCCCCAGCTTAGGGCCTGATTGGAACACAGCTCTATTTTCAGAAATGTTAACAGAAGTTGACGCGGAGGAGAATCAAATCTTTTTATACTGCTTCTTTCGTCTTAAGATGTTTTTTCCTCTAATTTTGAAAGCTCGTCGGCAATTTCCTCCAAGAGTTTTTTAATTTCTTTCTTTGATTTTTCGTCTTTTTTCCCAGTTGTGATTTTGATGATTATTTTATTGTTTTCTTCGTCGATCTCGGATTCAGCTTTATAACCTTCGGGCAGGCCTTCTTTTAGTTTCTTCAGAATTTCCTCGTATTTGCCTTTGTTTTCGCTGTCGAGTTTGCTCTTTATAATCAATTGAAAACCTTCATCTTCATCTAAAACACAGATGATTTTTTTATCGCCTTTGATCTCGATGGACTTGAGGTCACAATCGATCTTTTCAAGATGTTTGATTTTATGCGCAAGTTTGTATTTTAAGTCAGTCTCGATCTTGATCCCGAGCTTGAGATCCTTCAGTTTTTCCGGCTTTTCCTCAAGCTCCTCACTCAGATCTTTAAGAACTTCTTCGATATCTTTTAAAGCTTCTTCCTGGGCTTTATCTATTTCTGCTATATCTTTGAGCTCTCTGATTTTTATCAGCTTCTCTCGGAGTTTCGTTAATTTTTCTCTTAGTTTTTTATGTTCGGTTTTCAGCGGAACCGAGGGATGTAAATCCAGATGAGGAAAAGCGTGTGCGAATACTGGAGTAGTGATGTGCAATTTTTTCTTTTTTCCTTTGATTTGAATCGTGTAACACTTTTTGGCCGCATCCGCCACTTTACAATGAAGTTCCGGGATTCCGAGCAGGATAAATTTTTTGCCGAGCTTTCCTTTTCCGACCTTAATTGAGAAGACATTATCTCTATCAAGTTTTAAGACTTTGAATTCTTTTTCCTTTTTTTTATCTTTCTTATCCGTTGATTCTTTTTTCTCCGCCTTTTCTGATTTTTTCTTTTCCTGTTTTTCCTGTGCATTTTCAGTCGGGGGTGGGTTTTGGATTTCGGTTAGTAATGTGTCATTGTCCGAAAAAATCGTCTCGTTAGAGGCTGCAGACTGTGACGGTCTCACCAGCCCGATAAAAGTTATAAGCGCAATAATAAAAAATGAGAGTAAAATTTTAGTCTTCATTTTGACCTCCTTAGGTTTTAATTGTTTTTTAAGAATAGTCAACACTCTCTCATTAAACTGTGATTTTCCCACAGCTCCAAGCACTGCGGCCGGTGGATTCCATTGGATTTGTCCGGCCTTCTTGATAGAAAGAAGATCGGCAGCGTATGTCGATGGCTTTACTCCGGCTTTTAAGACAAGTTCATCGCAGGCTTTTTCCTGTTCATTTTTCATCGATCTGAAAACAAGCCAGCTTAAGGGATTGAACCAGTAGAGAGAGCAGATGAAACGAGCCAGGATTTTAATGAGAAAATCGTACCTTTTAATATGAGAAAGCTCGTGAAAGAGGGCTGAAGAGCACTGGTTTTTAGTCCAGTTTCCGGCTTCAGCCGGCATGATCACGACGGGCTTGATTACTCCCCAGGTGAGAGGGGCTTTTACTTGGGCGTGGCTGAAGAGGCTGACTTTTCTTTTAATGGAGATTGTATTCAGAAATCGCTGCAGCAGCAGGTGCCAAAGTGACCCGGATATTCGTTTTCCCTGTCGAGTCAGTCTGTGGGCCCCGTAGAGCCCTGAAAATATTCTGATCAATAAAAAGATCAATCCGGCTGTCCAGATTGTGATCAAACTCAGTCCAAGAAGCTTTTTTACTTCAATGGTTTTTAAGAAAACAGTTTTTTTATTTTGATCTTTTGTTTTCTCAATGCCGTCTGGTTGGCCGCCATTTTCCTGGCTGGTTTTGTCTTTTTGGTTGAGGTTAATCAAAGGATCTTTGTTTTTTTCCCGTTCATTAAATGTTGAGGAGCTGTTTTTTACGGCCTGCCAAGAAGGCAGCCATCTTGTTTCCCACCCAGTAGTTATGGATGAAAGAAACGGGAAAAGAAGCAGGCTAATTATAGAAAAAGAGAGTAGAAAGTGCCTGATTGTTGCGGATTTTTTCCGGAAGAGAAACGCGAGCAGAAGCGAAGCGGCGAGAACCAAGGAACTCTTGATTATGAATTCACAGATAAGATTAAGAAATTTGACTCCCAGGGAAAATTCCACTAGTCATCTCCCTTCTTTCCGCGCCTTTTTCACCAGTTCTGATAGACGTTTATAGTCTATCTCGGATAGGTTGTCTTCCGAGATGTTGAGCAGGGCGGCGACGACGTCTTCTGTGGAATCATCGAAGAAGATTTTCATCACATGTCTTAAGGCATTCCGCCTTGCTTCCTCCCGGGGAATAGTAGGGGAGTAGATGTAACGCGGCCCTTCCTGTTTATGTGTCAGGTGTCCTTTTTCCTCCAGCACCCTGAGCAGTGCCCTTACTGTGGAGTAGCTTGGAGGATTAGGGATTTTCTCCAGAACCTGGGCGACTGTCGCCTGGTTCAATTCATAGACGATATCCATTATCTGTCGTTCCCTTCGAGTGAGGTTTTTCTGTCCTTTCATGCTTATCTCCTGTCTTTTTTAAGGGCAGTCAATTAATGCTAAAAAACTAGCATGCTAAAAATATAGCACCAATTTTCTCATTTGTCAATAGACTATGCTATTTTTTTAGCATTCTTTTCTATTATATAACACTCTTTTTAAAAATAAGGTTGCATCTTGCTTGAAATAATTTGAATTTTTGAGATTAAAAAAACTTTTGGTCAAATTAAATGATGAGGAATACGAGACTCTTGAGAAATACTGCAAAAAAACAGGGAGAGCAAAAAGCGCTACGTGCAAGAAACGGATTCTGAAGAGCTGGAAGAGCTATTTTTATCTATGTTTGGCGAGTTTTCGAACTTTTTTTGCGATTTTCCTCTTTATTTTCTCATAAGAAGGGGGAGGACCTGTTCTCACCTGCTTTTGGTCTATGAACAAAGCATCTGAGATTCCCCAATCCGAAAAAACTTCTTTGTCAAAAGTATCTATCTCTCGAAAAATGACTTTATCACCAAACTCCGCTGCAGCTCTCTTTGCTCTTTCATAGACGATGTTCTGGCCCGGACACCATCCATTTTTAAATGATGTTACAGTTACTTTACTCTCATGAATTTCCGGCTTTTTCTTTTGCTTGACCCATTTGGGTAGAACAGCATCTTCGCTAAAAGGCTTCCATAAAAGCGTTTGAAATCCCTGTTTGTCGACCTTCTTGTATCCCTGCTTTTTAAACCATGAAGCTTTCATCCAGATAGGCAGAGCCAGGCCCCATGCTGTGATTCCTTTGGCGCCTTTAGTTTTCGCATCGGTTTCAGCAGCTTCCAGCAGAGCCTTTCCCATTCCCCTTTTCTGGCGGTTTCCCACTCCCTTTTTTTTGTAGCCGTGAACCCAGATGCAGTAAATAAAATAGAGATCTTTCCCTTCCACAAATGATTCTTCTATCGGAATGTAATGGATCATTCCACATACTTTCCCATCTTCATCCACAGCCAGTTTAGCGCCAAGCCCTTTATCCTTGATTCTGTCATACCAGATTTCTTTGTGATTGCCTGACTCTTTCATCTCTTCAGACCAGTCTTCAAGGCAAAGAAAGTATGATGGTTTATGCTCATCTGAAATATCGATGACTTTCATCAGCTGACCTCCTTTCCGACTTATAGCACAGGAAAAATTTGTAGTCAAAAAAGCATGGCAATGAGAGTTCTTCCTTCTCCAGGGATCTTAAACAAAATTAGGGACACAATAACTATTTCCTGTTTTAAGAGATCGCTTAGCCTGTTCCGAGCAAAGCGAAGGAATCTCCTATGCTCTTCACGATGACATGCGTCTGTTGACATTACGTATTATCTTCCTCATTTTCTAATCCATTTTATTTTAAAGGAGTTAAAGGCTATGTAATTTCTTGGAAATTCTGTCCTGTTAATATTAGAAAAAACCTGTCATTTCAAAAAAGGAAATCCCAATAAAATGAAGTTCAGATCACGCCTAATAATAAGAAACTCAAGAGGATTAAATGATTTTCAACGTAATCTTATTTTTTGATTCTTGTTGCTTCTGCTGGTCAAACCAGGTAACTTCCAAATTATACTCTCCCCTTGGCACTTCTTGGAAATCCAGAGTATAGACACAA
>JBGVTE010000057.1:0-31046 GCA_041862375.1 Candidatus Aminicenantaceae bacterium
GAAGAGCGAAGCGATGAAGCAATCTCTTAAGGAAGGGCATTAATCTATTTGTTTTCAATGAGATTGCCACGCTCTCTTCAATCGCTCGCAATGACAATGGAACTGCCTTTTTCGAACACTTCTTTTAATCCCGTCACTTTGGGACAAGCTCAATTACTTAAATGATATGAAGGGGCTTTCTTTGATGTAGACTCGCCAGAGTCTTTCCTTTCCTTCTCGAATCCCGATCCGCGGCTTCCAGACCAGTTTAACTCCTTTTTTTTCTCCTTTATCAATAATCAGTGGGGAATCCGGAGAATAGACAGGCACTCCGTTTAAGGAAAGGTCAATGCCAAGAGCCTGACAGAGCTTGCCAGGGCCTGAGCATAGGTTAAGGAGCTCCTCTGTTTTTCTTCTCTTCTTCATCAGGGGAATTCCTTCTACAGGCTCAACGGCTCGAATTAAAACAGCCGCTGGGAAATCTTCTTTCTCAGTGATTATATTCAGAAGATAATACATTCCATAAGTCAAATAGATGAAAGCATTACCCGGGGATCTATAAAGCGACTCGCTTTTTTTTGTTCTTCCTTTAGAAGCGAAGGAGGCAGGATCGTCCTCGCCACAGTAAGCTTCAGCTTCGACAATAATTCCTTTTAGTAAGCCTTGTTCTGATTTTCGGATTAATGCCATTCCTATTAAATCCTCTAATACTTCGAGTGTAGGACGGTAAAAGAAAGAAAGCGAAATAAGCATCTTTAAGAATAAAGAGCAGGAGAAAATTCTAATATCAGAATACAGAGCTAGTTATAAATTCCAAATCGGCTAATCGAGCGTTCCTTATTCCCACTTGAAGAATGTAACTGCCAGTACCAGAAAGCAAACAAACCAAGCTGCCATGACTAGAAAGTGCAGTCCGAGCGAGCCCAAGCTTACTGATTCAATGGTTGTCTTAAAAAGAGCTTCATTAAAATAAGTAGAAGGTAGAACTTTACTGATGTATCTGAGGAATTTCGGCATAACTGATACCGGCCAGAAACCCCCGCCGAGGAATAACATCATAAAAAACATTATCATGGAAACTGGAAGTACAGTTTCCTCCCGGCGTACAATGCTGGCAAGAAAAAAACCGATACTTAAGAAGGCGAAAATCCCCATAACAAGTACTGCCCAGAATTCGAAATTTTTTCCTGGCATTCTTGCTCCGAAAAATATCACACCTACTAAAATGAGAAAGACTGTCTGCAGCAGAATGATGAGAAATCGACTGGCGATCTGGCCGCCGAGGAGTGTCCATTTCTTGAGCGGGGTAACGAATAATCGGCGGTAATATCCTTTTTCCCGGTTGAGGACGAAAGCGATTGAGGTTGAGATGAAACAGGTAGTAAGAAGGGCCATCATAATCATGGCAGGAAGCAGATAATTGATGTATGGAAGAGGGGCGTCACCGCCAAAGTCCAACAGAGCAAATAAAACCATGAAAAATAGGGGAAAGAAAAACGTCCAGAAAACAGTGACTTTGTATCTTAGAAAGACTTTCACTTCAGAAATGAATTGAAGCCACAATACGTGCATGGCGTAATCCTCCTATTCACGCAGTGAACGGCCTGTGAGATCAAGAAACACATCTTCGAGTGTAGCGCGGCGCATAGAAATATTCTCAACATCCAATTCTTGGCGGTCCATCATTCGGGCGAGCTCGATAAGCACCTTGTGTGCCTTTTTTGTGTAAATTGTTGTGGTCTCGCCTTTTTTTATAACCTCAGTAACATCCGCCAGCCTCTGCATCTTCCCAAGATCTAACTCGGCAGATGTCTTTAACTCAACAGCGGCAGAAAATTTCTGCTTGGCAATCAGGGTATCTGGTGTATCCAAGGCAATAATTTTGCCGTGATCAATAATCCCTACTCGGTTGCACAGCCGTTCTGCTTCTTCCATGTAGTGAGTAGTCAGGATGAGAGTCTTGCCCCGCTCGCGCATCCGCTCGATGATTTCCCACATATTTCTCCGTGCCTGGGGATCGAGCCCAGTGGTCGGCTCGTCCAGGATTAAAATCGCAGGATCGTTAATTAATGCCAGTGCCAAAGCTAATCGCTGGTTTTGTCCCCCTGACAATTCTTTTACAAAACTCCTGCGTTTGTCATCCAGAACGACCTCACGAAGAACATCATCAACAGGCAGAGACTTTTGATAGTAGCTGGCAAATAATTTTAATGTTTCCTCCACACGCAGCATCTCGGGCAGGGAAGTTGTCTGCAACTGCACGCCCAGAATTTCGCGAATTGCCCCAATGCCCTTGCTAACCTCCAAACCATTTACCCTGATTATTCCTGTATCTGGCTTACGAAGTCCCTCGATCATCTCGACCGTGGTTGTCTTTCCAGCACCGTTGGGACCGAGAAGCCCGAACACATCCCCTTTTTCAATCTCAAAGCTTACTCCATCCACAGCCTTGACCGAGCCGTAGGTCTTTCGAACATTATCGAGTTCAACTATTTGAGCCATTTTTTCTCCTGATTGAAATCAATTGCGATCCGGTCTGTGCATTATTTCCCCAAGTGTCTCATCTGAAGTGACTTTTTTTATTTTCACTCTGGCTTCTTCTCTCTCACCGTGTGGACATAGGGGAACAGAAACTTTAATGTAATTAGAGGTTAAGACTTCAGACCTGTCACTATGCTTATCGATGACAATTCCATCCAGTTCTTTACCCATGAATGACCGGCGAAAATCCAAATTCTTTTGTCTTGAAAGCTTTCTCAGAAGAGAGCCTCTTTCCTTTTTCACTTTCTCATCAACCTGAGTCCAAGAGGAAGCAGGAGTTCCCGGGCGGGGGGAGAAAGAGAACACATGGAAATAGGTAAGAGGTGAGTGCTTTAGAAATTCGTAGGCATGGTTAAAATCCTTCTCTGACTCTTCTGGGAATCCAACGATAATATCAGCTCCCAGTGAAGCCTGGGGAGAACGCTGGCGTAAATAGGTCAAAATCATCTGGTAATCTGCGGTGGTGATGCGCCGCTCCATCTGGCTTAAAACACGATCGGAAGCATGCTGCAGAGAGAGGTGAAAGTGGGAGCATATTTTTCTGCTCGAGGTTATATGTTCGGCTAAAGGCTCATTTAAAAAGCGGGGATCGAGTGAGCTCAGCCTTATTTTGTTGAGCTGCTTCAGCTCTTCCATCTCCTGGAGAAGTTCTAGTAGCGAACCCTTAGGCTTTAAGTCTCTCCCGTAGGAACAGATATGAATTCCTGTGAGCACGATTTCCTTAAAGCCCATGTTTATGAATTTCTGAGCCCATGATAAAACTTCCTCTTGGGGAAAGCTGATACTTTTTCCCCTTACACAGGGAATAATACAAAAGGAGCAACGGAAGTCGCATCCATCCTGGATTTTAATAAGTGCTCGAGATCGGAATGGCTTAACTCGAGGGCTAGTTTTTTCTCGTGGAAAATTGAGAGAAAGCACCTCTTCAGCTAAATCATTCTTTTCTGAATTTCGAAAGATACGCCAGATTTGAGGCATTGATTCAAACTCATCATATACTCTCTCAACCAGGCATCCTGTCACAATCATTCGTGCTTCAGGATTTGTACGGAAGACTTTGTTTATGAACTTTCTCACATCCCTGTCTGAACGGTGCGTCAGGGTGCAGGAGTTAATAATCACGACATCGCTCTTTGAAAAATCTTCCTCCAGTACAGCTCCTTCCCTCTGAAGCTCATCAGCCCAGAGAAAGGATTCGGCTTGATTGACGCGACAGCCAAAGTTGTGAATGGAGAAGGAAATCATAGATTTTCCTTGATTTTCTTTGATTTGCTTTCTACTTCAGAAGCCATCTCTTTTCTGTATTCTTTCAGCTTCTCTTCCAAAGAAGGATTATTGAGGCTCAATATCTGGAGAGCTAACAGGGCTGCGTTTGCAGCGCCAGATTTCCCCAGGCCCATTGTCCCTACAGGGATTCCCTTTGGCATCTGGGCTGTGGAGAGCAGGGCATCAAGTCCATTCAAGTCTGGGGAACTTACCGGGACTCCGATCACAGGCCGGACTGTATGGGATGCAACGAAACCTGCCAGGTGAGCTGCTTTGCCCGCCGCGGCAATGAAAACTTTGGCTCCTTCCTTTTCTGAGTTTTCGATGAGCTCCAACGTTCTTGCTGCAGAGCGATGAGCAGATGTAACCTCAAGACTGAAAGATACCTGGAATCGCTTCAGAATTTCCAGAGCGTCTTTTATAACTTCATAGTCAGAGTCACTTCCGATAAATATTGAAATTTCCATTATTTCTCCTCTCTTTGGGTACCGATATCACGCCGATAGTGCATAGCCTCAAAATGGATTCCTGAGATTGCCTGATAAATCTTTTCCATTGTTTCGGGCAGAGTTTTTTCAGAAGTACACACGCCTAAGACTCTTCCACCTGATGTGTAGTATTTCCCTTTTTTATATTTTGTCCCTGCATGAAAGATGGTTATGCCTGGTGTTTCTGTAATTTCCTTCAATCCTTTTATGAGCTTGCCTTTCTGGTAATTCCCTGGATATCCTCCTGAGGCAAGCACCACGCAGGCAGAAGGTTTATTACTCCACTTTATTTGCCTGTCCAATACCTTTTCCTCTATGGCGGCAAGAAGAGTCTCTACTAGGTCACTATTCATCCTGAGCACTTGAGGCTGGGATTCAGGGTCTCCAAATCGGCAGTTATATTCGAGCACCTTTGGCCCCATTTCAGACAACATCAAGCCCACGTATAAAACACCTTTGTACTTTCTTCCTTCCTCCAGCATTCTGATTACTGTGGGGAAGACGATTTTATCCATAACTTCAGCAAAAAGAGCCTGGTCAACAAAAGGAGAGGGGGAGATAGCTCCCATTCCTCCAGTATTAGGGCCCTTGTCTCCATCATAGACAGCTTTGTGATCCATAGTTGTAACGAGGGGCAGAACTTTCGCTCCGTCAGTGATCACAATAAAAGAAGCTTCCTTTCCCCTCAGAAACTCTTCAATTAGGACTCTGTTCCCCGACTCTCCAAACTTTTTTTCAACCATGATTAAATTCACCGCTTCTTCGGCCTTTTCCTGATCCGGGCAGATAATAACTCCTTTTCCTGCGGCAAGCCCATCTGCTTTCACCACCAATGGGTATGAAAAGTCACCGGAGCTCAAGATTTTTTTAGCCTCTTCCGGAGAATAGGCAACCTTTGCTACGGCAGTTGGTATTTTGTGCCGTTCCATAAATTGTTTGGCAAAAACTTTGCTTCCTTCCAGTTCTGCTGCTTTTTTATTCGGACCGAAAATTTTCAATCCTCTCTTCTCGAATTCATCAACAATTCCAAGGCATAGAGGAAGCTCCGGGCCTACTATAGTGAGATCTATTTTCTTTTTGGAAGCAAAATCAGCAAGGCTCTTGATATCAGTAGCAGCGATATCTACATTTTCAGCTATACTCAAAGTTCCAGCGTTTCCTGGTGCACAGTAAAGCTTTTTAGGGAGGGGACTCTGATTAATTTTCCAGGAAAGGGCATGTTCTCTTCCCCCTGAACCTATCACTAATATTTTCACTTTCACTTCCTTATTTTTAAATAATTCTTGCAGAAAAGACTTAGCTCGTCAACGCAGGCATTTATTTTGCTTCTTTACACATTTTTTTGGAAGTTCTCTATGAACAAGTCTGCAAAATCAGGATAAGGAAAGATGCTCTTTATGACCTTGGAAACGATCGGCAGCGCTTCTTGAGGAGAAAGACAGAACTTCATCTGGAGAAATTTCTGTCGAAATTCCTTTACTTCCTCTCTTACGTTCTTGTTTCTGATGATAATATCGGCGATTAAACCGGAAAGCATGTCAAAATCACTCTCCTTCATTCCGAAACGTGTCATTTCCTGCACACCCATCCGGATACCGCTTGATTCGAGGAACGTCTCATCATCGGGAAGCGCCTGGTAATTGGTAACAATATTGTTTTCCTCAAGCCTGCGGGCAATCTCCTGACCTAATCCATAATCTCTAACTCTGATGAGAACTTGATGAGATTCAGTAAAACTGTCGCTCTCATCTCCTTCTACTGTTATTCCCTTATCTTTGAGATACCTGGCGAAAGCCTTGGCATTACTCTGGACCTGTCTCTGGTAGGATTCCTTGAATTCATTCATTTCATACGCAGCCATAAGAAGAGCCAGGAGAGTACCCAAATGGTGGTTACTTGTAGAGCCAGGGAAGGCACGGCTTTTGATATCCAACCACAAGGGACGGAGCGCTGTACCTTTAGGGAAGTTCCCTGCAATCATTCCTCTCTGGGGGCCAAAAAAGGTCTTATGGGTGCTTCCCGTAATGACATCAGCTCCTTCCTCTAGGGGAACCTGAAAAGCTCCATATAGACCTAAGACATGAGCCATATCATACATGATGATTGGCCGGGGCTCCATCTCCTTAACCACATCAGAGATAAACTTTATTGGCTCTTGGTAGATAAACATGCTTTTGCCGAATATTATGAGCTCTGGTTTATAGTGTTGTATGTTTTCTGCCAGCAAGTCGAGGTCAGGTTTGTACGGATTTTCTTTTTGAACTGGAAAATTTATCACATTATCTTTTCCTGTCTCAGGGCTTTCCTGGACATAATTAAAGAGTGCTCCCATAGGTTGAGAGCTTAAGTGCCCCCCCTTGGTCAATTCATTGTTCATAACACACGTTATTCTCCGAAAAGGCTGGCCATCAGTACGGTTTCTGTTTAAAAAGCGCACTATTCCTTTAAACACAACCTCATTGGCCATCTGGCCGCTTATCGGTCTTAACTCTACCTCTGAACAACCAAAAAAATGACCCAGCTCCCTTTGCACTTCCAGTTCGACATCTCTTATAAAGTCTGTCCCCTGGTAGAAGTAGATTTCTTCTCCTTTCATCGTTCGGTGCTCAGCATACCGGCCTGAAGGGTCAGATATCTCGCACATTTTCACCAGGATAGATGGGGTTGTCTCCGATGGAATAAGGTTAAAGGATTCTTTCTGCCTCCAGGTATTATTTTTAATAATTTTTTGAGATAATGAATGAATTCTTTCGTAAAATGAAGACATTTTTTTCTCCTTGTAAATTTATTTAAAATTATTCTCTTCTATTTGCTTTATCTTATTAATTCTTCTCTCATGACGGCCTGCCTCAAATTCTGTTTCAAGCCAGATGCTTACAATTTGAAGAGCTTCATCAAGCGGAAGTATTCTTCCTCCAAGTGTAAGGCAGTTTGAGTCATTGTGCTTTCGACTCATTTCAGCGGTAAATTCTTCGTAACAAGGAGTAGCTCTTATGCCCCTAAATTTATTGGCTACTATAGCCATCCCCAATCCTGTTCCGCAGACTAAAATAGCCCTGTCATATTCTCCCGAGGTGACTTTACCTGCAGCTTTCTTGCCATAATCAACATAATCTACTTCCTCATCGGGGCCGCAGCCAAAATCGAAGTGCTCTATTCCCTGTTTTAAGAGATAATTAATAATTCCCTGTTTAATCTTAAATCCAGCATGATCCGAGGCTAAGGCAATTTTCATTTCTCTCTCCTTTCTTTGAAAATGGCATCCCAAGCTAAATCAAAGACATATTCTCAAGAGTATTTCTTTCATCCAGGTAATCTTTGAATTTGCGTGGACAAACATTATAACAAATGACAGAAAAAGGGGACAGGCTACTTTTTTATAAAGTTACAAAAAATGGATAAAATCTTTTGAAAAGTAGATGTTACGAAAAAAGTAGCCTGTCCCCTTTTTGATACAGCTTATTTGACCAGTTTTTCTGCTTGGGGAAAAACCTCTATTGCTTTTGAAACTACAGGATCGACCTCAGCAAAAACTTTCCTTCCTGCCTCGATTCCCCATAAGAATGAGAATATTTCTCTCTTTAATTCGGCTTGGATTTCATCAATAAACTTCTCAAACGTAACTGGCTCAAATGTAATCTTGTTTCTTTTAAGGTAATTCTTAAAATCTTCTATTACTGCTTCATCGACGACAAAGTCCTCTCCGAATGCTTTTTTTCCATCGGGTATTTTGGTTAGATTTTCGTCTTTTTTAATAAAAACAAACTTCTTAGAAAGCGGGGTTTTATGATTGGCAAACTGCTTTGCGTAGGCAAAGAATGCGCCTTTAAACCGCAGTTCTACCGTCAGACGCGAGAGGAATACTTTAACTTTAAAATCAGGAGAGATTCCTCCCTGGCCAAGAACTTTTCTTCCTCCTGAGGTATATCTAACTTCCCTCTCTTCCTCGGGCGCTTCCCTCCTGACTATGTAATAGTCTTCGAAGCGACTGTAATCTCTCTGAATAGACCTTCCGCTCGGAGTTAAGTATTTTCCTGTGGTTAAGGCAAGGGCAGTAGTGGAATCCAAGTTAAAGACGGTCTGTACCAGTCCTTTTCCCCAGGAAGTTTCACCCACAATTAATCCTCTGTCGTTATCCTTAACAGCCCCAGCTACAATCTCAGATGCACTAGCACTTCCGGCATTAATCAGAATCACGAGTGGAATATTTTCATTCTGATTGTCTCTAATTGCCATAAATTCTTTGTTATAATCCTTTTTTCTCCCTTTAATAGAAACTATCAGGGTTCCTTTTGGAAGGAATTGATCTGAAATCTCAATAGCCTGGAACAGGGGTCCACCACTGTTGTACCGCAAATCAAGAATAAGCCTCTTCATACCCTGCCTGGAGAGGATTTTCATTTTTTTTCTGAATTCATCGTTTGTTGTCTCTGCAAAATTACGAATGAAAATATAGCCGATATCTTCCTTGAGGATGAAAGCATAGGGAACACTGTGGAGAGGCACTTCATCACGGATTACTGTAAGTTCGAGGGATTTGTCTAGGCCCTCGCGGACGATTGTTATGCTGACTTTTGTACCTTTAGGGCCTCTCAATTTTTCAACTGCCTCGAGACTTGATATAGGCTTTGTGCTCTCTCCGTTGATGTGGGAGATTATATCTCCTGCCTGAATGCCCAGTTTATAGGCAGGTGTTCCTTCAATTGGAGAGATAACGACTAAACGGTCTTCCTGCTTTTGAATCTGAATACCTAAACCGTAGAATTTCCCTTTGTATTCTTCTCGCATCCGGGATAAGTTGTTTTTATCGAGAAAGAAAGAATGAGGGTCCAGGGTTAGTAGCAGTCCTTTTATGGAGGAATGGGCGAGCTTATCATAGTCTATCTCACGATAATAATTATCTTCTACGATAGATACGACTTCGGATATTTTCTTAAAGTTTGCATTCCAAACATCCTCATCCCTGGCAGGGACGAGTATGAGGATGAGGGCGAAGACAGTGAATAAGAGGATTTTTTTCTTCAAGATAGTAGCCTGTTTATTTTAAGAGATTCTTCCCCCTCCGAGCTTCGCCTGGACAAATATACATTTGCTCCTGGCACTGACATATTTACTTTCGCTCCTCGCAACAATATTTAATCATCTTCCTGGGAATTAAATCATTAAATTTAATACTATCAGAGGATCCTGGCTTTGTAAAGTTATTATTGACTTATCCCAAGCGAATGGCTATATTTCCTATGTCATTCTATCCTGAAAGCTTAAAATGTTCGGAAATATTGGATTCCCTGAACTTCTCGTCATCTTTGCCATTGCTCTCCTTATCTTCGGGCCCAAAAAGCTTCCCGAAGTGGGTAAGTCCATCGGAAGAGCTCTCAGAGAATTTCGAAGAACCTCTGACGAAATTAAGGACAAGATCGAAGAAGAGATTCAGGCAGATGAATTCCGAGATATCAAAGAAGATATTGAAAAGGACTTAGAAGATAATGAGGAAGGCAAAAAAATCTCCTGACGAGATGACCTTCCTTGAACATCTCGAGGACCTCAGAAAAAGAATCTTTTACTCCTTTATCGCTGTTGTGATAGTTGTTATTCCCGCCTGGATCTTCAGTAAAAAGATTTACAACGTTATCGCCATTCCAGTAAAAAAATATCTTCCTGAGGGAACCAATTTAGCCTACACAACTCTCACTGCTCCCTTCATGCTCTATATTAAAGTATCTTTTTTAACAGCCATCTTTATCATAGCACCCTTCATATTCCTTCAGCTGTGGTATTTTGTCGCTCCTGGCCTCTATCAGAAGGAAAGAAAGTATGTGATTCCCTTCGTTCTTTTTACCACCTTTTTCTTTACTGCCGGCGCTCTTTTTGGCTATTTTATCGCTTTCCCTTTTGCCTGCGGCTTTTTTCTCAAGATGGGGGCTGACTTTCAACCCGTCATCACAGTTGACAAATATTTCAGCCTGGCACTCAGGGTAATATTGGGGATTGCCATTGTTTTCGAGCTTCCGACTCTGGTGTTTTTTCTCTCAAGAATGGGAATTATTACCCACAGATGGATGATAAAAAATTTCAAATACGCAGTCCTGGTTATCTTTATTATTGCTGCAATTATCACCCCGAGTCCGGACATGGTGAACCAGAGTATCATCGCTTTTCCCATGATTGCTCTCTATGGACTTAGCATTCTGATAGCCTTCATTTTCGGTAAAAAGAGAAAGAAGAAAGAGGAAAGTGAGGAGGAAGACTTAGCCGGATAGCATGAATAACAGAAGCAAAGTCATCATCCGAAGATGCCCCCGGTACGATCCAACACTTATTGAGAAGATAATAAGAGAAGGCCTGGAAGAATTTGGGCTTACTCCCAAAATAAGGGGCCTGGTCACTATAAAGCCCAATGTCGTTTTAGCTCATCACAAGCTGGCTCCTTCAGCTTTTACGCGCGCAGAGTTTCTCGATGGACTCCTTCAGGTACTCAATCTACAAAAGGAGAGTGTCTCTCGAATTGCTGTTGCTGAGAAGTGCGGTGCAGGAGTTCCGACATCGAGGATGTTTAGAAGAGCTGGCTACTATAAACTCAAGAAGAAACACAGAGTTAAATTTCTTCCTATTGAAGAGGCAAAAAAGAAAACAATTGCCCTGGAGAAGGGAAAAATCCATAAAAAGATTAGAACTGCCAGAGAAATCGTGGACTCTGACTTTCTCGTCTATGCACCCAAGCTGAAAACTAACGTCCTCTCACAGGGACTGACAGGGGCCATTAAGCTCAACATGGGAATTCTCCTGGATAGGCAAAGAATGTGGAACCACAATTTCAACCTTGATGAAAAAATAGTAGATCTCTTGGAGATTGGCTTTCCTGATTTTATTGCCACTGATGCCATTGAAACCGCCACGGGGGGAAATCAGTTTACTCAGCACGGTAGGCATCTAGGATTAGTCATAATGGCAGACAATCCTCTTGCCCATGATGTAGTCTGCGCACACATATTTCATCTCGACCCTACCCGGATCAACCATCTACGCTTAGCTCATGAGAGAGGCTACGGACCCCTGAGCCTCGAAGAAATTGATATTAAAGGAGACATTTCTCTTCCAGAAATCCGGCAAAAAACAAAAGGCTGGGAAACAGGACTTTTAAAAGTTGATGACGTTG
This sequence comes from Candidatus Aminicenantaceae bacterium, assembly GCA_041862375.1. Lineage (GTDB taxonomy): Bacteria > Acidobacteriota > Aminicenantia > Aminicenantales > Aminicenantaceae > WVZL01. The sequence continues at coordinate 11,431 of JBGVTE010000057.1, forward strand.
AAGGCAATATCAAAGTCTTGAGCGGTGATCCTTACTGCGTGGGTGGTTGCCACGGAGTTTTTCTGGATTGGCTTTACATGATTAAAGATAGAAAATCCGATCTCTGGAAGGATCTGCCCCATTGGACAGTTGTTATCGGAAAATATAAAAAAGATGTATCTGCGGAGAAGCTGATGATTATCGGCAGCTGTTCTGAAATCCAAGGAGAAATAAAAGCACGAAAGCGAAGGAGTATCAGAGGCTGCCCTCCAAAACACAAAGACCTCATTCTCAAGCTCCTCTTTAAAAAGCACATCTTGAACCCGATGTTCCGACTTGACCTCATAATAGATTCCTATCTTTTCCTGTTTCTATCCTGGTGCAGACGATTCTTCAGCGGGAGGTTTTAACTATCATGGACGGCAGACTCCTCATCAACAACCGCAGGATTGAAACATCGGAAAAAATACAGTCCATCAATCCGGCAACTCTGAAACCTGTTGGAGAGGCATGCCTGGCATCGCATGAGGAATGCCGAAAAGCTGTAGAAGCAGCAAAAGCGGCTTTCCCCGTGTGGAAGGATTTTTCTCTAAAAGAAAAGAAAAAAATTTTCCTGAATGCAAAGAAGATTCTCCTTCGAAGGAGTAAAGAAGCAGCTCGTTTGATAACCGAGGAAAAAGGTTCTCCTCTTTCTGAATCTTTGGCTGTCGAAGTCATGAGCAGCCTTGAAGCTCTGGATTACTATGCTCATGAGTCAGTAAAATCTCTAAGGCCTGTAAAGATGAAGCACCATTTTTATCTTTTTTACCATAAAAATAGCTCATTCCAGTTTCACCCTTTGGGAGTCACTTTTATCATCTCTCCCTGGAATTTCCCCTTTGTCATTCCTTTTTGTGAAATTTTAAGTGCTCTCGCTGCAGGGAATTCAGTTATCCTCAGGCCATCAACATCAACACCGCTCACAGGGCTGATGGTGGGCGAGATTCTCATGGAGGCAGGCCTTCCCCCTGGAGTTTCTAATATCCTGAGCTGCAGGATCCCCCTGGCGGAGGAATTAATAGTAAATCCAGACGTGCAAACAATCATGTTTACAGGGAGTGTTCCCACCGGCAAAAGAATAATGGAACTGGCCAGCCGGAATTTGAACAACATTATTCTTGAGCTGGGAGGAAAAGACCCGATGATTGTGTTTGAGGATGCTGACTTAGAAAGGGCTTCGAGCGGCGCTGTCTGGGGCGCTTTTATGAACGCCGGTCAGAGCTGTGGATCTGTAGAGAGAGTTTATGTTGCCCAAGAAATAGCGGACGAATTTATAGAAAAAGTATTAAACCTGACGAGAAAGATTAAAGTCGGCAATCCCTCGGAGGCAGGTGTTGATATGGGACCGTTAGCAACCTCCCAGCAGTTAAAAACCGTGGAAGAGCACATCGAGGATGCTAAGAAGAGGGGAGCAGAGATTCTGTATGGAGGAAGCAAGATAGAGGAATTACCAGGCTATTTTCTCCAGCCAACAGTGTTAACCAATGTTAATCATTCAATGAAAATCATGCATGAGGAGACCTTCGGCCCCACTCTGCCGATAATGACTTTCTCAGATCCAGAAGAAGCCTTGTCTCTGGCTAATGATTCAAGCTACGGGCTTACTGCTTCTATCTGGACAAAGAATAAGAAGAAAGCTTCCTGGATGGCGGGTGAAATTGAAGCAGGGACTGTGACCGTCAATGACCACATGTTCTCATTTGTTGAACCGGGGGCATTATGGGGAGGAATTAAAATGAGCGGGATCGGCCGCAGCCACGGTCCTTTTGGCCTTCGAGAGCTGGTGAATGTTAAGTTTGTGAGCTTAGACTTTATCACGAAAAAGAACCAACTGTGGTGGTATCCCTACGACCATTCCTGGCATAGTATTTTAGAGAATTCCCTATTTCTTTTTCACCACAACCGGTTAAAAGAAAAAGCAAAGTCTCTCCTTTCCCTTGTCTCTCATTTTCCGAGGATTTTAGAAGGAAGCCCGCTTCGGAATTACATAAAGAGTGTCCCCCGCTTTTTCAGAAAATGAAAAAGGAAATGCGTCTTATAGGATTAACAGGAACAAATGGAGCAGGGAAAGGAGTGGTAGCTGCGTATCTTGTAAAGAAGGGATTCAGCTACTTTTCCCTGTCAGACTTGATTCGGGATGAAGTGAGAAAAAAAGGAGAAGAGGTAAGCAGAAATAACCTGATTAAAATGGGAAATCATCTCAGAGAAAAATTCGGAGCTGATATTCTTGCTCGCCTCGTAAAGAAGAGAATCAAGGGAAAAGCTGTGATAGACAGCATAAGAAATCCCAAGGAAGTAGAATTCTTCAGGAGACAAAAAGATTTTATTCTTGTCGCCGTTGACGCCCCTGTTAAGGTGAGATACAAAAGAGCAAAGAGGAGAGGAAGAGAAGAGTCAGCTTCTAATTATCAAGAATTCATCAGGAAGGAACAGGAAGAAATGACAAATTCAGAGAAAGGGCAACAGTTACATAACTGCATGAATATGGCAGATGTGACTATCATCAATGACGGCACTCTGGAAGATTTGCACCAAAAAGTGGAGGCACTATTATGAAACCGAGAAGAATATCCAAGGACGAATATTATCTTGGAATTGCCAGGGAGGTATCCCGAAGGAGTACCTGTTATCGACGCTCAATCGGAGCCATTATTATCCGCGATGATCAAATCATCTCTACAGGATATGCAGGGGCACCGAGAAAAACAAAAGCAAGCTTTGAGCACGGCTTTTGCCTGAGGGATAAGCTCAACATCCCCCACGGCCAGCGCTATGAGCTGTGCCGGAGTGTGCACGCTGAACAGAACGTAATCATAAATGCTGCCAGAGCTGGAGTGAGCCTCCTGGGAGGTGACATATACATCTGCGGCAGTAATTATGGGGATAATAAGCCCATAGATGCATTTCCCTGTTTCATATGCAAAAAAATAATTATTAATGCCGGTCTTAATCGGGTCATCTGTTCTACTGCCAAAGGCAAAATGAAGATTTTCCTGGTAAGCGATTGGATTAAGGAATGGAAGGAAGGGGATATCATCGACGACACTCATCAGTACGGATAAAATGGGGATGGTTCTATTTTTTTTGAACTTAGATACAGAATGAAAACAAAAACAGTTTTACCCTCTGTATCTATAGATGCCATAAAAAAAACAGTCCACAATAATTAAAACAGTTTTAATCTCTTTATCTATGGATTTTGTAAAAAAAATAGAATCCTCCCCAATTAGAAGGAAAGAGAAATGAATTCATTAAAAAAGTTTTTAAATTTGTCGCTGATTTTCATCATTTTTCTTCTTGCGATAAGGCTTTTTACACCCGTTGGTTTAGGCCAGGAAAAGGCTCCAGGTCCTCGGCCTGAAGAGAACTTGCTCAAGCTATTGGGTATCAGCCCATCCGCTGAATCCGTTGATTATGTCCTGAACAAAACTCAATTCCAGCTCCATACCCTGCTTACTGAACAGCGGCATCAAAAAACATGGAGTCTAAGCGAGATAATAAAAAAGGATTGCCAGGCAGGACTGGAAATGCTTTTTTCTGTGGATAAGGATATCGAGGATCGCCTTGAAACTCTAGCGCAAGAAAAGGAGATGCTGGAGCAGCTTGTTCTGGCTGTCCAGGAAGCACTGCTCAAAAAGCGTAAAATATATATCTATGGCTGTGGCGCGACTGGCCGTCTGGCCAAACAGATGGAAAGCACGTTCTGGCGTCCCTTCTGGAAGAAGATAAAGGGAATGAAAAAAATCTGGTCCAAGATCAAGCCCCACATCGCGGACTCGGTTGAGGATCAGCTCATCGGGGAGATGACGGGTGGTGATCGGGCCCTGATCAGTTCCCTTGAGGGATTTGAGGACCTTCAGCTTATCGGGCGCCTACAACTCGAAGACCATAAAATAAAGAGGGGGGATGTAGTTATCTGTGTAACCGAAGGAGGTGAAACTTCATCTGTTATCGGTACCATACTGACAGCCCTAGACCAATGGAAGAAGCGAAGTGCTTATAAGCCTCAAGAAGCCAGAAAGAGGCTCTATTTTGTCTTCAACAATCCTGATGAAAGGCTTCGTCCTTTTAATCGGAGTCGAAAAGTCCTTGAAGATGAGGGGATTACCAAGATCAATCTGACCACAGGGCCTCAGGCTATAACTGGTTCTACCCGCATGCAGGCAACTACGATCGAAACTTTCTTCATCGGCAATATTCTCCAAGCTGCTCTTGAGCGAACGCTTAGACAATTTCTCTCAAAGAAAGAAATGTCAAAGATTGGATTCAACGGGAAGCTTAGTTTGGAAGAGAAGCTCAAGGGATTCTCGACTATTCTCAGGGAAATTAAAGAGCATATGCCCTCGATAGCCAAATTCACAGAACTTGAAGCTCGTACATATGATGCAGGGCATTTCTCCACTTACTTTGCCCAAAAGGGCCTTATTACTGTATTTATTGATAGTACCGAGCGCAGCCCGACATTCCGCCTCTTTCCTCTTGATACGGTGAATGAACCAAAAAGAAAATGCTGGATTCAGGTCTGGACACCAGCATCAAGCCTCAAGGATGCCTGGCGGGCTTTTCTCGGCCGGCCCTTCAAAGGACTTAATGCTGCATTCTACAGAAAACCTTTTGAGGAAGAGATAAGAGACCCTTACCTCAAAAGGGCAGCCATCGAGAGCCTTAAACATGCAGGAGATGAGCAACAGTTTCTGTATGATTTTTCTTTCTCTGAGCTCAACCTGAAAAAAAGAGGCCCTGAGCAAGGTGATTTGGGAGTAGTGGTTTGCATGACTCCCGAGGAAGAAGAGCTTAAACAGGATAGATCTTCTTTCCGAAAATACATTGATCTCTTCTTGAAAAAGGAAGCGAGAGCAGCTCTTATTCTTGTTACAGATAAATCATCAAAAGAAGTATCCAACCTTATCTCTAAAATTCCTCATTTTGATGAAGAAGGAAAAGATTCTCTTATAGTGCTAGAAATAAAAGACAGAAATGATCCTTTCAGTCTAAATAAGCAGATAGCTCTTAAAGTCCTGCTAAATACTCACTCAACAGGGGTTATGGCGCGCCTAGGGAAAGTTATCGGAAACACTATGACAAATGTCAGTCCCAGCAACCTCAAGCTCATAGGACGAGCTACCTACCTCATCCAGTCTCATGTGAATGACATTGTCAGCCGCCCTCAGTGGGTCAAGCTCTATGGTATCAGGAGGCCAATTTCTTATGGCGAGGCAAATGCTGTCTTGTTTGAAGCTATACGCCATCTAAAAAACAGAAAAGAGGTAGGCCAGACAGCCGAAGTTGCCCTCTCTATCATCCGTATCCTTGAGTCTCTACGGAGTGGAGAAGGAGTTTCTCAGCGAAAAGCTCTCGATATTGTTCAGGAAATAGGACTAAGCCAGTATCTTTCTTCTGTCCTGCAAGAATCGAAATAAGAAAACAGATGTAAGCGGTCACAAAAATGTCACAGCGGAAATTAGGGTGATTTTAATGCTTGTAATGATATTGAAAAATATCTAATGGCTTGTCCTTCAGTAAACGTCAGGAAATTTGTGTTTTCTGTTCCCAAAAGTGATCTGAAAACGATTTGTGCTATCGGAATTGATTACACAGAGATGCCAATGCCCTTCCCGCTCCTCGAATCTAGAAAAATAGATCCTTTTCCCGTCACTAGACCAGGTAGGATGATAGTCACTATGATCAGGATCATTTGTCAGATTATTAATATCTGAGCCGTCAGGTCTCATTAGGCAAATATCAGTATGCTTTTCCTTTGCTGAAACAAATGCTATCCAATTGCCATCCGGAGACCAGTCAGGTCTGCAATTTCCGAGACCAGTCAATTTTGTGATATTTTTAGTGGAAAGATCCAATAAAGCGACAAACCAGCCGTTCCCCCTGTTTCCTGTAAAGGCAATAGTACTTCCATCTGGTGACCAATCAGGGAGGGAATTCTTCCCAGGTGTATCTGTCAACCGGATTATAACTTTTTTCTGGAGATCAAATTTTGCCAGTTCTAGTTCACCCCATATATCTGTCTCAAAGACAATCGTCTTTCCATCTGGAGCCCAGCAGGGATTCAAGAAATTTCCATCTTCCTTGAAAGCTCTTTCGATCTTCCTCGTTTCCAGAGTCATTATATATAGCTGCCACTTGTTTTCCGGTGCAGCCATGTAGAGGATCTTCTTACCGTCAGGAGAAAACACAGGATATCTTTTTGGGAAGTTATTTTCAGTCAATCTCCTGATGCCTGATTGTGATAATAAGTACAAATCTGCAATTTCATCTTCCCCAGACTGAAATACTAATTGCTCAGAAAATCCTGGAGGGAGCTTGTAAGATATCTGGGAGGATCCAACATTTTGGAAAGAAAATGAGTTCTTCTCCCAGATTTTTCTATTCTGATGAAGAAGGCCACTTGTTAAAAAAACTACCAGAAAAATCAAAGTCATAAGCATCAGCATAATGAATTTTTTTCTGAAAATTTTCAATTCAGTCTATCTCCTCTTTTGAAGCTGATTCTATTAAATTCTCTTTGATTTAATAAAAACCATTAACAAAAAACCTGCAGGTAAAACTAGGCATTTCATGTCTTAATCACGTCTTTTTCATAATATAACATTTTATGACTGACATCAACTCCCCTTATTGCCTCATGAAAAAATTTTAACATAAGTGTATAGTTGTCCCAACTTAGATCTTACCGGGCATTGATAGCATTTTAAAATGTCTGGTTTTTAAAATTGCGATTCTATAAGCCTCCGTCATTATCGCCCCGAGTTGTTTTCATAGAAGGAATTTCCGTTTTTTAGATGGAATACTTCCACTCTTTTTTATTAAAATATCACATGCTAAATCCTTTAGGTTTTTTATATCAGGAAATAAATGCTTAAATACTTTTCCTTGAATTGCAAGGATCAAAAAGATACTCTATTGAAATAAAAAGGTATTTATTGAATGAGTGATAAAGAAATGTCCCATGGTATAGACGTAAAAAAAGAGGCTTTAGAAGCAGAGAAAAGAATTAGAAAATACATCAGGGAAACACCAGTGGAGTATTCTCCCTATTTTAGTAGTTTGGGAAAGTGCAAGATTTTCCTCAAGTTTGAAAATTTTCAATTAACCGGTTCCTTTAAGTTGCGGGGAGCGATGAGCAAAATTCTCTCATTATCTGAAAAAGAGAAAGAAGGAGGGGTGATTACAGCTTCATCCGGGAATCATGGTGCAGCCTTTGCCTATTTAGTTAAAAAATTTGGCATAAAGGGAACCATATATTTACCTGAAAATGCATCTCCGGCAAAAATTGAAGCGCTCCGTTATTATAATGCAGACATAAAGTTCTATGCCAATGACTGTAACATAACAGAGATTTTTGCTAGAGAAACTGCCGAGAAGAATAACCAGATATTCATTTCCCCCTACAATGATCTAAAAGTCATTGGCGGTCAAGCAACGATTGGAATCGAACTGTCAAAGCAAATCAAAAGAATAGATACTATTCTTGTCCCCATCGGTGGTGGGAGCCTAATCGCAGGAATAGCAGGATACTTAAAGTCCATTGATAGAGACGTTGAGATAATCGGGTGCCAGCCTGAAAATTCGCCAGTAATGTATGAATCAATTAAGGCCGGAAAGATTATTGAAGTGGAATGGAAACCTTCAATTTCCGACGGGACAGTCGGGGGTATCGAAGAAGGTGCAATTACTTTTGATATCTGCAGGGATTATGTTGATGATTACATCCTCGTTACAGAGGATGAAATTAAAGAAGCCATAAGAATTTTTCTTGATAAGCAGTACATGTTGATCGAAGGCGCTGCTGCCCTTTCAGTTGCTTCTTATTTAAAAGAGAAGGAAAGATTCAAAGGAAAAAATGTGGTCTTAATCATAAGCGGGTCGAAAATTGGATTAGATACATTAAAAGAAGTATTGTCTTAAATATTAATTTCCTGAGTTTCGAATTGCTGTCATGTACGAGCTATTGCAAAAAACCAGATTAATGAGCTCGGATTATCTCCTTAACCCGCATGAGCTGGACCTGGTAGGAGCGTTCCATCTCTTCGAGGCGGATTGAGATATAGCTTACCGTCTCTTTGATAGTTGGAATGAGAATATGCTCTAAGGCATTGACCCGGCGCCTTGTGACCTCAATCTCATCAGCAAGAAGTTCAACTGCCTTCCACAGCCGCGCCAGCTCCATTAAATCCTCGAGAAGTTCTTGTGTTTTCAGTAGACCCACATCCAGCTCGCTCTCGGTGTTGAAGAAGTCATAATCGGAAATTTCTAATTGTTTTATTTCAAAGCGGGGGATGGATAGATTAAAAATCCTTTCTTTATGAACCTCAAGAGAAATCTTCCCTTCTGGTATAAGATTTTCGAGCTCCTTCTTTGAACCACGGGTCCGGGCAAAGGCAAAGGAGATGAAGACTTTTTTGAATTTCGAATTTACTTCTTCCTGAATGTCATAAAGCTGGCGCATGATTTCCAGGAAGCGGCGCATGATTTCTTCGAGCTTATCCTTGAGAAGCTTATGCCCTCTTTCAGCTAGAAGGAGCCGCCTGCGCAGCCGCAAAAGCTCCATTCTATTGGGATTAACAGCAAGCTTCATTGTTCCTTGGAATAATATTTTTCCAGATATTCAGGACGAATTCTTTTAAGTTCTGCCCTGGGAATTGTATGAAGAAGTTTCCAGCCGATGTCCAGAGTCCCGATGACAGTTCGAGATTCAGTCTCGCCTTGCCTGACAAATTCATCCTCAAAGAGGTCAGAAAATTTCAGATAAATTTTATCTACCTCACTCAAGGCAGCCTCTCCCAGAATCAACGCCAGTTCCCGTGCTTCCTTTCCCCGGGCATAGCAGGCAAAAAGCTGGTTAAGTACGTCGGCGTGGTCTTCCCTGGTCTTGTCTTTACCGATTCCTTTGTCTTTGAGTCGCGATAGGCTGGGAAGCACATCTATGGGAGGATAGACTCCTTTCCGGTGGAGTTCCCGGCTGAGCATGATCTGGCCTTCTGTGATGTATCCTGTTAAATCGGCGATGGGATGGGTTTTGTCGTCTTCAGGCATGGTCAGTATGGGAATGAGGGTAATTGAGCCGCGTTTATCCTTGATCCTGCCTGCTCTTTCGTACATTGAAGCAAGGTCAGTGTAAAGGTAGCCGGGATATCCTCTCCGTCCTGGAATTTCTTTTCGAGCGGCGGAGATTTCTCTAAGAGCTTCAGCGTAAAACGTCACGTCCACCAGGATAACGAGAACATGCATATCCAGGTCAAAGGCCAAGTATTCAGCACAGGTTAAAGCCAAGCGCGGTGTGGCAATGCGCTCAATCGAGGGTTCATTGGCAAGGTTAAGAAAGAGAACCGCCCGTTCCAATGCTCCTGTGTTTCGGAAATCCTCAATGAAAAAATTGGCTTCTTCAAATGTAATTCCCATGCCCCCGAAGACAACAGCAAATTTCTCTTCCTTTCCCAGAACGGCTGCCTGGCGGGCTATCTGGGCAGCAATCCGGGCATGGGGCAGACCGCTTCCCGAAAACAAGGGAAGCTTCTGTCCCCTTACGAGAGGATTCATGCCGTCGATAGTGGAGATTCCAGTTTGGATGAACTCAGAGGGGTAATCCCGTGCATCTGGGTTTATGGGATTTCCGCCGATATCGATCATTTTCTGGGCAATGATCTGGGGACCGTGGTCTTTTGGTTTTCCCGAGCCATCGAAAATACGACCGATGATTTCCTCTGAAACACCAAGCTGCTGGGAATGTCCTAAAAATCTGACCCGGGATTTATCAACATCGAGCCCAACAGTTCCTTCAAAAACCTGGACGATGGCTTGTTCAGTAGAGATATCGAGTACTGTTCCATGGCGAAGGTAGCCCTCAGCAGTCTCTACTTCTACTAATTCTCCGTATTTTACATCGCTAATTTTTTCTACAATAAGCAAAGGCCCTACAATGTTAGAGACAGTTATATACTCCTTATACATCACAACCTCTCATTCTTTGCTCTGGAGCATCTCCTTGAAAGCCTCATCAACTTTAATGTATGTGTCGAGAATCTCGTCATCTTTTTCAGGATGGAATTTCATCTTTGAAATATTCTCTCGGACTTCAAGGTCTAAGATTTCTTGTAAGCCTCTGCCTTCTTCAAGGGCCTTGAGGCCAGAATGATGAAAGTGTAATATTGTCCGCAGTATCAAATACTGCTTTCTCATCGAAGTGTAAGTATCTTGGGAGTGAAAGGCATTTTGATGGAGAAAATCTTCTCGAATGGAACGGGCAGACTCAAGGATAAGACGCTCTTTGGCCGAAAGAGATTCAACGCCTACAAGACGGGCGATTTCCAAGAGCTCTGACTCCTGTTCGAGCAGATGCATTGCATCCTGCTTGAGGTCTGTAAATTCCTCAGCTATGTTGGAGTTGAGGTAATCTTTAATGTTCTCGCTGTAAAGGCTGTAGCTCAGGAGCCAATTTATTGCAGGGAAATGTCTCATGTTTGCCAGCTTGTCATCAAGCGCCCAAAATACCTTAACCACTTTGAGCGTTGATTGAACTACAGGATCGGACAGATCTCCTCCGGGGGGAGAGACGGCGCCTATAACACTCAGCGCTCCTAACCTTTTGTCAGTACCCAAACAGATAACTTTTCCCGCTCGCTCATAAAACTCAGCAATGCGGCTGGCAAGGTATGCGGGATAGCCTTCTTCGCCAGGCATCTCTTCCATTCGCCCTGAAATCTCCCTCAATGCCTCAGCCCAACGGCTCGTGGAATCAGCCATAAGAGCTACTGAATAGCCCATGTCCCTGAAATACTCAGCAATAGTCATTCCTGTATAAATAGAGGCCTCCCGTGCTGCCACTGGCATGTTTGAGGTATTGGCAATGATGACAGTTCTTTCTAGGAGCGGGCGTCCTGTGTTAGGATCTTTCAATTCTGGAAAGCTGAGAAGAAGGTCAGCCACCTCGTTCCCCCTTTCCCCGCAGGCTACAAAAACTATTATTTGCGCGTCTGACCATTTAGAAAGCTGATGCTGGACTACAGTCTTGCCGCTGCCAAAGGGACCAGGCACACAAGCTGTTCCCCCTTTAGCAAGAGGAAAGAGGGTATCGAGAACTCTTTGACCTGTCGTAAGAGGCTCATCGGGCATGAGTCGCTCGTTGACATCCCGGTGCCTGCGTATAGACCACGTCTGGTACATCTTAATATCTTTCAAATCAGTCTTGGTCTGGATTCTGGCCACAGTTTCCTCAACGTTGAACTTTCCTTTCTTAATCTCCACAACCTTTCCTTCTGAGCCAGGAGGTACCATGACTTTATGCTTAACAAGAGGTGTTTCATTGACTTCTCCTAGAAAATCTCCGGCCTCAATCATTTGATTCTTAGCAACAAAAGGTTCAAACGCCCATTTTTTATTTCGGTCGAGGGAAGGTAGCTCTATGCCTCTTGTAACAAAATCTCCTTCTTGAACTCTGATGATATCTAGAGGTCTCTGGATGCCATCATAGATGGAACTAATCAGGCCCGGCCCTAGCTCAACACTCAAAGGCTTTCCAGTAAGGAGAATGGGTTCCCCTGGCCCAATACCAGTAGTATCTTCGTAAACCTGGACAAAAGCCCTATCTTCTTGTAATTCGATGATTTCACCTATAAGTCCCAGCTTCCCAACTTTGACCATGTCATACATTTTAGCCCCTAGGCAATCAGAGGCCACGACAAGGGGGCCGGCAACGCGAATTATTTTACCTTCTTTCATCTCCTTCCTTTCTTCTCATTAAAGAATCTGAACCCGTGGCTTTAATGGCTGTCTCCTTCATTATACTTTTTATTTGGTCTGGCACTTCTCTGTAGTCGTTAAAGCCCACCACCACAGGACAAAATTTCTTTTCTAATTCCTTCCGCTCTTTTTTCAATGGCTCAAGAAAGCTCTGGTGCAGGAGACAGAGAGCAAAATTCTCCTTTTCTAATGTCTCCATAATTTCCTTGGCCTCCTCTATGCTTTTCGGAGAAAACACTTTTATTCCCAGAGCTCTGAAAGCAAAAACTATATTTTCGTCTCCCACTATAGCTACCTTCTCAAACATAGGTCCCACTTATCCTTTTCTTCAAAATCTCTGGAGGAATATTGCTCAATGTCCCAATCCCTAAGAGTCTCACCAAGTTCAACTCATGTCTTTTAGCCACTCCGTAGGCAAAAACTGGCTCTGGCCCGAAGACAATATGTTTTGCTTTCTTTAAGTAGATCATCAAAAAGTCCTCAATTCCTCGCTCCAGGTCAATAAATGTTTCCTTCTCTTCGAGAGTATCAACTCCTTTTTTCCACAGCTTCTCATAAGGAGTAGCTTGGATTAGATCTGCGATCTCAGGGAAGGGAGAATCAAAGTTATCGAGGAGAATTTTCACATCAAGAAAGCCTCCTTCCAAACTCAGCATTTCAAATTTTTCTTTAGGGGCACCTAAATACTTAAGGCGGCAGAAAATCTTGAGATTTGCCAAATCAATTTTGTGCTTGATGAAATCTTTTATGAAACCGTAGTCTGAGCCTTTTGAAACTGCAAGTGCCTTTCGTGGCTTTTTTTCTTTGAGAAAGATATCAAATATTTCCTTCTCAAGAAGAAGTTCATCCAATTCTCTTTCGAGTTCCTCTTCCTCTTTCTCGATAAGATTGTCTAAATCCTCTGAATTTTTTGCCTTAATCATCTCTTCAGAAAATGCCCCGGAATCAAAAACAATTTTCATTGCACTGGGAAAATCCTTCTCTTCGGCAGCTTCTGAGAAGACTGCTCTGTCGACTAATTTTTTCTCTAAAACGCGTACGCGGCCGACAGCGTAGGCATAGTCAAGTCTCGATGGCCTCTTCATATTTTCAAAACCTCAAGTATGTAATTCTCAACTCTAGGCCGAAGTTCTTCTATCAGTTTCTCCCTGCTGTAGGATTCTTCCCGCTCTCCCTCTTTGAAAACTATCTTCTTCTTAAGCTCTTCTTCTTTAAAATCTGCCTTGGCAAGAGCTTTCTCAAGAATTTCATTGATAATCTCCTTTTTCCGAGAAAGGATTTTAATCCTTTTCTCCATTCGGGCTTGAGTGATAATACGGCTTGATTCAAGCTGGGCCTTTCTTTCCGCTTCCTCTATCAGGGCAGCTGCGAGTGCGGAAGCTTCCTTACGAGCAGAGTCTATTATTTCCCGGGCTTTCTTATTGCTTTCTTTGATTATTTTATCTGCTTCAGCTTGAGCATCTTTGTTGATTTTTTCCAGAATTCCCTCAAGACTCATGATTATTCCTTCAGATTTTTTCCCAAAGCTTTAAAGTTTTATACCGTTGAGCAGGAGAATCGTGATGAGCAATCCTAAGACTGCATAGGTTTCCACAAGAGCAGCCATGATGACCGGCTTCATCAGGTCTTTGGGCTGTTTAGCAACCATGTAAACTCCAGAAGCACAGACCTTCCCTTGATGGATTCCTGAGACCAGACCGGCAAAGGCGACAGGCAGGCAGGAGATGAGAATCTGCCAACCCTGGAAGACGGTAATTTTGCTTATTATTTCTCCTACAAACCCTACCTTGAGTATGACTAAGAAGGCACTTAAAAATCCGTAGATTCCTTGAGTGCCAGGAAGAGCCACCAAAAGAAGAAGGCTCCCGAATTTTTCAGGATCTTCACTCATCACCCCACTAGAAGCTTGTCCTGCCAAGCCCACTCCAATCGCTGAACCTATTCCGCCAAGAATGCATGCTAAAGCTCCGCCTAAAACTGCTAAGGTCAAACCTAAGGTCATTTGCCCAACCTCCTTACTTTCTAACTGAACAAATTCATTTATATAAATTCAACAAACTTGCTTTCCATCTCAAATGGCTCAAAGGGTCTCCCTCCGGACCTGAAGAATTTGCTGAAGAACTCCACAAATTGAAGACGCATGGAATGAACGAATCCGCCCAGGAAACTAATCCCCAGATTAAAGAGATGGCCTCCAATAAAAATAAACGCCGCTACGAGCCATCCCAGCCATGGTATACCGAGCGCGGTCTGGGACAGTGTGTTTACTACCATGGCAATGACAGTCGTTGCAAGCCCTAGCGCAAGGAGCCGGGAATAAGAAAGGACGTCTGCTATATAGCGGGAAATATCGTAAAGGCTGTAAAGCCCGCCAAAGAATCGAGCGAAGGGATTGCGGCTGGGTGAAGCAAAAAAAACAATTCCCGCAGCTCCTGCAAGGCTAAGGATCGCCCAAACTGAGTGCTTTGTCAGAAAATAGAGGACAAGGGAAGGAAGCAGCAAAAGCCATCCTCCCTGCACAAAAATAGACTTGATAAATTGCCTGTTTCTTATTCCGTCGATCAATCTGAGGAGTGTTCCAAACCAGACCTGAATAAAGCCTAAAATGATTGCGAGTGCTAGAAAAGAGAGAGGGTCTTGAAGAGGGTCTAAAACCATGAGCTTTCGTAAGGGAAAACCAAACCAGCCTCCAACTAATGTGCCCAGAATTACGTTTGAAACTCCTAAAATGGCAAGTAATTTTAAAAACTGGAGCAGCCCACCCTTGGGCTTGGCATACTTTATGTAAAGGAGGCTTAATAGTGTCACTAAAAAGCCATAGCCAGCTTCACTTACACATAAGCCCACGAAAATAAAAAAGAAAGGAGCTAAAGGAAGTGTTGGGTCAAAAGACCCCCGCTGAGGAAGGCCGAAGAGTTTTGTCACAAGCTCAAATGGTTTTCCAGTCTTTGGATTTTCAAGGATCGAAGGAGGATCTTCATCGGACAGAGGTGGACGAAAGTAAAGCTGGATACCGTGTGAGAAAGGCTTTAGCCTTGATTTAAGGTGCTCGATATCTGAAGAGCGAACCCAGCCCTCCAAGTAAAAAACCTGTTCTGTCTTACCAAGGAAGTAAGTGGAAAGGATTTTCTCTTTCTCATTGGCAAGAACATCATGAACCTGCATTAATTTTTCTCGGTTAACTGAGAAGCTTCTTCCTGCCTTATCCAAATCTTCAATTTTTTTTATCCTCTCCTTTATTTCCTCAGAAATTTTCTCCATAACATCTTCTATTCTATCTTCATCTCCAGCCCTGCGCATTATAGGCTCAGTAATGTGAACGGGATTAAAATGCAGTTCTTTAAGTTTAAGTTCAATATTCGTCTTTTCTTTCTTCAGGTAAAAAAGCAGGATGTATATGAGTCTTTTTCCCTGATTTATGACTTCAAACCAGACAGCATCTTCTTCTATCATTTTTTTCATATTCTCAAATTGAGAAAGTGGCAAGCTTCCCAGCATAATTTCTGTGGAATATGTGGATTCTAAAGATGCAACGGGAAGGCTCAGGTCCTTGATAGGGGCAAGGAAATCATTCTCTTTCTCTAAAAACTTAATCTCTGACATTAATTCACTTTTTTCTCCTTCCAGCCTTTCTACTTCATCCAGGATAGAGTTATAGTCAAAGGAAAGAATTTCATTCCTTTTTCTGCTCTCAAGACGAGGTTTTTGGGCGAGGATCTTTTTCATGAAACCTTTATCTTCCCACTGGGAAAAATAATCTATAGCCTGGTTTAACCTGAAAAGCGTGTGCTCCAAATTTGTAACTTCCGGAGAGGAGGAGTCCAGTTCAAGATCTTCAAAATTTGTCTCCTCGAGTTGAATGAGGCCAGCTTCCTGAAGCGAAGAGAGCAGCTCCATCTTGACTTCAGCATGGCCAATAATCTGGACTTTATCAACTTCAGCCAAAGCCATTGATTAGTAAATTCCTCCCTTCATAAAATCTTTAATTTTAGCTGAGACTTTATTTACAGCTTCTTGGATTAACGCTTCCGCTTTCCTGCTGAGAGCATTGCTTTCTTCCTCAGCCTCTCTTTTTATGCTTTCAGCTTTCTTTGTAGCTTCTTGAATAATTTCTTGTTTTCTTTTTTCAGCCTCTTTTCTGGCTTCCTTAAGTAATTTTTCTCTTATTTCCTTCGCTTCATCATCTGCTTTTTGAATTATTTCTCTCGTTTGTTTTTCTCGAGCGCGATTAATCCACCTCCGGGCTTTTTCCTCAGCTTCCTTAACCTTTCTAAGAGCATTCAGTGCTTCGCTTTTTTTAATCTCTTCTTTCATTGTTAAAAGCTTCTTACATATTTAGATTTAATTTACTTATTTTAAAGCTGTTCCTCCTGATAGGAAATATTATCAATGGGCTTGCTTTTGAAAAATTTATGAGCCATTATAGCTTATAGTTTCTTTTTTTTGAAGAGCTGAAAGGCAGATTAAACAGAAAATTAAAACTGTACATTTTTTTATATCATGAGGTAAGGGTAAAGATAATAACTTCTAAAATCTACTTTTCTTTTTCTCGATTCCCTTTCTAACGGTCTCAGAGGAGATTTGTAATCAGTGAGAGAAGACTGAAAGAGGACTATAGCTTCAGCATTGATGATATCGCGGAGCTGGGAAGCCTTCCATTCTTCTTCTAAGTGCAGTATAAGATTAGTTCGTTTAGATGACCTGGATTCGAGGATTTTCATTAAGAGTTCAGTGCCCTTTGGCTCTCTTACACTTTGATCGGAAATATGAATCCAGGCTCCATTTCTTGCCAAATCCTCCAGGGACGTTTCTAAAGGACCGTAGTGATAGTAAACAAGCCAGCTCCCGCCCTTCTGGCAAAAATAAGCTAATTCACTGAGCAGGGAGAAATCGTGCTTCCATTTGCGGTTTGAAAGGTAAAAATAAATTCCGTTTTTTCCCATATCTCTGAGAGCAGTTAAAGTAAATTTCTCAGTGTTAGACCCTTTTTTTTCTTCTCTATTTATGGAGCCTTGATGAGAATAGGCAACAATGGCTCTGCCTCTCTTGCAACTTCTGTTTATAAGCTCAAGCTCCTCAGGCTTGGGTCTTGCTTCATTTGAAGTGTAGAGATCCACTCCTTCATTTCCGAGCTGTTCCAGCTTAAAGGCATCGAACTTCCCGGAATCAATCAATCGGAATCTCTGTCTTCTTTTCCTGCTAGCTTTGAATATGTACAGGAGCCAGGAAAAATCATGCTGATCATCCCTTACAGTGAGGTCTCTTCCCTGTGCGGCTAAAGAAAGCAACTCATACGCTCTTTCCGGGAATACTAAGTCTTGTTCATCCATACTGCCTCTTTTATTTTAGTAACTTACCCGCAAGATTTCTAAATACATCTATGTTTTCTTATCTCTCTAAAAAGTTCTCGAAAGATATAGCACCGCTTGTTGACGATGTCAACAGGCATCCTAAGTTTTTTCATAAATTTTATAACTTTCATAAGTTTTATAATCTAAAATAAGGATCTAGAATTGTTAAGAATTAAGGTAAATAGAAAGTTGAAATCAAATTATGAAAGTTATGAAAGTTATGAAAGCCTGACCCCATCTTGAAAAAAAGGATTCTATCTTTTATTATCTGGATTAGAATCGGCTAAGATGAAAGAATGCATTGTTCTTTTTTCCGGGGGAATAGATTCAACAACTGTCCTTTATTGGTCTTTGAATCACTTCGAGAAGGTTCATGCTTTAACATTTGACTACAGCCAACGTCACAGTCTGGAGATACGGTTAGCTCGCCGGATCGCCAGAAATCTCAATGTCTTTCATACTATACTCCATATAAACCTCAACCAGATGGAAGGCTCTTCTCTTATAGATTCAAAGCTTCCTTTGCCTCAGTATAAGAATCTTAAAGAACTTGAGAGTGGTCCTCCTTCAACCTACGTTCCCTTCCGCAACGGCATATTCTTAGCTTTAGCTGCAGCTTGGGCTGAGCCAAAGGGAATAAAGGCAATTGCCTGTGGCTTCAACACAATTGATTCTCCTCACTATCCTGATACTAGAGAGGAATTCGTCAAAGCTATGGAAGAAGCGATTAACCTGGGGACAAAAGCATACTTTACCCATGAGAACATTAAAATTATTGCACCTTTTGTGGATTTCAAGAAGTCAGAGATAATAAAAGAGGGGCTCTCTCTCGGGGCAGATTATTCTTACTCTATTTCCTGCTACGCAGGAAAAGAAATTCCGTGTACTAAATGTGCTTCATGTCTTATACGCCGCAAAGCATGGCGCGAAGCAGGCAAAAAGGATCCTCTTCTCAAGAGGCTAAAAAAGGAAGGGAAAATATGAGATGGATTCTTAAGGTAAATGAAAAGTTCCAAGCAGCACATTTTTTAAAGGATTACAGAGGAAAGTGCGAAAAAATCCATGGCCACACCTTCAGGGTAGAAGTCCAGGTGAGAGTGATAGAGTTGGATAAAAGGGGAATCGGGATAGACTTCGCAGAAATTAAAAAAAAACTGAATGAAATTCTTCCAGACCACACCTTTCTCAACGAAATCTACGAGTTCAATCCATCCGCTGAAAATTTAGCTCGACATTTTTTCCAAGAGTTAAAACAACACTTTCCCCTCAAGGAAGTTACTGTCTGGGAATCAGAGAATGCCGCTGCCGCATATTCTGAAGATAACTGAAATATTTCCTTCCATCCAAGGTGAAGGCCTCCGGCAAGGGTGTCCAACTCTTTTTGTGCGCCTTTCTGGCTGCAACCTCAAGTGCAGGTTTTGCGATACTAAATATTCCTGGAAAGAAGGGAAGGATTATTCAGTGGCTAAAGTTGTAGAAGAAATAAAAAGCCTTAGACGCCGATTTCCTGCCAGATGGGTGTGTGTAACAGGTGGAGAGCCTCTCCTTCAGGATATAACCGGTCTCATTCGAGAACTGAAAAGAGAAAATATCAGAATTCAAGTCGAAACGAATGGCACTTTCTATCATCCGTTACCTGTTGACTGGTACACCGTCTCCCCCAAGCCAGAGAAGTACTTCTTTCATCCCGAATACAGGGATAAAGCGAAAGAGGTGAAAGTACTTGTTACCAGAGAGCTTGAGTTTGATGTCATCCGCAGTCTAAGGAGAGAATTCCCTTTGGAAACTCCTCTATTCCTTCAACCTCAATCCAACCGCAAGTGGAGTATGAATAGAGGAATGAGGATTCTGAAGAAAGCTCTGAATTCAGGCCTGAAGAACATAAGGCTTTCTGTTCAGCTCCACAAGGTTTACGGCTTGAAATAAAGCCTGGATCGCTGTTCCACAGGAAAAGCGCAAACTAACCAGTTGAGATGAGAAAAGAGAAAAGAAAAATCACCCTGAGATTCATCATAAAAGGCTATTGATATATCCTTTCTTCTCTGCCAGAATACTTCCCGGATTAAAATTAGAGTTTTTTTAAATTTAGGGGATATAGGATGAAAGGGAAGTATCAGAGATAAAAGAGGTGCTTTCAATGCCGAGAAGACTAAAAGTACCATGGCTGGTAATTGGATGCTCTCTTTTTGTGTTTATTTTTACCAACCTGTTCTCATTTTTTGTTTTCCATCACATTCCTCATATAAATGATGAAATCTCTTATCTATTTCAGGCTAACATATTCAAATCAGGAAAGCTGTATGCTCCTTCATCTTGTGAAAAGGAATTTTTTAATTTCACTCACATAATCAATAACGGTAAATGGTACAGCCAGTATACTCCAGGATATCCTTTTTTATTGATGCTGGCTTTGTTCATAAATGCACCATGGCTTCTTAATCCTCTTCTGGCTGCGCTTTCGATTATTCTTTTTTATTTTCTGGGAAAAGAAAT